>NZ_JBWKES010000002.1:92107-255309 GCF_056435325.1 Streptomyces sp. NPDC043952
CTCCCCCCCCCCCCTCCCCCTCCCCCCCCCCCCCTCCCCCCCCCGCCCCCCCCCCCCCCCCCCCCCCTCCCCTCCCCCCCGGCCCCGGATCGTGTGGCACACCGGCACGTGGTAGACGGGGGACGGTCCGGCCAGTTGCTGGAGGAAGTACATCCGCCGCTGGGCGCTGGAGGCCGGGTGTTCCACTGGGTGCTCCTATTCGGTGGGGAGGGCGCCATGAGCGGCGAGGAAGGAGAGCGTCGCCTCGCGGGTGCGCGGGTCCCGCAGGAGCGAGGCGCGATCGCACGGCACCCGCACATCGCCTCCGGGTGTGTCGGCCGACACGATGTTCAGCACGGGTCCGGCCGGCGTCGGCCGGGGCGTGTGCAGGGCGACGAGCAGGTGGTTCAGCCAGTCCAGGCAGGAGACGGTCAACTGGACGGCCAGCGCCTCGGCTTCGGCGGGCGCGCAGCCGTCGCCGCGCAGGGCGTGCGACACATGCCCGACCAGGTTGCGGCGCGCGGTGGTGAGGAAGCGCTCCGGACGGTCCACCAGCAGGGTAAGTTCCCCGGCCTCCGGTGCCGCCGCTCGCGCGCCCAGCTGGGCCAGGGTGTCCCGGTAGGCGTCGAGCACGGTCGCGGCGGTCACGGGCTCGGCGTCGAAGAGGACCAGGGGCGGCCGGCGGCCGGCCAGGGCGAGGCGGCCGGCCAGCGCGTCGGCGAGCGGGGCCGAGGCGCAGTAGGCCAGCACCGCGCGGCACTGCCCCTCGGGGCGGCGCGCGAGGAGTTCCGCCAGATAGCCGGCCGCGTCGGCGGTGGTGGGCAGCGGTGTGCGCAGCACCTCCTCCTGGCGCAGCCCGGTCTCGTCGGTGAGCCCGAGTTCGTCCACCCGCGCCTCCAGGCGGAAGCCCGGATAGTCCAGCACGAGCAGCGGGGCCTCGCCGCGCGCCGCCACGCCGGTCACCACGGGAACCTGGTGCGGGCGAAGGGATAGCCGGGCAGCGGCGCGCGCGGCCCGGAGCCGGTCAGCGCGGCCCAGTTCAGCCACGCGCCGCGCCGGTACAGCTCGGCCAGCGCGTCGTGGCCGTACGAGAGCCAGCCGCTTCCCGGCAGCACGCGCCGGCCGAGTGTGGCGAGGGCGGCCTGGGGCGCGATCTCCACGAAGTCGCGGCAGCCGGCCGCGCCGAGGTCGCGCAGGGCGGAGTCGAACAGCACGGTGAACCGGGCCTGCCGGGTGAGGAAGTCCGGGTCCGGGGTGGAGCCGGCCGGGAGCAGTTCGCCGTAGGCCGGGCTGGCCAGCGGGATGCGCAGCGGCCGCCAGTCCAGGCGGTCGGCCTCGGCGGCGAGTTCGCCGAGGACCGGGTCGAGCAGGGCCGAGTGGAAGGCGGTGGTCGCGGCCAGCCGGCGGTGCGGGACCTTCCGCCGGTCGAGCCAGGACTCGGCGCGGCCCACGGCCCCTTCCGTGCCGGAGAGCACATGGGCGGTGGGTGTGTTGATCGCCGCCAGGTCGCAACCCGCCGCGGCCGCCGCGTCCAGCGCCAGATCGAGCGGGGCGACGAGGGCGAGCATGGCTCCGGGCCCGGTGGACCGGGTCAACCGGTCGCGGACCGCCGCGAAGCGGACGGCGTCCGCCACGGTCAACGCTCCGGCGACACAGAGGGCGGCCAGTTCGCCGAGGCTGTGCCCTATGGCGTAGTCCGGTTCCACACCCGCCGAGCGCCACAGCCGGGCCATGGCCAGCTGGTACACCAGGTGCTCGACCTGCGGATGGCCGAGCAGTTCGCGGTGGGCCGTGACCACCGACCGGAACTCCGGGTGCGCGCGGTGGCGCTCCAGGTCCACCGGGCCGCCGCCCTGCCCGGAGAACGCGAAGGCGAGGGGACCGAGCGGGGCGGGGGCGGCGGGCGGCCGGGCCGTCAGCGGGTCCAGTGCCCGCGCGAGGTCGGCGGCGGTCCGGCCGGACACCGCGATCCGGCAGGCGTGGTGCGGCCGGCCCAGGGCGAGGGTCCGGGCCACGTCACCGGCCGGGAGGCCGTCGTGCCCGGACAGCCGGTCCCGGAGCAGGCGGCCGAGGCGGCGCAGCGACTCCGGGTCGGGGGCGCTGAGCGGCACCAGTGCCTCGTCCGGGTCCGCGCTCCCGCTCCCGGCGCCGGGGCGGGGGCGGGGCGGCTCCTCCAGGACGATATGGGCGTTGGTGCCGCCGAACCCCAGGGCGCTCACCCCCGCGCGTCGGGGCGTGGCGCCCGCCGGCCACGGCGCGTGCCGGGTGAGGAGGGTGAACGGGCTGTCCCGCCACGGCAGTCGGGGGTGCGGCTCGGTGACGTTGACGGTGGGCACCAGTTCGCCGTGGGCGAGCATCAGGACGGTCTTGATCAGGCCGGCCATCCCGGAGCAGGTGTCGAGGTGGCCGACGGAGGGTTTGACCGAGCCCAGGGCGCAGCGGTCCGCGCGCCGGCCGTCCGCGGACAGGGCCCCCGAGAGGGCCTGGAACTCGGCCGGGTCGCCCACCTCGGTGCCGGTGCCGTGGGCCTCGACGTAGCCGATGGTCTCCGGGGCGGCGCCGGCCCGCGCGAGGGCCTGGCGGACCACCTCGGCATGGCCGCGCACGGAGGGGGCGGTGAAGCCCGGTTTGGCCCGGCCGTCGTTGTTGACCGCCGATCCGAGGAGGACCGCGTGCACCGTGTCGCCGTCCGCCAGCGCCCGGTCCAGGCGCTTGAGCAGGACGACGGCCACCCCGTCGCCCCCGACGGTGCCGTCCGCCTCCGCGTCGAAGGCGCGGGGGACTCCGCTCTCGGAGAGGATGTACCCGGGGCCGGGCCGGTAGTCCGGAACCGGGGTGTAGCGGACGGCCGCGGCGCCGGCGAGCGCGAGGTCGGCGTCTTCGGTCAGCACTGCCTGGGCCGCCAGGTGCACCGCGACCAGGGAGGTGGAGCAGGCCGTCTGGACGGTGACGGCGGGTCCGGTCAAGCCCAGATGGTAGGCGACCCGCGTGGCCAGGAAGTCCCCCTGCCCGCCGATCAGGTCGCCGATCGCCTCGACCGGGTCGTCTGTCGCCTCGACCGGTTCGTCGGTCGCCTCGGCCGGGTCGTCCGTGGCGGCGGCCCGGCTGTGGTACGGCGGCTGCGGGCCGTAGAGGTTCATGCCGCTGCCGGCGTAGACGCCGATCCTGGTGTCCTGGGCGGTCTGCGCGTAGCCGCCGTCCTCCAGCGCGTGGTAGCAGCACTCCAGCAGCAGGCGGTGCGCGGGGTCGGTCCGCCGCGCCTCCTTGGGGGTGATCCCGAAGAAGCCGGCGTCGAAGGCGTCGGCGTCGGCCACCGGCTCCCCCACGGTGCAGACGCCGGTGCGCAGGTTGTGCCAGAACTCGCCGATGTCGCGGGCGCCGGGGAAGCGCGCGGCCATGCCGATGACGGCCACCCGGCGGTCCTCGGCGGGTCGTGCCGGGGCGCCTGCCGGGGCATGCGACGCCGGCGGCGCGGACGTGGTTGCGGGCGCCTGCGAGCCGCCCGCCACCGGAGCGCCGTCCGCCACCGGGGTGCCGGCGGTGGGCCGCACCGGCGCGGGCTCGTCGGCACCGGCGAGGTAGCGGGCCAGCGCGGCGATCGTGTAGTGCTCCGTGAGGGCGGCGAGCGGGATCGTCCGGCTCAGGGCCTTCTCCAGGCGGATGCGCAGCCTGGTCGTCATGAGCGAGGTCAGTCCCAGCTCCTGGAAGGGCGTGTCCTCGTCGGCGGGACGGCCCAGGAGCGCGGTCACGGCCTCCTGGACCGCCGCGCGCGCCGGGCTCATGCCGGGTCTCCGAAATGGGCGGCCAGGGCACGGATCGTGGGCGCTTCCAGGAAGCGGGTCATCGGTACCCTGCTGCCCAGTTCGCCGCGGACCCGTTCGAGCATCCGGACGGCGTTCAGCGAGTTGCCCCCCACCTCGAAGAAGGGCGCGTCCACCGGGAGTTGGTCGGCGCCCAGCTCCAGACACCAGAGCCGGTGCACCACTTCCTCGGTCTCCGTGGCCGGCGACCGGTCGGCCGGCACCTTCTCCGCCTCGGGCTCCAGCCGGGCGAGGCGGGTGCGGTCGAGCTTTCCGTTGGCGCCCACCGGCAGCCGGTCCAGCAGGACCCACGCCTCGGGGATCAGGTGGCCCGGCAGGGTCTCGGCCAGCCTCCCCCGCAGCGCCGAGGTCCAGTCCGGCACCTGCTCGCGCAGCACGACGTAGGCCACCAGCCGGGGTTCCGGCTCGGTGCGGGCCAGCACCGCCGCCTCGGCGACCTCGGGCAGCCGGCTCAGCGCCGCCTGTGCCTCGCCGGGCTCGGTCCGCTGGCCGCGGATCTTGATCTGGTCGTCGATCCGGCCGACGTACTCGAGTTCGCCGTCGCGGTTCTGGCGGACCAGATCGCCGGTGCGGAAGAAGCGCCGCCCGTCCGCGGCCGTCACGAAGCGTTCGGCGGTCCGCTCCTCGTCGCCGAGGTAGCCGGCCGCGACCGGTGCGCCGCCGATGAGCAGTTCCCCCGCGACGCCGGGCGGCACCGGCCGGCCGTGGGCGTCCTCGATCCGCAGTACGGCGCCGGTGACGGGGCGGCCGATCGGCGGCTCCGTCCCGCCGTCCGGGTCGACGAGGTGCGAGGTGACGATGACGGACGCCTCGGTCGGCCCGTACTGGTGGTGGAGCCTGGTCTCCGGCTGGGCGGCCAGGAACCGGGTGAGCGCCGGCACCAGCCGGACCTGCTCGCCGGCCGAGAACACCTCGCGCAGCGAGGGCATCGGACCGGCCGTGTCCAGCAGGGCGGCCAGCGGGGTGAACGGCATGCACAGCCGCTGCACGCCGTGGCGGCGGATCACCTCGGCCACCTCGGCCGGCTCGTAGCGGACCGCGTCGTCGAGGAGGACCAGTGCGGCGCCGCCGGCCAGGGTGGTGAAGATCTCCTGCACGCTGACGTCGAACCCCGGCGAGGTCCACTGCAGGGTCCGCAGCGGCTCGTGGGCGGCCAGCTGCCAGCGCACCAGGTTGACCGGCCCCCGGTGCGGTACGGCGACCGCCTTGGGGGTGCCGGAGGAGCCGGAGGTGTAGAGGCAGTACGCGAGGGAGTCGGGGTCCACCGCGATCGCGGGCGGTGTGTCCGGCAGGTCCTCGTCGGTGCCGGTGTCGGTCAGCACCAGCACGGCGCGGCTGTCGTCGATCATCAGCCGGCGCCGCGGGGCGGGCAGCGCGGGATCGATCGGCACGTACGCGGCACCGCACTTGAGCACCGCGAGCAGGGCCGTGATCAGTCCCGTCCCGCGCGGCAGGCAGACGCCGACGGTGTCACCCGGCGTCACGCCGTCGCGGATCAGCCGGTGGGACAGGCGGTTGGCGGCGGCGTCGAGCTGGGCGTAGGTCATCGAGGCGCCGTCGCCGACGAGCGCGGGACGGTCCGGTGCCGTCGCGGCGGCCCGCTCGAACAGCTCGTGCAGGCAGGCCGGTTCGGCGGTGCCGGCCGGGCCCTCGCGGTCGGCGAGCGCCCGCTCGTCCCGCGCGATCAGCCCGGACAGACCGGAGAGCGGGGTGCCGGGCCGCCGGACGGCCTGGCGCAGCAGGTCCTCGACGTACTCCAGCAGCCGGGCGACGGTGTCCCGGTCGAACAGCCCGGCGTCGTACTCCGCGGTGCAGCGGACGCCGCCCGGATGCGCGGTGAGGTAGAGCGTCAGATCGAACGGCGCCTGCGCGCGGGGCACGTCGAGGAGGCGGGCGGTGAGACCGGTCCCGCCGAACTGCGCCGGCTGTTCCTCCTCGTACTCCACCAGCACGGTGAACAGCGGGTTGACGCCCGCGACGCGCTCGGGATTCACCGTCTCCACCACCAGGTCGAACGGGACGTCCTGGTGGTCGATCGCGCCCATCACCGAGCCCCGCACCCGGCGGAACAGCTCGGCGAACGAGGGATCGCCGGACAGGTCCAGGCGGACGGCCGCGGTCTCCACGAACATGCCGACCAGATCCTCGGTGCCGGCCGGCCGGTTGGTCACGGCGGTGCCGAGGACGACGTCCTCCGTGCCCCCGAACCTGCCCAGCACCGAGCCGACGGCGCCGAGCAGGGCGGTGAACGGCGTCCCGCCGAGCGAGCGGCTCAGGGCACGGATCTCACGGGCCAGCGCGGCGTCCAGCTCGTGCACCAGGCTCGCGCCGGTGGCCGGAGCGCCGTCCGGGGCCGAAGCACCCACGGTGGCTGAAACGCCGTCGGTGGCCGAAGCCACGCCGGTCGTCGAAGCCGCGCCAGGGACCGGAGCCGTGCCGGGGGCCGGGGCGGTACCCGTGGCCGAAGCCGCGCCGGTGGCGGGAGCGGAGCCGCGAGGGCGGTCGAAGGGCAGCCGCAGCGGTGGCGCGTCGGCCAGTGTGAGCTTCCAGTACTCCAGGCTCTCGGCGGTGGGGCGGGTGCGGGGCCGCCAGGGGCCCTCGATCTCCGGGAGGCCTCCGGGCTCACCTCGGTAGTAGGCGGCCAGGTCGCGGCAGAACACGGCGGTGGACAGCGAGTCGAAGACGATGTGGTGGGCCACCAGGTACAGCAGGTGGCGTTCCCGCCCCAGCCTGGCCAGCCGGACCCGCCACAGCGGTCCTTCGGCCAGGTCGAAGGCGGGAGCGCCGGCCGTGCGGTGGAGCTCTCCGACGGCCTGCTCGTCCGTGCTGCCGGTGAGGTCCACCTCCGGGCACTCCGGCTCGAACACGGGACGGACGAGCTGCCGCAGCCCGTCGTCGCCGTCCTGGAAGACCGTCCGCAGCGCGGGATGCCGGGCCGCCACGCCGCGCAGGGCCTCGCGCAGGGCGGACACGTCCAGCGGGCCTTCGAGCAGCAGCGCCTTGGGCTCGTGGTGGACGGTCCGCCCCGGATACATCCGGTCCAGCAACCACATGCGCTGCTGCGCGGGCGACGCCGGTACGGTCTGCACCGGCACGTCGGCCTGCACCGACACGGCGGTCTCCACTGGCATTTCAGCCCGCACCGGCACCTCGGTCCGCACCGGCACCCCGGCCTGCACCGGCGCCCCGGCCGCGGGCCCGGCGTACCCGTCCTTGAGTGCGGCGAGGTGCGGCAGCGCGGCCAGCATCCGGTCGCCGGGGAGGCCGAAGTCGATGAAGCAGCCGATCTCGTCCGCGCCGGCGCGCACCAGGGCGTCCAGCACCGGGCGCACCCCCTCCGGCGTGCCGATCAGCGCCCGGCTCTCGCAGTAGCGCCGGTAGGCCCGGCCGAGCAGGAAGTCGACGTCGTCGGCGTGGGTCCGGGCGAGATCGACGTCGATGCCGAGGCTGTTCATCGTGTTGTCGAACAGCGAGAGCGAGGAGCGCAGATACCCGCAGAAGGGCTCGTACGCCTGCGCCCGCACCCGTTCCTGGTCCTCGCCCAGGTAGGTGTGGACGAGGACGACGACGCGCCCCTCCTCCGGCGCCAGCCCGTGTTCCGCCCTGGTCTTGCGGTAGAGCGCGATGTTCGCCGCCAGTTGTTCCACGCTCTGCTGCATCAGATTGGTCACCACGCCGAGCCCCTCCCGCGCGGCCCGCTCGTAGCTGGCCGGGTTGGAGAGGACCGCGACGAAAAGCGGCGGCTCCTGCTGCACGGGCCGGGGGGTGAGGCGCACCTCGACCGGCTCGCCGCTGCCGGAGCGGGCGGGGAGCCCTTCACCGGCCCACAGCCGCCGCACCGTCGCCAGCCTCTCGTACATCTCCTCGCGCTGGCGGCCGTAGGTCTCCGGTGCCAGCACGAAGTCGTTGGCGTGCCAGCCGCCCGCCACGCACAGACCGGCACGGCCGCCGGAGAGGTTGTCGACGACCGACCACTCCTCGGCCACCCGGACCGGGTGGTGCAGCGGCAGGACGACCGAGCCGGCGTGCAGGCGGATGGACGTGGTCCGGGTGGCCAGGGCCGCGGCCAGCACGGAGGGGTTGGGGAACAGGCCGCCGAAGGAATGGAAGTGGCGCTCGGGGAACCACAGCGTGTGGAAGCCGTGGGTGTCGCCGAACTCGGCGGCCTCGATCAGGTCGCGGTACCGGCCCGTGTGGTCGCCCTCGGGGTAGTTCCCGAAGAAGTAGAGACTGAAGTCGACGGCTCCGGCGGGCGGCCGGGCGGCGGACGTGCCGCCGGGGTCCGGGGAGCCGCCGGGGTCCGGGGAGCCGCCGGGGTCCGGGGAGCCGCCGGGGTCCGGGGAGCCGCCGGCCAGCCGCCTGGCCAGCTCGCGGACCGTCAGCTCGTCCTCGAACAGCTCGCGCACCGGGACCCGCACCCCGAACCGGTCGTGCGCCTTCCTGGTGAGCGCGAGCAGGCTGAGCGAATCGCCGCCCAGGGCGACGAGCGAGCGGTCGGGGTCGACCGCCGGCACGGGGATGCCGAACTGGACCGCGACCAGGGCGCGGACCGCGTTCAGGACCTCAACCATGGTGGTTCTCTCCTCAGGAGGTGCGGCGCCAGAACGCGCCGAGGCCGTCGATGTCCTCGATCTCGTCCCGCACGCCGTGCCGCAGACGCCAGTCGTGCACGGCTTCCCGGCAGACGGGGATGTGGTAGTCGTCGACGATCACGAAGCCGCCCGGCGACAGCTTGGGGTACAGCGTCTCCAGCGTCTGGAACGTGGAGTCGTACAGGTCGCTGTCGAGCCGCAGCACGGCCAGCCGCTCGATGGGGGCACCGGGCAGCGTCTCGTGGAACCAGCCCGGCAGGAAGCGGACCTGGTCGTCGAGCAGGTCGTAGCGCTCGAAGTTCCGCCGCACGGTGGGCAGATCGACCGCGATCGCGTCGTTGTGGTGGTGCGTGGCCAGTTCCCGGTCGCCGTGGTGGCTCGACTCGTCCGGCACCGGCATGCCCTGGAAGGAGTCGGCGACCCAGACCTGGCGGTCCTCCACGCCGTGGGCGCGCAGGACGGCGCGCATGAAGATGCACGCCCCTCCCCGCCAGACTCCGGTCTCGATGAGGTCGCCGGGTACGCCGTCGGCCAGGACCCGCTCGACGCAGTGCTGGATGTTGTCGAGGCGGAGCAGCCCGATCATGGTGTGGGCCGTGCTGGGCCAGTCCACGCCCAGGCGACGGTTGAGGGAGTCGTAGGCGGTCGCCGGGGACCAGGGGGCGGGGATCGGCGGGTCCTCGTAGATGGTGTTGGACAGCACCTTCTTCATGAGGTCGAGGTACAGGTCACGGGTCTGTGCGTGCATCGTCACTCCCTTGCGGCGCTGCTGGGGCCCTCGCTCAGCAGCCGGGCGAGGCCGCGCACGGTGGGCGCGGCGAGAAAGTCCCGGAGGTCGATCCGGCCCCGGTGGCGGTCCTGGAGCCGGGCGAGCACCACGGCGGCCGTCAGGGAGCTGCCGCCCAGTTCGAGGAAGTGCTGATCGCGTCCGATGTCCTTCCGGCCGAGCACGGACGACCACACCGAGGACACCATCCGCTCCCACTCGCCCCGCGGGGGTCCGCCCCCGGCCGGCCCGGCCGGCGGGTCCGGCAGGCGGGAGCGGTCGGTCTTCCCGTTCGCGGACAGCGGCAGTTCGGGCACCGCGACCACGTGCCGGGGCACCAGGTACTCGGGCAGCAGCCCGGCGAGGTGTGCGCGGACACCGGTCGGGTCGCCGACCACGTAGGCGACGAGCTGCCGCTCGGCGCCCAACTTCCGGGCGACGACGGCGCATTCGCGTATGGCCGGGTGCTGTCCCAGCACCGCCTCGACCTCGCCGGGGTCGACCCGGTGGCCGCGGATCTTGACCTGGTCGTCCGCCCGGCCGAGGTATTCGAGCGTCCCGTCGGTTCGTCGGGCGACCAGGTCGCCGGTCCGGTAGGCGAGGCCCGTGGACCACTCGACCGGGACGAAGCGGCGTCCGGTCAGCTCCGGGTCGTTGAGATAGCCGACCGAGACGCCGGCCCCCGCGAGCCACAACTCGCCGTCGATCACACGGGCTTCGCAGCCGGGGATCGGGCGGCCGATCGGCGGCGAGTCGGGCCACTGCTCGGGCGGCCCGGTGAGGGTGTGCGCGGTGACCACGTGGGTCTCCGCCGGGCCGTAGTGATTGTGCAGCCGGCAGCCGGGCAAGGCCGCGAAGAACCGGCGCAGTTGGGGGGTGACGCGCAGGGCCTCCCCCGCCGCGGCGACCTCGCGCAGCGAGCGCGGGTAGCGGCCCGTGTGCGCGGCGACCTCGGCGAGGCGGAGCAGCGCGACGGGCGGTATGAACAGCCGCTCGATCCGCCACTCGTCGAGCAGTTCCGCCAGCCGGACCAGGTCCCGGCGCTCGTCCTCGGTCGGCAGGTACAGCGGACCGCCGCCGCACCAGGCGGTCAGGGCCTCCTGGACGAAGACGTCGAAGCCGAGCGGTGCGAACTGAAGGGTCCGCAGCGGCCCGGCACCGGTGCTCGCCAGGGTCCAGGCCACCAGGTTGTCCAGGCCCCGGTACGGCATCCCGATCGCCTTCGGGGTGCCCGTGGAACCGGAGGTGAAGACGACGTAGGCCAGTTGTTCCCGCTGGGCGGGGGCCGGAGCCCCGGCGGGGCGGGCGGGCCTCAGCCGCAGTCCCGCGGTGACGACGAACCGCGCCCCGCTGTCCTCGCGCATCCGCCGGATCCGGGCCCGCGGATAGGCGGGGTCGAGGACGCAGAAGGCGCCGCCGGCCAGCATCGTGCCCAGCACCGCGACGGGCAGTTCCGCGGTGCGTCCGGTGTGGACGGCGACCACCTCGCCGGGCTGAAGGCCAGCCGCGGTCAGCCGGTCCGCGAGCCGCCGCGCCCGCTGCCACAGCCGGGCCCGGCTCAGGCGGCCGTCCGCGGCCACCACGGCGACGGCCCCCGGCCGCTCGCGCGTACGGTCGCGTATCAGTTCCAGAACTCGTTCCATCTGCCGCTGCTCCTGACGCGGGTCCATCCGGGACGCCCGGCGCTCCGCATCACATCAGCGCGCTGTTCCGCGCCGGTACCACGGCGGTTCCGGCCGCTGACGGCCGCTGACGGCCGCGTTGATCGGCACGTAGAACAGGCATAGATCGGCGTCTGCGACGCTCTGGCCCGACCCCGATCGCGGTACCGCGACTGTCAGAGAATCGGAAGTGCGCACATGGCACATCGTGACAAGGTGGAAGCAGTCCCCCGCGCGGACGTGCACGACGTCGAGTTCAAGGTGCTCGGTCCGCTGGAGATCTGGAGCGGGGCGGGCCGGGTGAATCCGGGCGGTGCCAAGCAGCGTCAGGTCCTGGCGACCCTGCTGCTGTGTGCCAACCGGGTGACCCCCATCTCCCGCCTGGTCCAGGCGGCCTGGGGGGAGGAGATGCCGATCACCGCCGCCAACCAGGTCCGCAAGATGGTGTGGGACCTTCGGCGCAAGCTGCCGGCGGGCGGCCGGATCATCACCGAGCCGCCCGGCTACCGGCTGGTGCTGCGGGACGACCAGTTGGACGCCCGGCGGTTCGAGACGCTGCTCGCGCGCGGTGAGGCGGCGGCCGCCGAGGGCGACGCCCCGGCGGCGATCACCCACTTCGGGTCGGCGCTGGAACTCTGGCGGGGTCAGGCGCTCGCCGGGATGACCGGCTCGGTGCTCACCTGCGCCGGCCGTGACCTCGACGAGCGCCGGCTGGTGGCCACCGAGCGCTGGATCGACCTGCGGCTCTCGTGCGGCGAGGCCCGCTCCCTGGTGCCGGTCCTTCAGTCGCTGGTCGACGAGCACCCGCTGCACGAGACGCTCCGCGAACGGCTGATGCTGGCCCTCTACCGCATCGGCCGGCGCGCCGAGGCGCTCGACGCGTTCGCGCAGGGGCGCGCCGAGCTGCTCGAACTCGGCATCGATCCGGGCGCCGCGCTGGCCCGGTTGCAGGAGCGGATCCTGAACGACGATCCGGGCCTGCTGCTTCCCGAGCGGGGCAGGGCCGCCGAGAGCGGCCGGGAGACCGCCGTCGTCACGGCGCCCGAGCCGGCCCCGCCCGTCCACGGCATGCTGCCCTACGACCTGCCGGACTTCACCGGCCGGCAGGAGGAACTGGACGCGCTGGCCCGGCTGGCGGCCGGCGTCTCGGCCGAGGCGCCCACCCTGGTCACCGTCAACGGCATGCCCGGCGTCGGCAAGACGGCCCTCGCGGTGCGCGCCGCCCACCGGCTGGCCGGCGCGTTCCCCGACGGCCAGCTCTTCGTCGACATGCGGGGGTTCACCCGCGCGAGCGAGCCGCTGCCGCCGGCCGACGCGCTGCGCCGGCTCCTGGTCTCGCTCGGGGAACCGGCGCGGGACATCCCGGACGACGTCGACGGCCGCCTGGCCATGTGGCGCATGCGGGTGGCCGGGCGGCGCGTCCTGCTGGTGCTGGACAACGTGGGCGACACGGCCGCGATCCGGCCGCTGCTGCCCAGCACCGGCGGCTGCATGGTCCTGGTGACCAGCCGGGTGATGATCAACGACCTGGACGGCGCGGTGCCGCTGTCGGTCGGACCCCTGCCGGAGCAGGACGCGACCGATCTGCTGGCCAAGATCATCGGCGGGCGGCGGATGGACGACGCGGAGCAGGCGCGCACCCTGGTGAGCCAGTGCGGCCGGCTTCCGCTGGCCGTGCGGATCATGGGGACCCGGCTCAACCACCGCCGCTCCTGGAACCTGGCGTACGCGACCTGGCGGTTGCGCCGGGAGAACCTGCGCCTCCAGGAGCTGACGCTGGCCGACCGGGGCGTCGCCGACGAGCTGCTGCTCTCGTACCGCCGGCTGCGGCCCGCTCAGCAGCGGATGCTGCTGAGCCTGGGCACCGCCCCCGCCGGCGGGTTCGACAGCCGTGCCGCCGGGAGCCTCGCCGCCGTCCCGGTCGCGCGGGCGGAGGAACTCCTGGAGGAACTGGTCGACGCCTGTCTGCTCCTCCCCCAGCCCACCCCCGGCCGGTATCACCTGCACGAGCTGGTACGGGCCTTCGCCCTCGCGCGGGCCACCGAGCCGGGGCCCGACGCGGCCCCGGTGCCCGCCGCCGCGCACCTGCCGGGGCCCGGCCGGCCCGAGTGCCGCTGTGCCTGAGCCAAGCGCCTCCTTCAGCGGGCCGCCACCGGGTCGCGGAACAGGGTGAGCCGCGGCACCCCGGCGGCCGGGCAGTCCAGCCGGGCCGTGCCGCCGACCGGCAGGGTGCACATCGGGTCGGTGTGCCCCAGGTCGAAACCGGCGGCGACCGGAAGCTGGTCGGGCAGGCACATCCGCAGCACCTCGTCGTGGTCGGCGAACCCGGAGGGCGTCTTGCCCGGAGAGTTCACCCGGCTGACCAGTACTCCGCTCGCGCGCCGGAAGACGCCCGCGAGCCGGAACTGCTCCAGCCGGGCCCAGAGTTCGTCCGGTGCCATGCCGTCGATCTCCAGGAAGACCAGTGAGCCGTCCGCGGGCTCGGGCCACAGGGAGGTCCCGAGCAGCAGACCGAGCACGAGGAGCGAGCCGCCCCACAGCGGCCCGGCCGCCTCGCCCGGCCGCAGGGTGCGGGTCCGCTGTCCGCCGCTGTTGCCCTGCCTGCGCCGGGTGTCCTCGCGGTCCCAGAAGAGGTTTTCGTCCGACCACTCGGCCGCGGCACCGACGGTCCGCTCGCGCCAGTCGTGCGCCCGGCCGAGCACCTGGTCGAACTCGGTGAGGGTCTGCTCCCAGGGCCCGTCGGCCTCGCCCCATTCGGAGACGGCCATCGGCCCGTGGAAGGCGACCAGTCCGGACCGCTGGGGGATCAGGTTGACCAGCGATGTCAGGTCGCTGTAGCCGACCAGCGGTTTGGCGGCCCGGCCGATGTGCCCGAAGTCCAGGTGGGGCAGGACCGGCGTGAGGGTCCAGCCACCGACGGCGGCGATCACACCGTCGGTCTCCTCCAGCATGGTGTGCAGTTCCTCCGCGACGGCCTCGGGACGCAGGGTGCCCGCTCCCTCGGCCGACCGGCAGGTCTCCCCGGCGACGACGGTGTACCCCTGGGCCCGCAGCGCGCTCAGCCCCCGTGCGAAACGCCGCGGGAACAGCACCGGCGCGGGGCAGCTCGGCGCCCATACACCGAGCCGGGCGCCGGCCGGCAGCAGGGCGGGCCATCGGGTGGTCGTCGCGGTCGTCATCGGCTCACTCCGGTCGTCTCGGTCGTCGCGGGTGCCGCGGGCATCTCGGGCGTCTCTGGCGTTTCGGGTATATCGGTCATCTCGGGCGTGCGGCCCGGCTGCCGCGTCCATTCCTCGCGGCCACGCCGGGCCAGGTGCTCGCGCAGGTCCGCCGGTGACAGCCGGCGGGGCGGTTCGGCGGCGGCCCGGTGGGTCCGCAGCTCCAGGTCCCCCTCGCCCGGTCCGCTCACGACCACCCGCCAGGGGACGCCGACGGCGTCGGCGAAGCGCATGCGCGCGCCGAACGAGGCGCCGTTGCGGTCGTCCAGCACGGCGGGGACGCCGCGGCGCAGCAGGTCCGTGTAGACCAGGTCCGCCGCCTCGGCCGCACCGGCCGACCGGCCCTGCGCCGTCACCAGCACGTCGAACGGTCGTACGGCGGCCGGGAGCGCGACGCCGTCGGGGGTCCGGTGCTGCTCCAGCAGGGCCAGCACGCACCGCTGGATGCCGAGGCCGTAGGTGCCCATCACCGGCACCCGTATCCGGTTGTCCGCGTCGCGGAACCGGACGTCGAACTTCTCCACGTGCTCGTAGCCGTACCCCATGGCGATGCCGCCCTGCGGCAGGGCGTCCTCGGGCGTGGTCGGCCGGGAGGCGTCCCGGTGGTAGGGGATGGTCCGGTTGCGCGGCCGGTCTCCCCGCGCGTAGGGGAAGATGAACTCGAAGCCGCCCGTGGTCTCGTCGCTGACCAGCTCCGCCCGCAGGCCGAGCGCGTCCAGCACCGCGCGCAGCGTCTCCTGAGCGTGCCGGGCGCTGCGCAGGTAGCCCTCGTGGTCGGCGTCCAGGCTGGCGAACAGGCAGCACTGGAACTGCCGGGAGTTGTAGATGCCCTGCGGCCGGTCGCGGAACCGGAAGATCTCCCGGAACTCGAACAGCCGCATCGGCAGCTGCCGGTGGGAGCCGAGCCCGGAGCGGCCGAGGTAGGCCAGCAGGGGCTCCTCGCTGGTGGCGGAGAGCGTGTACTGGTCGAACGGCTCCGCGAACCGGATGAGTTCACCGGCGTACTTCTCCAGCCAGCCGGCCGGCGCCACCGTGTCGATGCGGCTCACGGCCGGCCCGCGGAACTCGGCGTACCCGGCGAGTTCCATCTCCCGGCGCACCACCTGCCGGATGTTGCCGATCAGCCGCTGGCCGACCGGCGAGAACCAGGGGAAACCCGCGTCGGTGAACCGGGCCAGCCCGAGCTGCTGGGGCAGGTCCGCGTCCGCGGCCTCGGGGGGCGGCAGCGGCTGTCCGAGCAGCTCGCCGTGGGGGATTCTGTTCAGTCTCATCGGTACTCCGGCGAAGCGGTGGGTGTCTGATGTCGCGCCAGCACCTGAAGGAGCCGCCAGGGCGGCAGGTACCGCTCGGTCAGGCGGACTCCCAGGTGCGCGAGTGCGTCCTCGACGGCGGCCACGACGGCGGCGGGTGCCAGCACCGCCCCGCCCTCGCCGAGTCCCCGGAACGGCACGTCGCCGGGCCGTTCCGACTCCAGGTGCACGATCTCGACGGGCGGGGTGGTGAGCGTGGTGGGCAGCAGGTAGTCGGTCAGCCCGGCCGACAGCTGGCGGCCGTCCGGGGCGTAGCCGGACCGCTCGTACAGCACGGTCGCGATGCCCTGCGCCGCCCCGCCGCGCAACTGGCCGTCGGCGACTGCGGGGTTGATGATCCGTCCGCTGTCGGTGACGATCAGGTAGCGCCGCACCGCCACGGTCCCCAGGTCCGGGTCGACCTCGACCCAGCAGCAGTGGGTGGCCTCCGCCCAGCCGGTCTCCGCGCCGTCGAACACCTCGGTCACGTCCAGTGCGCCGGCCGCGGTCCCGAAGCGCCGCTCCAGCAGTCCCGGCAGGTCGGTCAGCACGCTGCCGTCGGCGTGGGAGACGATCTTGCCGCCCGTCAGGTCGAGCCGGTGCGCGGGCTGCCCGGCCTCCTCCCCTGCGGCGGTCAGCAGCCGCTCGCGCAGCGTCCGGGCGGCGCGCAGCACCGCCCCGCCCGCCAGCGCCGCCGCCCGGCTGGCCCCCGTTCCGGCGAGGCTGTACGGCACTTCGGCGGTGTCCCCGAAGACGACGTCGATGTCGGCCATCGACAGGCCGAGCGTGGTGGCGGCGATCTGGGACAGCGTGGTCACATGGCCCTGGCCGTGCGGGATCTGGGCGGTCCGGATGGTCAGCCGTCCGCTCGGCGCCAGCACCAGCCGGACCGGTTCGGGGCCCATGTGCGAGCCGACCGCCTCGCTCAGGCTCCACGGGCCGGGCGCGGGTTCGAGCAGTGTGGTGATGCCCAGACCGAGGTAGCTGCCCTCGGCGCGGGCCCGTGCCTGCTGCGCCCGGAAGGCGTTCAGCCCGGCGCGGTCGCGGCCCAGCCGCAGGGTCGAGCCGAGGCGGGGTATGTCGGTCAGCGAGGCGCCGACGACGGTGCGCGGGTCGGGGCCGTCGACGGGCATCAGCCGGCGCAGCCGGTAGTCCGCCGGTTCCTCGCCCAGTTCACGGGCGATCAGGTCCATGGTGCGTTCGGCCGCGAAGGTCGCCATCTCCCAGGGGCCGCGGTACGCCACGTACGGCGTGCGGTTGGTGAGCACCAGCCGGCCGCTGAACTCGTACGCCGGGATGTCGTAGCAGTTGGGCAGCAGGCAGCCCACGAGTCCGACGAAGACGGCGCTGGCGATCGGCGGGACGGGGTAGGCGCCCTGGTCGGTGATCAGGGCGGCGCGCAGCCCCCGGATCGCCCCGTCCCCATCGAGCGCCACCTCGATGTCGATCTCCTCGCCGCGGGCCTGGCCCGCCGCGGTGAGGTGCTCGCGCCGGTCCTCGATCCAGCGGACCGGCCGGCCCAGGCGCATGCTCGCCCAGCACACGGCCACGTCCTCGCGGTACACCCCGCCCTTGATGCCGAACGAGCCGCCCATGTTCGGGGGCACCCGGACCCGGATCAGTTCCGGGTCCAGGCCGAGCACCTGGGCGAGGAAGGCGCGGTGCGAGTTGGGCGACTGGGAGGCGACGTCGTAGCTGAGCCGGCCGGCCGCCGGGTCGAACGCGGCGAGGCCGCCGCGCGCTTCCAGTGGCGCGTTCTGGCAGCGCTCCTGCCGGAGCCGGTGCCGGACCACGCGCGCGGCCCCGGCGAACGCGGCCGCCACGTCGCCGTGGTGCCGGTGCTCGGCGTACAGGACGTTGCCGTCCATCTCGTCGAAGATCGGGGGGTGGTCGCCGTCGGCGGACTTTCTGACGTCCATGACCGGCTCCAGTACCCGGTAGCCGACCGCGACCCGCTCGGCGGCGGCCTCGGCCGTCCGGGCGCTTTCGGCGACGACGAGTGCCACCGGGTCTCCCTCGAAGCGGACCCGCTCGCCCTCCAGCGGGGCGAAGGCGGGCGAGGTGTAGCCGGGCAGGGGGCAGCCGACGGTGATGGACGGCGAGTCCGCCAGGTCGGCGGCGGTGAACACGGCGACCACGCCCGGTGCGGCGAGGGCCGGCGCGACGTCGATCCCGGTGACGCGGGCATGGGCGTGCGGGCTGCGGACGAAGCGGGCGTGGAGCATGCCCGGCACGTCGAGGTCGGCGACGTAGCGGGCGTCGCCGGTGAGGAAGGCGCGGTCCTCCGGGCGCAGGGCACGGCCGCCGATGCCGTCCTGGCCGGGGGCGGCCGGGTGCCGGGGGCGGGGTCCGGCGGGGAAGGTGGCGGCAGCGGTCAGTACGGCGCGGACGATGCTCTCGTACCCGGTGCACCGGCACAGGTTGCCGGCCAGTCGCGTGCGCACCTCCGCCTCGGTGGGGCGGGGGTTCTCGGTGAGCAGCGCGTGGGTCTCCATCAGGAAACCGGCGGCGCAGAATCCGCACTGGAAGGCGTGCTCCGCCCAGAACACCTCCTGGAGGTGGCGCAGCAGCGGGTCCGCCGGGGCGTCCTCGGCCGTACGGATCTCGCTGCCGGCGGCCTGGCCGGCCGGGATCGTGCAGGCGCGGGCGCCGCGGCCGTCGAGCAGCACCGTGCAGGAGCCGCAGACGCCCTCCTCGCAGCCCAGCCGGACGCTCTTGCGCCCATGGCGTTCGCGCAATTCGTCCGCGAGGCTCGTGCCGCCGTCGGCCGGGCGGGGCAGGGCGTCGATCGGCGTGGTGGCGGGCCCGGCGGGGGCGGGCGGCGGGCCGTCCCCGGCCGGCGGGAGCGGGGCGGTGTCGGGCGGGTTCATGAGGCCTCTCGGCGGGCTCGGGCGATCGCGTGGGAGAGGGACCGGCGGGCCAGGATCCGGGCGGCATGCCGGCAGTAGGCGGCGGGCGGCCCGTTGGTCTCCGCCTCGGAGACGTCGAGCGGCACGGTGCCGGCGGCAGCGTCCCCGGCGTGGGCCGGCCGGTCGGTGACGTCGATGACGGCGGGCGCCGACACACGGGTGGAGACGGTCAGTTCGGCGCGCCGCAGTGTCCCGTCGGGTGCCGTCTCGACGACGGCCGCCACACAGGCGACCGGCCGGCCGCCGGTGGGGTGGGCCAGGTCGTGCAGCGCCTGCCCGATCCGTCCCTGGCGCACCGGCACGCGCACGCCGACGACCAGTTCGCCGGGGGCGATTTGCGTGGTGTACCGCCCGGTGATCCAGGACCGCAGGTCGCGGTGGCGGGTGCCGCCGGGACCGGCGAGTTCGACGGTGGCGTCCAACGCCACGGCGGCGGTGAGCAGTTCGGAGCCCGGCGCGGCGAAGGCCAGGGTCCCGCCGAGGGTGCCGCGGTTGCGTACGGCGGGGTGGGCGGTACGCGCGGCGGCCCAGGCGAGCAGCGGGGCCGCGCCGGCGACGCGGGGGTCGCACTCCAGGGTGCGGTGCCGGGTCATCGCCCCGATCCGCAGGTGTCCGGGGGCGGTTGTCAGGTACGACAGGCCGTCGACGCGGCCGAGGTCGACGAGCGTGCGCGCGCTGCGGGCCCGCGCGGCCAGCAGCGGTACCAGGCTCTGGCCGCCGGCCAGGGGGACCGCCTCCTGGTCCGGATCGGCCAGCAGGTCCACCGCGTCCCGCAGCAGCCGCGGCGAGCGGTACTCGGTCAAGGGCAGCTTCACGGACGTCCTCGGGTCGGTCGGCGGGTCGGTCGGCGGCGGGGCCGTCGCCGGGAGGGGCGCTCCCGGCGACGGCCCTGCGGTGTCAGCGCTGCGTGCCCACCGGGCTCGCGGTGAACAGCTCCGGCTCACCCAGCTCGTCGGCCTCGCACCGGACGAGCAGCTCGGTGTAGCCCATCTGGGAGAGGTTGTCGCGGAACAGCCGCATGAAGGCGGCGTACTGCTCGACCAGGGCGGCGCGCGCGTCGGCGGACAGCTCCTCCAGGTGCGGGCGGGCCAGGATGTCCTTGACGAAGCCGTCCACCACGTCGTCGGAGATCCAGTCGAAGGTGTACTTCTCCTGGTGGAAGGGGATGCGCCCGTCGCCGAGGAAGAAGTCGAGCCAGTAGGACTCCTCCAGCGGCTCCACCGTCACCTGGATCGCCTCGGTGACGTCCGCGAGCAGCTTCTCCGACGGCTGCTTGACGTAGTACATCGGGATCGCGGCGATGAAACCACCGGGGCGCACCACGCGGGTGTACTCGGTCAGGGCGCGGTCGCGGTCCGGGATCAGCGAGGTGACGTTGCCGCAGAAGACCAGGTCGAAGGAGTCGTCGGCGTAGCCGGTGGAGGTGGCGTCGTTGACCTCGAAGGTGATGAGGTCGGCGACGCCCAGGCTCTCGGCCCGGCGGCGGGCCTCCTCGATGCTGCGCTCGTTGATGTCGATCGCGGTCACGCGACAGCCGACCAGGCGGGCCAGCTCGATGGCGGTGATCCCGGTGCTGGTGCCGATCTCCAGGACGTGGCTGTCCTTGCTCAGGTGGGCGCGGGTGGCCAGGTGGGAGACGCTCGCGACGCCGCCGGGCGGGCGGTTGGTCTCGCGGACGACGGAGATCAGCTCGTTGTAGTTCATCGCCAGGATGTCGGCGGCGGTGAGGTTGCCCAGGTTCATGGAGGGGTTCCCTACTGGTTCGGTTCGGGTGATGGGTGGGTGGTTCGGGGTAGGGCCAGCAACTGGCTCAGGGGGTGGCCGGAAGGCCGTTGGCGCGCTCCAGGAGCTGCAGGTCGCGGATGTCGCCGTGGCGCAGGACCCACATGAAGAACCGCTCGACGCCCATGCCGAAGCCGCTGGTGCGCAGGGGCTTCGCCTGCTTCATCCGGAGATACCAGTCGTAGTCCTCCTCGGGCACCGCGTGGGCCGCGAGGGCCTTGCGGGCCTGGTCGGCGTCGACGTGCCGCTCGCCGCAGCCGACGACCTCGCCGGGGCCGATCAGCAGGTCGGCGTTGAGGGCCTTGTGGCCCGTCTCGTCCAGCGCCTGGTAGAAGGGGACCGAGAGGTGGTCGGAGTGGGTCAGCCAGACCGCGGGTCCGTACAGCTCCATCAGCCGGCGCTCGCCGGCCCGTGTGATGGTGCGCCACTGGTCGTGGAACTGGAAGTACTCGGGGGCGCCGTCCAGGGCCGCGACGGCGTCGTCGAAGGTGATCCGCGCGCTGGGGCGGGCCAGGAACTCCGTCAGGTGGTCGATGCCGCCGGCGATCCGGCCGACCGGCTCCGCCAGGTCGCGCACCACGGCCGTGGCCAGGTGCCGCACATAGGCGTCGGCGACGTCCATGACGTCCTCAAGGCCGCCGGGGATCTCCGCCTCGCTGTGGAAGAACTGGGCGAGGTGGGTGGGGTCGGTCTCCTCGCCGCGGAAGCTCGGCATCAGGTAGTAACAACCCTCGCCGGCGAGCCGGCAGCCGTACTCCAGCAGGAACTGCATGGAGTCGGCGAGGTAGGTCGGGATGCCGAACAGGTCCACCTGCACCGGCAGCGAGTCGCTGCCGAGTCCCATCGGCGACGAGATGGACGAGGTGGTCACAGGCAGGTGCAGGGCCCGCACACCGCGGTCGCGCCAGAACTGTGCCGTCTCGTAGTTGACGATGTCCTGCAGATCGACGAGCGTCGAGTACAGCGGGTCGTCAAGAATTTTCAGAAATCGCGGAACGCCGGCCGCGGAGTCCGCTCCCAGCGTGCCCTCTTCGACTATCGACACGAATGCACCTCCGATTCGCACGGCTGGTGTCGCCGTCTTCTGCTTCATCCTGCTGGCCCGGCGTCCCCGTTTTGTTCCGTGCCGTTCTCGGTGCTCAGCCGGGCAGCGGAATGCGGAGGGAACCGAGCCACGACTCGACCAGCGGGCGGCTCAGCAACTGCCGCCGGAAGACGGTGCTGCACCGCAGGTCCTCGCCCGAGTCGGAGATCCACAGGCTGACGTCGAACATCGCGTCGGTCAGTTCCGGAACGCCGATCTCGCCCCGCACACCGCCGAGTTCGAAGACGAGCGGGGGGTTACCGGAGATGAAGACCGACCGCCGCTCGTAGGAGAATTCGCCGCTCGTTCCGTCGGCGTTCCCCACCGCGTCCAGCACCGCGTCGTACGGAAGGCCCTGGTGCTGCATCGTCCACAGCACGCCTTCGCGGACCGCCGCGGCCGTCTCGGGCAGACCGGCGGCGCGCGGTACGTCCACGGTGACGGGCAGCACGCTGACGAAATTGCCCAGGACTCCCCTCGCCTGCGGCACGAACCGGCCGGGGAACGGGGAGAAGAAGCTCAGGCCGTCGCCCAGGACGCTCGGCCGCATGGCGTGGAGCACCTTGGCGGTGGCGAGCATGAAGCGGGACACCCGCAGCTCCTCGGCCTCGCGCACGTGCCGCCGGTAGTCCGGCCCGGTCAGGCGGACTGACACCGACTCCCCCTCGGACGTCAACTCCCGCCAGGGCGTGGGTCGTCCGAGGACCATCTCGGGAATGCCGGCGGGCAGCCGGCGGCGCCAGGCCTCGCGCAACTGCGACTCCCCGCCCCCGGCCAGGGCCCGCCGTTCGGCGGCGGCCACCCGTGCGAGGGAGGCGCGGCGCCGGGCGGCGAGGAACCGGCTCTCGTCGCCACCCTCGTACGCCGCGCGCAGGTCGTCGAGGAACTGGGCGTAGGACATGCCGTCGCAGACGGTGTGATCGATCTTGACGACCAGGCCGAAGCCGCCGCCCTCGCGGCGCACGCAGACCACCTTCAGCAGGCGGCCCTCCCGCAGGTCGAAGGGGGTGCGGATCTCGGTGTCCGCGATGTGCCGCGCCGCCGTGCGCAGTTCCTCCCAGCCGGCGGCGCCGAGTTCCACCACGTCAAGCAGCGGTTCCCACGGCGGCTGCGTCCGGTACTGCGGTCCGAGGTCGGCGTGCACCCGGTAGCGGCTGCCGAGCGCCGGGTTGGCGCGGACGGTCCAGCGCAGCGCGCGCTCCAGCCGCGCGGGGTCGGCCGCCGCGCCCGGAAAGGTGAACAGGAAGCAGGTGACGTTCTCGGAGGGGATGGTCCCGTCGGCTCGCTGCTGGTACCGCAGGCCGATGCTCATGCGGTGCGGGACGCTGTGCCAGCCGTCAGGCGGTCCGGGCGTGGCGGCTTGTGTCATCGGGGTCTCCTCGCGGTTCGGTTGCGGTGCCGGGCCCGGCGTCCCGGCGTCGTACGGCGGCCAGCCCCGCGGCATGCAGCAGGGCGGCCACGGCCTGGGCCACCGCCAGCCCGAGGAACACCCCGCGCAGGCCCACCCGGTCGACGGCCGAGCCGGTGACGATCCAGCCCACTCCGGCCCCGGTCAGGGCGAGCGCCATGGCGACGGTGAGGGTCTCGGAGCGCAGCCGGGCCGGTATCCGCAGGGCGCGTACGGCCGCGACGGGGGCGCTGGACACCCCGTTGAGCAGGCCGGCGACCGCCAGGGTGCCGGTGAGCGCGGTCACGCCCAGCGGCAGGAGCAGCGCCCAGAAGGACACGGCGAGCAGCGCCCGGCCGGTCACCGCGAGCACCGGCGCGGACAGGCGGCGCAGCAGCGGTCCCACCAGCAGCGTGCCGAGCAGTGCTCCGCCGGCGAAGCCCGCCGACAGCAGTCCGGCCACGGCGGGCCGGCCGTGGCCGACGGTCAGGGCGATCACCGGGATGGCGGCGAACAGTCCCTGCCAGGCGAATTCGGAGAGGGTCAGTGCCAGGGACCAGGTGGCCAGCAGCGGGTCCGCCAGCAGGGTCCGCAGTCCGGCGGTCAGCGAACGGCCGCCCGTCCGGGGCCGGGTGGCGGCCGGTGGGGCGGGCGGCAGGCGGAGCCCGAGCAGGACGGCCGAGACGGCGAAGCTCGCCGCGTCCAGCACGACGACCGGGGCGGGGCCGAGCCAGCCGACGAGCAGGCCGCCCAGCGCGGGGCCGATCATCAGGCCCAGCCGCATGGCGCTCTGCAGCGCGGCGGCGGCGCGGCTCAGCAGTTCCTCGTCCTCGCCCGTGAGGTCCGGCAGGAGCGCCTGCTGGGCGGCCGCGTACGGGGCGAGCCAGCCGCCCATGGCGAACATCACCAGGGCGGCGGCCGTGACGCTCAGTCCGCCGCAGACGGCGAGGACGGCCAGCAGCGCGACCAGGGTGCCGCGGGCGCAGTCGCCGAGGATCATCACCCGGCGCGGCCCGAGCCGGCCCGCCCACGCGGCGCCGAGCAGCCCGGAGACGACCGTGCCGCCGAGCCCCGCGCCCATCACCAGGCCCATGTCGCCGGGCGAGTGCGTCCGGGTCAGCACCAGCCAGGGGATCGCCACCGTACTGAGCCCGCTGCCGAGGACGGAGACGGACTCGGCGCCGAGCAGGAGCCGCAGTGTCGGGTGCCGCAGGAGCCGGACCGGCGCGGGGGCGGTCGTCACGGCCGGTGCCCGAGCACCCGGTCGGTGAAGTCGCCGAGCCGGGGCCAGTCGAACAGGGTCGCCAGGGGCACCTCGCGGCCGAACCTGCGGGCGACGCTGATCACCAGGCTCTCGGCGAGCAGCGAGTGGCCGCCGAGTTCGAAGAACGAGTCCTGCGGGCCGATCCCGTCGATGCCCAGGACCTCCTGCCAGACCTCGACCATCGCCCGGACCGCCGCCGCGTCCGCGGCCTGGGCGCCGTCCGCCGTCCCGGTGTCCGACGCCGATGCGCCGGCCGCGGCGAGGACGTCGATCAGCGGTGCGTCGGGGTGCTCCGCGATGCTCCAGAGCACGTCCTGGTAGTCGGCGGCCATCGCCGTCAGAAGGGTGGGGCCGAGGGTGCCGGCCGGGTCCTTCCACAGCACGTGGGTGCCGGCGCTGTCCTCGCGGACCATGACGGCGAGGGTGAATCCGGCGCTGCTCTCGATGTCGAGCATGCTCAGGACGGCCTTGGTGTCCGGGCCCACCATCGGCAGCTCCTGCACGTCCAGGCCGTCGCGCAGGCCCGCGTGCCAGAACTGGAACACGCTGCGGTGGGTCAGTTCGCGTGCCTGGGGGCCGACGAGGCCCGCCGCGCGCATGATGGCGGGCAGCGGCAGTTCGCCGTGGCTCATCGCGGCCTTGACCTGGCCGCGGACCTGCTGGAGCAGTTCGGAGTAGGTGTCCGTGGGTGCCATCCGGCAGCGGACCGGGAGCGGGTTGACGAAGTATCCGATCTGCTCGCGGGTCTCCGGCGCGGTCCGGCCGTGGAACGGCAGGAAGGAGAGGATGTCGGCCGCTCCGCTGTAGCGGCGCAGCAGCGCGTAGTACCCGGCGAGCAGTGCCGTCACGTAGGAGACGCCCGCCGTCTTCGCCCGGTGCCGCAGCGCGTCGGAGAGGTCCGCCGGGATGCTCTCGCTCACCATCGTGTACCGCGGCTCGTCGGTCGAGGCCGGCAGCGGCAGGCCCGGTGTGCCGGCGCCCAGTTCGCGCCGCCAGTAGTCCCGGTCGGCGGATCCGGCGTCCGTCTCGGCGAGTTCGACCGAGCGGCGGGCGTGCCGCTCCAGCACGGCGGGGTCGTTGCGTACGGTGACCGGCTCGCCGGCGTAGGCCTGCCGGAGCGCGTCGAGGAGGAGCAGCACGGAGGCGCCGTCGCTCACCAGGTGGTGGGTCACCAGCAGCAGCACCGTCCAGTCCGGCCCGTCGATCAGCTCCACGCGGGCCAGTGGTCCCCGGCGCAGGTCGAACGGGACCTGCCAGGCCCGGCGGACCGCGAGGTCGCGGTCGAGAGCGGTGGCCGAGACGCGGACCGGGATGTCCGGTGCGCCGGACCAGTCGAGGCGGTTGCCGTCCGGGCCGGCCGTCACCCGCGCGCGCAGCTGCGGGAAGGTCTCGCCCAGCACCCCGACGGCCGCGCGCAGCCGGTCCGGGTCGATCGTGCCGTGCACCAGGAGCGGCAGCGGGATGATGTGGGTCAGCTGGTCGGGCGCGAGCTCCCAGGCGACGCGCATGGCCTCCTGCCCGGCGGAGAGCGGGATCGTGTGCGGTGCGGTGTTCATCGGGTCCTCTCAGGCTGGTGGGTCACGCCGGTGCGCCCCTCGGCGAGGGCGCGCCGGTCGGTCTTTCCGGAGGGGCTGCGCGGCAGTTCGGCCATCCGTACGAAGCGGCCGGGGACCATGTGCCGGGGCAGGACCCGGCCGGCCAGTGCGGCGGGTTCGGGCTCGGGCAGCGCCGGATCGGGCACGTAGTAGGCGGTGAGCTGCTTGCCGCCGGCGCGGCTCTCGCCGAGGACCACCGCCAGGTCCCGGATTCCCGGCAGCCGGCGCAGGGCCGCCTCGACTTCGCCGAGTTCGATCCGGAAGCCGTTGATCTTCACCTGGTCGTCCGCCCGCCCGGCGAAGCGCATGCGGCCGTCCCGCACCACGGCCAGGTCACCGGTGCGGTAGTAGCGGCCGGGGCGCCCCGGCAGATCCAGGTGCCGGAAGCGCTCCTCGGTGAGCTGGGAGCGGTTGAGGTAGCCGACGGCGACGCCGGGGCCGCCGATCCAGATCTCGCCGAGGGTGCCGTCCGGGACCGGCCGGTGCCGTTCGTCGAGGAGGAGCAGCTCGCAGCCGTCCAGCGGGGTGCCCAGGTCTCCGACGGCATCGGCCGGGTCGTCCGGCAGCGTCGCGGTGCCGGCGAGCACGGTGGTCTCGGTGGGGCCGTAGCAGCTGACGAACTCGCAGTCGGCGCCCACCAGTTCACGCCACAGCCGTACGTCGGCCGGGTCGATGACCTCGCCGCCCAGGACGACCCGGCGGACGGTGGCGGGCGGCTCGGGCAGTGCTCGCGCGGCCCCGGCCAGGTAGCGGAAGACGGAGGGGACGGCGCCGAGCACCGTGACGCCCTCGCGCACCAGCAGCTCCGCGCAGGCGCGGGGCGAGAGCACCGCCTCGGCCGGCACGACCACCAGCGTCCCCCCGGTGGCCAGCGCGCCCCAGATCTCCAGGACGGAGAAGTCGAAGCAGTACGAGTGGAACAGGGTCCACACGTCGTGTTCGGTGGCCGGATAGCGCGCGCTGAACGCCTCGATCACCGCGACGACGCTGCGCTGGCGGACCTCGACGCCCTTGGGACGCCCGGTGGAGCCGGAGGTGTAGATGACGTACGCCACGGCGTCGCCGCCGTCCTGTCCCGCCGGGAGCGGCGGGAGCGGCGGGAGCGGCGGGTCGGCCTGCGGCCGGGCGGGGTCCAGCCGGTCGACGCGGATCACGTCCAGGCCGGCGCCGAGGGAGCCGGGCAGGTCCTGGTCGGCGAGGACGACGGTGAGGCCGCTGTCCTCGATCATGTACGCGCGCCGCTCGGCCGGGTACGCGGGGTCGAGCGGCACGTAGGCGTGTCCGGCCGCGCAGACCGCGAGGACCGCGACCACGAGGTCGGCGGTGCGGCCGAGGTGGAGTCCGATGCGCCGGCCGGGGCCGGGGCAGCGCTCGCGCAGGACGGCGCTGAGCGCCCGGACCCGGTCGGCGACCTCCGCGTAGGTCAGCCGCCGTTCGGCGTCGGTGACCGCGATCCGGTCGGGCACGCGTTCCGCCTGCCGGGCGAAGATCCGGTGGAGGGGGTAGTCGGACAGGGGGGTGGTCGGCATGGCAGGTCTCACCTCTCGTCACCCGGCCGCGGGATGGGGGTCACAGGCTCAGGCGGACGCGCAGTCGGCGCATCCAGGCATCGACTTGGAGGATCATCTCGACGTCGGCCCGGCCGAACCATCCGCCGCGGTCGATGAGGCGCGGGTCGTCGGTGATCGCGGTGGCGCGGTCCACGTCGAGCAGCGGGCGGACCGGCGCCGAGGAGTCGTCGAGCAGGTCCCGCAGCCGGCCCAGGAGGAAGGACTTGTACCGGTCGTCGTAGGCGGCCGGGTAGGTCGACTTGATCCGGTTCAGCACCGAGGGCGGTACCAGGTCTTTGGCGATCTCCCGCAGTTGGCTCTTGGTCCGGCCCCCGGCGAACTTCCACTCCGGGGGGACGTTGTACATGAAGGAGTAGAGGGAGTGATCGGCGAAAGGGAAGCGCAGGTGGAGCCCCGCCGCGGTGCCGAGCCGCTCGGCGTGCAGCATGGTCTGCTCCAGCAGGCGCCCGGTGGTCAGGTGGTCCAGCTGCCGGACGGCCCGGCGGGCCGGTGAGTCCGTCGGCAGGGTCGGCACCTCGGCCAGCGCGGCCTCGAACACCCGGTCCAGATAGCCGTCCACGTCGACGGAGCGCAGCAGTTCGCCGCTGAACAGGCCGGTGCCGATGCCGTACGGGACGCCGAAGCGGCGGGACTGGTCCAGCCAGGGGAAGGTGCGCAGTTCCTGGAGCGAGTCCAGGTCGCCGTACAGACCGCCGAACATGGTGTCGGCGGCCTCCCCGCACAGCGCCACCGGCACCCGCCCGGCCGCGTGCCGGCTGAGGAGATAGGGCGTGACGTTCTTGTCGCCGAAGGGCGAGGGGTAGTCCTTGGCCGCGAGGACCTCCGCCAGGGTCACCGGATCGCAGACGTCCGCCACCTCGACGAGGGCGTCGTGGTGTTCGCAGTCCCAGAAGCGGACGACGTCCTGGATGAAGGGCAGGTCCGGCACCTTCGCGGTGCGCTGGGCGAACGACACGGTGAAGGTCACGGGCCTGCGCTTGGTGCTGCCGGTCGCAAGACCGGTCAGCAGGCTGGAGTCGAGGCCGCCGGACAGCAGGACGGCGGGCTCGTGGCCGGCGATGTCCCTGGCGACGGAGTCCCGCAGCAGTTCGTCGGCGCGGGCGATCGTCGCCCGCGGGTCCAGGCCGTGTTCGCGGGCCTCCAGCGTCCAGTAGCGGTGCGTCAGGGTGCCGTCCGCGGTGATCCGCACCAGGGCGGCGGGCGGCACCTCGTGTACGCCGCGCAGCGCGCTGTGCCCGGTGCGGCGCAGCTGGGTGACGACGGCGCACACGCCGTCGGGGTCGAGGGCCGGGGAGACCAGCGGATGCCGGGCGAGGACGGCCAGGTCGGAGGCGAAAAGGGCGCCGTCGGCGGTCGGGAACCAGCTCAGCGGCTTGACGCCCATCCGGTCGCGCCCGAGCAGCAGTTCGCCGCGCATCTCGTCCCAGATCGCGAAGGCGTACGCCCCGTCCAGCCGGCCGACCACCGAGGCGCCCCACCGCAGGTACCCGCGCACGATCACCTCGGAGGGCGACGGCGGCGACCCGGCGTCCGTCCCGGTGCCGCCGACGGCCGCCCACAGCTCGGCGGCGTTCTTGAGGTAGCCGTCGCAGACCGCGACCGCGACCGTCCGGCCGTTCTCCCGCGCCGCCGCCGGCCGCGCGGAACCGGTCCATGCCTGGTCGGTGCGCTGGATCAGGGCCGCGTGGGGCCCGGCCCAGCTGTCGGCGGACCGGCGGCCCCGTACGGCGAGGTCGGACGACATCCGGGCGACCGCGGCGTGTTCCGCCGCCAGATCCCGTGCGCGATCGACCCATCCTGCGATGCCTGACATCCGACGCCTCACCTCGGTCGTAACCGCACCTGACGGGCGTCAGGCTAGGTTCGGCGCGTACCGGATCGGCCCCCATCCGGTTTCCGCCCATGGCCGAAGGCGGGTCCGCGGAAGGAACGCGGACAGAATCGGCGGGGGCTACAAATCTCCCGTGCCGTAGCGGCAGCCGGCAGTCGGGCGACGTGGATCAGACGTTGATCGCCCGCTGATCGCCGCCTGCCAGGATCGGCGACGACCAACAGCACTTCACACAAGGGGACTTCATGAACAGCCACGACACGCGTGCACGCTCCTGGGTACGGACCGTGGTGGCCGGTGCCGCCCTGCTCGGCGTGCTGCTCGGCAGCGCGGCCACGGCGGCCTCGACCGCGGGGCAGCACGGCAAGCAGCTCGACGTGGCGTGGAACAGCACCGGTTCCGACGTCCCCCCGCCCGTGCAGTAACCGGGCGGTCCGGCGGCCACCCGGACGCCGGGAGGCTCGGGGGGCGGCTCAGGCGGACTGCTTGTCCTCCGTTCGGGGCCGTCCCTCCAGCAGCGCGGCCGCCTCGGCCGCGTCCGGCAGGCCGAGCCGGGTGAACAGCGCGTGGGCCTGCTGCCAGCGGTCGCGCGCCTCCGGTGCGCGGCCCAGGTCCGTGAGGATCCGGCCCAGGACCATGAGGGCGTTGCCCTGGTCCCGTTCGGCGTCGATCTCCTCGCACTCCGCCAGCGCCCGCTCGGCGTGCGGGAGGGCTCGCGCCGGAGAGCCGGCGGCGCGCAGGCTGTCGGCGAGGCGGTAGCGGGCGTGCGCCGCCCGGTAGCGCAGACCGGCGTTCCCGGCCACGGTCAGGCACTGTTCCAGCCGGGTCACCGCGGCCGGGTAGTCGCCGAGCGCGTGCAGGGCGAGGCCCAGAACGTACATGGCGTACGCCCGGCCCGCCTCGTCCTGCTCGCACGCGGTGCCGTCCAGCACCTGACGGCACATCCGCGCCGCCTCCGCGGCGTCTCCGCCGCGCACCCTGGCCAACGCGGCGTTGACCGTGGTGGCGACCTCCCCGGCCCGGTGGCCGAGGCGGCGGGCGAGCGCGATGGCCTCCTCGAAGTGGCGGACCGCCTCGTCGTAGCGCGAGAGGTACTGCACGATGAGCCCCAGGTCGTTGAGCACCTGGCGCAGGATCACCGCGTCGCCGACCTCACGGCAGGCCGCCACGGCCGCCCGTGCCTGCGTCTCGGCGTCGCCGAGCCGGGTCGCGGCAAGCGCGATGGTGCAGCGCAGGAAGCGCGCCCGGCCCTCCGCCCTGCGGTCCGCGCTGGTCACCGAGGCGTGGATCAACGCATCGGCCGTCGAGGCGAGTTCGGCGTACCGGGCGTCGGCGTCGAACGGGCTGAGCGCGATGAGCAGATCGATGGCGTGCCGCAGCCGTTCGACGCTTCCCGGCGTGCCCGGTGCCGCGGCGTCTTCCGGCGTGCCCGGTGCCGCGGTGCCTCTCGGGCTGCCCGGCGCCGCGGTGCTCCGTGCCACCGTCTCCGCCGCCACCTGGGCGGCGAGCACCCGCGCGCCCTCCGCCTCGGCCCGGACCCACGCCTGCGCCAGGGCGGGACCGCCGAAGGGGGGAACGGTCGCCGCCGGGGAGCCGAAGGCGTCCGCGATGGGGTCGCCCGGCACGGCCTGCTGGAAGGCCTGGCAGGCCGTCGCCAGCAGGAAGGCGAGCAGCCGGTCACCGGCGACCGCCGCCTCCTCGGGCTGCTCGTGCGCCGACTTGCGCCGGGCGAAGGAGCGCAGCAGATCGTGGTACTGGTACCGGCCGGGCACCGTCGACGCGAGCATGCGCGTGTCCACCAGGGATTCGAGGAGATCCTCGGCGGTGGCCTCGTCCACGGCCAGGACCGACGCGGCGGCGGCCACCCCCAGGTCCGCGCAGTCCACGGCGGCGAGCAGCCGGAACGCCATCGCCTGCCGCTCCGTCAGCTGCCGGTAGCCGAGTTCGAAGACGGCTTCCACCGTCAGCTCGCCGATGCGCAGTTCGTCTATGCGGCGCCACTCCACGGCCAGCCGCTCGTTCAGGCTCGCTATCGACCACTGGGGCCGGGCGGCCAGCCGCGCGGCCACGATCCGTACCGCCAGCGGCAGGAAGCCGCACGCCTCGACCAGGCCGAGGGCCGCCGCCCGCTCCGCCCGCACCCGCTCGTCGCCGATGGCCCGGCCCAGCAGACGCACCGCCTCCTCGCTGTCGAAGACGTCGACGTCGGCCTGGACGCTCACCGGCAGCCCCGCCATCCGGGTGCGGCCGGTCACCAGCACACCGCAGCCGGCCGCACCCGGCAGCAGCGGGCGCAGCTGCCGGGCGTCGCGGACGTTGTCCAGCACGATGAGCAGCCGGCGTTCGTCGACCATCGACCGGAACAGGGCCGCGCGGGCCTCCAGATCCTCCGGCAGGGACTCGGCGGTGACCCCCAGCGCGGCGAGAAAGGTGGCCAGCACGACATCGGGCGCGCTCGGCACGTCGTCGCCGCCGTGCAGGTCGGCGTGCAACTGCCCGTCCGGGAAGGCGTTTCGCACCCGGTGGGCCACATGCAGTGCCAGCGCCGTCTTGCCGACACCGCCCATGCCGGCCAGCACCACCATCGCGGGGGTGCGGCGGCCCGGCTCGCACAGGGCCTCGCTGAGCACCGACACCAGTTCCTCGCGCCCGATGAAGTCGGGTTCGCCGGGAGGCAGTTGGGCGGGGCGGGGCAGGGAGCGCGGCGCGGCCGGCTGCTCGGCCGCGGTGGCGGGCCGCGGGCCCTGCGGGTCCGGTGCGGGAGCCGGAGCGCCGTCCGCTGCCTCGTCGTTCGCGCGGGCGGGGTCCCACCAGGCGTTGCGGGCGGGTGACGGCAGCAGCGCCGGGTCCCGCCGCAGGATGCGCCGGTGCAGTTCGGTCAGGTCGGCGCCCGGTTCGACGCCCAGTTCGTCGACGAGTACCTGGCGGGCGCGGCGGAAGACGTCGAGGGCGTCCGCCACCCGGCCCGCCTGGTAGAGCGCGCGCATCAGAAGCCCGTACGGCCGCTCCCGCAGGGGGTGTTCGGCGGTCAGCTCGGTCAGCTCCAGCACGCACTGAGCGGAGTGGCCGAGGTCCAGTTCGTAGGTCAGGCGCTGTTCGAGCAGGGCGATCCGCAGTTCGCCGAGGCGTCGGCGCTGGCGCTCGGCGAACGGGCCGGGGATGCCCGCCAGCGGCTCGCCCTGCCACAGGGCGAGCGCCTCGCAGAGCAGCCGGCGCGCGTGTGCGGGCCGCCCCTCGGCGCCTGCCCGCTCCGCCCGCGCGGCGAGTTCCCCGGCGCACAGCGCGTCGATCGAGTCGTCCGGCACCGCGAGCCGGTACCCGTCCCCGCAGGAGACCAGCACCTCGGGCGCCGTGCCGTCGGCGCCCAGGACCTTCCGCCACCGCCAGGCGTAGGTGCGCACGGTGGACATCGCCCGGACCGGCGGCTCCGCGCCCCACAGTGCCTCGGTCAGCTCGGCGCCGCCCGCGCTGCGCCCCGCTCTGAGCAGCAGTGCGGCCAGCATGGCTTGCTGCTGCGGATACCCGACCGCCAACGCGGTGTCACCCCGGCGCACTTGCAGGGGTCCAAGCACCGAGAAGCGGAGATCCGCCATATGCATGACTCTTTTCCTGTCGCGCTGTCCGTGTCCGGCTTGTCTGCTCGTAGGACAGGGTGTGCCGGCGCGGGTCACACGCCGGCGGACACCGTCTTCACATTCGATCCCACTGCCCAGCAAAGAAGATGCATATTTCACCGAACCCGTTCACGGCGAACCCTAATGGCTGGCGACCGCCGTACCTAGCTCCCCCTGTGCTCGAAGGACAGGGGTGCACCGGCCTCGCGCGGGTCAGTCGCGGGCCGGTACGGAGGCCTCGGAGCCGGCCGGGACGGCGGCGCCGGGCGCCCCGCCGTCGGCGTCCAGCTCTCGCCAGACGGGGAAGACCAGCGGGAAGAGGGTGACGACCAGGTAGCAGCAGCCGAAGGCCGCGAGCACCGCGGTCAGCCCGATCCGGTCGAGCAGCAGACCCGCGGTCAGGGTCCCGACCGGGAGCGCCGCCAGCGCGCCGGCCACCACCAGGCCGAAGACCCGCCCGCGCAGCCCCTCGGGCACCCGCCGGTAGGCGACGGTGGTCATCAGCGGCATCAGCACCCCGGAGCCCAGTCCGCAGACCGCGAGCGCCGGGAGCAGGACGGCCGCGGGCGGGGCCCACGCCAGCAGCAGGAACCTGGGCGGGCCGACCAGGGCGAAGGCGAGGATGAAGGCCGCGCGGCGCGGCAGCCGGTGACCGATCCGCCCGTAGAGGGCGGAGCCGGCCAGGGCGCCGGCGCCCGCGGTGGTCAGCAGGGTGCCGAGCAGGGCACTGCTGTGCAGCACCCGCTGGCCGTACGCGGGATAGAGCACGCTGTTGAGGCCGCCATCCATCGCGTTGGTGAGCAGCAGCATCCCCACCATGGCGCACACCAGGCGGTCCCGGCGCAGCGCGCGGAAGCCGGCCGCCAGACTCGCGAGGTAGCTCTCCGGCCCGGCCGCGCCCGCCCCGGACCCGGCCGGCTTGCCCGGCGCCGGGACCAGCAGGGCGACCAGTACGGCGGAGAGCAGCAGCGCGGAGGCGTCGGCGGTGAGGACGGTGACCGGGCCGGTGGCCGCGATCAGCAGGCCGGCGAGCGGGGCTCCGGCCATGGTGCCCAGGCGGCGGGCGGCCTCGATCGCGCCGGTGCCGCGTTCCACCGGTGTGCCGGACCGGCGCAGCGCGTCGGCGAGCAGCAGTTGCTTCGCGGTGTCCGCCGGGCCGCGGGTCAGCCCGGCCAGCAGGGCGAGGAGCAGCAGCAGCGGGAGGGTGAGGCCGACCGTGAGGTGGGCCAGCGGGATCAGACCGATCGCCACCGCGGTGCAGGCGTCCGCGCCGACGCTCGCGGCGCGGACCGGCAGCCGGTCGACCAGCGGGCCGCCGAAGACCGCCGACAGCAGCAGGCCGATCGTCTCGGCGACGGCCACCGCGGCGGTGTCGGCGCCGCTGCCCGAGCTCTGCAGCACGAACCAGGGCAGGGCCAGGACGGTCACCGCGAGTCCGAGCGAGGAGATCGCGCAGACGCCGACCAGGGTGAGGAAGGGCAGACGGTTGGTCACGGTACCTCCACTGCGGTGCAGCGGGTCGGTGGGAGCGGGGAGTTCGACGCCGGGCCCGCCGCCCTGCCGGGGGCGGCGGGCCCGTCCGGTCGGGGTCAGGCGGTCGCGGCCATCGCGCGGCGCAGGCTGAGCGGGCGCATGTCGGTCCACACCTGCTCGATGTGGTTCAGGCACTGTTCCTTGCTGCCGCGCACGCCCACCTGGTGCCAGCCGGCCGGGATCGGGCGGTTGGCCGCCCAGAGGGAGTACTGCTCCTCGTCGTTGACCAGGACCTGGTACTCGGCGGAATCGGTCATCTGACTGCCTTTCTGGACAGGGGTCGGTACGGTTCGGGCGCCGGCCGGTGGCCGGCGCCCGGTCTCAGGGGCGGGCGCCGCCGGGCAGCGCCTTCGCGAACAGCCCGGCCAGGACCGCGGCGTGCGGGGCGTCCACCACGTCGTGGTGGTTGCTGCCGGGGATGTCGGCGGTGTGCACGGTGCCGCTGGTGCAGTGCCGCCAGTCCTCGGCCAGCACCCGCGGGCCGCCCAGTACCGGGTGCTGTTCGGTGGCCCGGTACAGGTGGATGTCCGCCCGCAGCGCGCCCGGTTCGACGCGGTAGCGAGCGGCCGCCCGCCCGTTGGCGGCGGCGACGGCGACCAGCCGGCGCATCGCCGCCGTCTCGGCCCGGCGGGCGAGCCGTCCGTCGTGGTGGCCCTTGCGCACCAGGGCGGTGATCACGGCCTCCTCGTCGAGCCCGGCCAGGTCGTCCGGGTCCAGTCCTGCGGCGAGGCCGAGCCGGACGAACTCCGGCCGCTCGTCCGCCGGTTGCTCCGCCCGGACGCCGGCGCCGGCGGTCTGCTCGGGGGCCCGGCTGTCGATGACGCCGAGGTAGCCGACCGTCTCCCCGGCCGCCTCCAGCCGGGTGGCGATCTCGTAGGCGACCAGGCCGCCGAAGGACCAGCCGGCCAGCAGGTACGGGCCGTGCGGGGCCGTCTGCCGGATCTCGCTCAGATAGCGCTCGGCCATCTCCTCGACCCGTTCCAGCGGTGTCTGCTCGGTGTTGTAGCCGACGCATTCCAGGCCGTACACCGGTCGGTCGCCGCCCAGGGCGCGGGCGAGTTCCAGGTAGCAGACGGCGTCGCCGCCGCGCGGGTGCACCAGGAACAGCGGGGTCCGCTCCGGCTCGCCGTCGGCCAGCCGGACCAGCAGCCGGTCGGCGGTCTCCGCGGTGTCGGGCAGCGCCTCGCAGAACTGTTCCACGGTGGGCTTGCGGAACACCAGGTTGAGCGGGACGGTGACCCCCAGTTCGGTGCGTACCGCCTCGATCAGTTCGAAGGCCTTCAGCGAGTGCCCGCCCAGCAGGAAGAACTCGTCGCGGACCCCGATCGGGGCCACTCCGAGGACGCGTTCCCAGATCCGCACCATGGCCAGCTCGGTGCGGTCGCGGGGAGCGAGCAGCGGCTGTTGGTCGCGGCGCAGTTCCGGCGCGGGCAGCGCCTTGCGGTCCACCTTGCCGTTCGGGGTGAGCGGCAGGGCGTCCAGTTCGAGCAGCACGCCGGGGACCATGAACTCGGGCAGGGCGGCCCGCAGGAACTCGTCCACCGGCGGGTGCGTGCCGTCGGCGCCCGCCCGGACCAGGTAACCGACCAGGATCGCGTCCACGCCGCTCCCGTGCACCGTGACCGCCGCCTCGGTGACGTCGGGGTGCCGGGCCAGTACGGTCTCGATCTCGCCGAGTTCGATGCGGTGGCCGCGCACCTTGACCTGGCCGTCGCCGCGGCCGCGGTACTCCAGGGTGCCGTCCGGCCGCCAGCGGGCGAGGTCGCCGGTGCGGTACAGCCGGCCGCCACTGCCGAACGGGTCGGCCAGGAAGCGTTCGGCGGTCAGATCGGGCCGGCTCGCGTAGCCGCGGGTGACGCCCTCGCCGCCGATGAACAGTTCACCGACCACGCCGACGGGCACCGGTTCGAGGTGCTCGTCGAGGACGTACACGCGGGTGTTGGCGATCGGCCGGCCGATCGGGACGGAGCCGGAGCCGCCGGGTTCCAGCCGGTGGGCGGTGGACCAGATGGTGGTCTCGGTCGGGCCGTAGACGTTCCAGACCTCGGCCAGTTCGCCGCGCATCCGCTCGGCCAGCGCCGGCGGCAGCGCCTCGCCGCCGGTCAGCGCGCGCAGCCGGGGGCTGTGCCAGCCGGTCTGCATCAGCAGGTGCCAGGTCGCGGGGGTGGCCTGGAGGACGGTGGCGCCGATCGCGTCGAGCAGCTTGCCGAGCCGGCTGCCGTCCCTGGCGTCCTCCCGGCCGACCAGGTGCACGGTGGCGCCGCAGGTGAGCGGGACCAGCAGCTCCAGGACGGCGATGTCGAAGGAGACCGTGGTCACCGCGCCGATCACGTCGTCCGCCGTGAGGGCGAGCCGGTCGGTCATGTCGCGGGCGAAGTTGACCACCCCCCGGTGCGGCACCATGACGCCCTTGGGGCGGCCGGTGGAGCCGGAGGTGTAGATGACGTACGCCAGGTTGTCCGGCGCGGCCTGCCGCCGTGGGCCGGCCTCGCGGGCCGGTACGCCGCCGGGCAGTTCGCGGTCGACCCGGATGACCTGGACACCGGCCGGGACGGCGACGTCGTTCCGGGTGGTCAGCAGCGTTCGGGCGCCGCTGTCGGTGATCATGTAGTCGATCCGGTCCGGCGGGTAGTCGGGGTCGATCGGCACGTAGTGTCCGCCGGACTTCAGGGTGCCCAGCAGCGCCACCGGCAGGTCGGCGGTGCGGTCGACGCAGACCGCGACCGGGTGGTCCGGGCCGGTCCCGAGGGCGACCAGCAGATCGGCCAGGCGTTCGGCGCGGGCGTCGAGTTCGGCGTACGAGAGCGGGCCGGACGCGTCCGCCAGGGCGGTCGCCGCCGGGGTCCGGGCGGCCTGCTCGGCGATCAGCCGGTGCAGCGTGTCCGCCGGCCGGCGTTCGGTGGCCGTGTCGTTCCACTCGCGGATCAGCCGGTCCCGCGCCCTGTCGTCGAGCAGTTCGAGCTCGCTCACCGGGCGGGCCGGGTCGGCGGCCACCGAGAGCAGCAGCCGGGTGAGCGCGGCGAGCAGCCGCTCGCCGGTCGCCCGGTCGAACAGGTCGGTCGCGTAGACGAGCCGGCCGTCCAGGCCGCCGCCGGGGCCGTCCTGCTCCCCGAGGTACAGCGTGAGGTCGAACTTGGCGCCGCCACTGGCCAGTTCGACGGGCGTGACGGCGAGGCCCGGTACCTCGAACGGCCGGGTGCCCTGTTCGTTGAGGACCAGCATCGCCTGGAACAGCGGGTTGCGGCTGAGGTCGCGCTCCGGCCGCAGCTCCTCCACCAGCCGCTCGAACGGCACGTCCTGGTGGGCGTAGGCGCCCAGCGCGGTCTCCCGGACGCGGGCCAGCAGCTCGGTGAAGCCGGGATCGCCGGAGAGGTCGGTGCGCAGCACCAGGTTGTTGACGAAGAAGCCGATCAGCGGCTCCAGTTCGGTCCGGTTGCGGCCCGCGATCGGGGCGCCGACCGTGATGTCCCGGCTGCCGGACCAGCGGCCCAGCAGGGCCTGGAAGGCGGCCAGGAGCACCATGAACAGGGTGGCGTTGTGCGTCCTTCCCAGCTCGCGCACGCGCTCCACCAGCTCGCCCGGCAGGGTGAAGGCGATCTCGTCGCCCCGGCCCGACCACTCGGCCGGCCGCGGCCGGTCGCCGGGCAGTTCCAGCGGCGCCGCTCCTTCCAGTTTCCGCCGCCAGTAGGTGAGTTGGCCGTCCAGCACCGGCCCGGTGAGCCGGTCGCGCTGCCACCGGGCGTAATCACGGTAGGTGCGGGTGAGCCGGGGCAGCGCCGCGGTGTCGCCGCGGTAGCCGAGGAACAGCTCCTCCCAGAACAGGCGGGAGGACCAACCGTCGAAGACGGCGTGATGGACGACGACCACCAGCAGGTGTTCCTGCTCGTCGACGGTGATCAGGCGGGCCCGCAGCAGTGGTGCGCTCTCCAGGTCGAAGGGCAGCTCGGCGTCCGCGCGGGCGAGGCACAGCGCCTCGGCGCGGGCCCGCTCGCCCGGCAGGGCGGACAGGTCCGTGCTCACCGGCTCGAACACCGAGACGGGATCGACCACTTGGTGGGCGCCGTCGGGTCCGGTGGCGATCCTGGTGCGCAGCACCTCGTGCCGTTCGACCACCGCGCGCAGCGCGCCGAGCAGCCGCTCGCGGTCCAGTGTGCCGGTGAGCCGGACGGCGGCCGGGATGTTGTAGTCGGCCCGGCCCGGCTGGATGCGGTCGAGCAGCCACAGCCGCTGCTGGCCGAACGAGAGCGGCGCCGGTCCCTCGGCAGCGCGGGCCGACAGGTCGCCGTCGCCGCCGGCGATGTCGTCCAGGGCGCGCGCGTAGTCGGCCAGCCGCTGGTGCCGGAAGATCAGGTGCAGCGGGATGTCGCGGGCGAGGGCGGTCCGCAGCCGGGCGGTGACCTGGGTGGCGCGCAGCGAGTGGCCGCCAAGTTCGAAGAAGTCGTCCTGGCCGCCGACCTGTTGGCAGCCGAGCACATGCTGCCAGACCTCGGCCACCGTCCGTTCGGTGGCGGTGGCCGGGGCCACGTAGTCGCGGGTGGAGCGGCGGCCGGCGGCCGGGGCCGGGAGGGCGGCGCGGTTGACCTTGCCGTTGGCGTTCAGCGGCAGCGCGTCCAGTTCGACCAGCACGCCGGGGACCATGTACTCGGGCAGCCTGGCGCGCAGGAAGGTCCGCAGGTCGGCGCCGGAGCCGGCCGGGGTGCGCCGGACCACGTACCCGACGAGTTCCTTCTCCGCGCCCTCGCCGAAGGCCATCGCCACCGCCTGGTCGACCTCCGGGTGGCGGCCCATCGCCGCCTCCACCTCGCCCAGTTCGATGCGGTGGCCGCGGATCTTGACCTGGTTGTCGCGCCGGCCGTGGAACTCCAGCACCCCGTCGGGCCGCCAGCGGGCCAGGTCACCGGTGCGGTAAAGACGGGCGCCGGGCGGCCCGTAGGGGTCGGGGCGGTAGCTCTCGCCGGTGCGGGCCGGGTCGTGCAGATAGCCGCGGGCCAGGCCCTCGCCGCCGACGCAGAGTTCGCCGACGGTGCCGATCGGCAGCAACTCCAGCTGTTCGCCCAGGACGTAGGCGCGCGCGCCCGGAATCGGGCGGCCGATCGGGATCCGGCCGGCCGCGACGTCGGCCTCGGTCACCCGGTGGTACGTGGAGGTGTTGGTGCACTCGGTGGGGCCGTACTGGTTGATCACCTGCACCGCCGGGCCGAGCCGCCGGGCCTCCTGGACGTGTCCGGGGGTCAGCGCCTCGCCCGTGGTCATCAGCAGGCGCAGCGGCGCGTCGGGCGGGGTGGTCGCGGCGGCGGCCATCGCCCGGAGCATGGACGGCACCAGCGAGAGGATCGCGGTGATCCGCTCCCGCTCCAGGATGGCGAGCAGCGCGTCGGGGTCCCTGGCGTCGTCGCGGCGCACGACGACCACCCGGCCTCCGACGCTCAGCGGTGCGAACAGGTCGCGGACCGAGGGGTCGAAGGTCAGCGCGGTCCTGGCGAGCACCACGTCGTCGGCGCCGAGGCCGAAGGTGGAGGTGAGGTAGCCGAGGTAGGCGGTGATGCCGCCGTGGCGGACGGCGACGCCCTTGGGCCGGCCGGTGGAGCCTGAGGTGTAGATCGCGTACGCCAGGTCGTCGGCGGTGGCGAGGGGCGGCAGCGGGTCGGCCGGGTGGGCGGCGACCGCCGCCCGCTCGCGGGCCAGGTCGAAGACGGGCACGTCGATCCCGGCGGGGACGGCGCGGGCGTCGTCGACCAGCAGCAGCGCCGCCCGGCTGTCGGAGAGGATCAGCTCGACGCGCTCGGCCGGGTACTCCGGATCGACCGGGACGTAGTGGCCGCCGGCCTTGAGCACGGCGAGCAGCGCGATCACCCGGTCCACCGAGGGATCGGCCAGCACCGCCACGGCGGTGCCCGGTCGCACGCCGCGCTCGCGCAGGGCGCGGGCCAGCCGGTTGGCACGGGCGTCCGTCTCGCCGTAACCGAGCTGCTGCGCGCCGCAGCTCAGCGCGATCGCTTGGGGCCTCAACCGGGCCTGCCACTCGAACAGTTGGTGCAGGCAGGGCTCGGCCGGCCTGACCGCCGGGCCGCCGGACCACTCCTCCAGCAGCCGGTGCCGCTCGTCCGCGTCCAGCACCTCGATGTCCGAAAGGTGGGCAGCCGGCCGGTCCGCGACGCCGGCCAGCAGGCGGACGTAATGACCGGCCAGCCGTTCCACGGTGGCCCGGTCGAAGAGGTCGGTGGCGTACTCGATGGTGCCGGTGAGCCCGTCGGGGCGCTCGGTGAGGGCGAGGCTGAGGTCGAACTTGGCGGTGCCGTTGCCCATTTCGACGGCCGTCACCTCGATGCCGTCCAGCGGGAGGGCGTCGGGCTGGTCGGGGTGCAGCTGGAAGAGGATGTCGAAGACCGGGTTGCGGCCGAGGTCGCGCTCGGGACGCAGCTCCTCGATCAGCCGGTCGAAGGGCAGGTCCTGGTGGTCGTAGGCGGCGGTGGCGGTCTCGGCGGTACGGCGCAGCAGTTCGGTGAAGGCCGGGTCGCCCGACAGGTCGGTGCGCAGCACCAGGGTGTTGACGAAGAAGCCGATCAGCGGCTCCAGTTCGGCCCGGTTGCGGCCGGCGATGGCGGTGCCCACCGCGATGTCGCGCTGCCCGGTCCAGCGGGCCAGGAGGGCCTGGAAGCCCGCGAGCAGCACCATGAACAGGGTGGCGCTCTCCCGGCGTCCGAGCGCGGTGAGCCGCCGTGCCAGCTCGGCGGGCAGCTCGAAGGCGACGTGGTCGCCGGTGCCGCTCCGCTCGGCGGGCCGGGGCCGGTCGGTGGGCAGCTCCAGCGCCGGCACCTCGGCCAACTGCTCGCGCCAGTAAGCCAGTTGAGCGTCAAGGTCGCCGCCGGCCACCCTGCGTTCCTGCCAGTCGGCGAAGTCGGCGTACTGGACCGGCAGTTCGGGCAGCTCCGCGGTGGTACCGGCACGGCGGGCGGCGTAGCCGGCCGACAGCTCGCGCCAGAACACCGGCATCGACCAGCCGTCGGCCGCGGTGTGCTGGAAGACGAGGACCAGCAGGTGCTCGGTGGCGGCGGTCCTGATCAGGCGGGCCCGCAGCAGCGGGGCGGCGGTGAGGTCGAAGGGCGTGCCGGCCTCGGTCCGGGCCAGCTCCAGCGCCTGCCGTTCGGCCTGCTCGGCGGGGAGCGCGGCGAGGTCGGTGACGGCGACCCGGAAGCAGTCGACGGGCTCGACCAGTTGGACGGGGGTGTCGCCCTCGGCGGCGAACCGGGAGCGCAGCACCTGGTGCCTGCCGACCAGGTCGGTGAGTGCCCCGGTGAGCGCGTCGCGGTCGAGTTCGCCGGTCAGCCGGACGGCCACCGGGATGTTGTAGTCGGCCCGGCCCGGCTGGAGTTGGTCCAGGAACCACAGCCGCCGCTGGGCGGAGGAGAGCGGTGCCGCGGTGCCGCTCGGGCGGCGCGGGACGGCTGGGAGGACGGCCGCGCCGGCGGGTCCGGTCCCGGCCAGGGCGGCGGCGAAGTCCGCCAGGACGGGGTGTTCGAAGAGGGTGCTCAGCGGGATGTCGCGGCCGAGCCGGGCGCCGAGCCGGGACACCGCTCGGGTCGCCTTGAGCGAGTGGCCGCCGGACTCGAAGAAGTGCGCGTGACGGCCGATGGGCTGGACGCCCAGCACCTCGGACCAGACCTCGGCGACCAGTTCCTCGGTCTCGGTCCGCGGCGCGGCGTACTCGCTCCGGCGCGCGCTCTGCTCGGGCTCGGGCAGGGCACGGCGGTCCAGCTTGCCGTTCGGGGTCAGCGGCAGGTCCTCCAGCACCAGCACCGCGGCCGGCACCATGTAGTCCGGCAGCGATCCGGCCAGCGCGCCGCGCAGCTTTGCGCCGTCCAGCTCCGCGCCCGGCGCGGGCACCGCGTAGCCGACCAGCGTCTCGTCGCGGACCAGTACGGCGGCCCGGCCGACCCCCGCGCAGCGCAGCAGCGCTCCCTCGATCTCGCCGAGCTCGATCCGGAAGCCGCGCACCTTCACCTGGTCGTCCGCCCGGCCCAGGTACTCGATGGCGCCGTCGGCCCGGCGGCGGACCAGGTCGCCCGTGCGGTACATCCGGCTGCCGGCCGGTCCGAACGGGTCGGCCAGGAAACGCTCGGCGGTCAGGGCGGGCCGGTCGAGGTAGCCGCGCGCCAGCCCGCTGCCGGCGATGTACAGCTCGCCGACCACGCCGACCGGTACCGGCCGCAGGCCCGGATCGAGCACGTACAGGCGGGTGTTGTCGAGCGGGGCGCCGATCGGTATCCGGCCGCCGGCCCCGGCGGGCTCGCGCACCGGGTGGCAGGCCGCGAAGGTGGTGGTCTCGGTGGGCCCGTACCCGTTGGTGACCACGATTCCGGGGCAAGCCTTGAGGGCCCGGCGGAAGGACTCCGGGGAGGCGGCCTCGCCGCCGGTCCACACGTGCCGGACCCCGCTGAGCGCTTCGGCGCACTCGTCGACCACCAGGTTGAACAGGGCGGCGGTGAGCCAGAGCGCGCTGATCCGGTGTCCGGCGACCAGCCGGCCGAGCCCGGCCGGGGTCAGCGGCCCGGCGGGGGCGATCACGACCTCGCCGCCACTGAGCAGCGGGGCCCAGAGTTCGTAGGTCGAGGCGTCGAAGGAGTGCGGCGAGTGCAGCAGCACCCGGTGGTGCCCGTCGGCCCAGCGGTGGTCCAGGGCCAGGGCGGCGACGTTGGCCTGGGTCACCGCTATGCCCTTGGGCACCCCGGTCGATCCGGAGGTGAACATCACGTAGGCGAGCTGGTCGGGCAGGACCCGGACGGCGGGCGCCGCCGCTTCGGCCGGGCCCGGCTCGGTCACGTCCAGCACCGGCAGCGAGGTCGTCGTGACCAGTTCGTGCCCGGCGCAGGCGGGGTCGGTGAGCAGCACGGCCGCACCGGTCGCCGCCAGCTGCCCGGTCAGCCGGGTGGTCGGGAAGCGTTCGTTGAGCGGCACGTACACGCCGCCCGCCCGCAGCACCGCGAGGATCGCCACCACCAGGTCGGTGGAGCGCTCCAGCAGCAGGCCGACGGCGGTCTCCCGGCCGACCCCGGCGGCGGCCAGCCGGCCGGCCAGCCGGGCGGTGGAGTCGTCGAGTTGACGGTACGTCAGCTTCTGGTCGCCGCAGCTGACGGCGATCGCGTCCGGGGTGCGCCGCACCTGGGCCGCGAACAGCTCGGGCAGGCTGCCGCTCGCGTGCGCGCGCTCGGTGGCGTTCCAGCCGGTGAGCAACTGCTCCCGCTCCCCCGGCTCCAGCAACTCCAGCTCGGCGAGGGGCCGTTCGGGATCGGCGACGGCGCCGGTGAGCAGTCGCCGGTAGTGGCTCAGCAGCCGGCGGGCGGTGCCGGCGTCGAACAGGTCGGCGTCGAAGGTGAGGCTGCCGGAGACCGTGTCCCCGTGATCGGTGACGAACACCGCCAGGTCGAACAGCGCGACCTCGAAGTCGGTCCGGCACGGCTCGACCGAGACGCCGGGCAGGCGGAGCGCCGCCGCCTCGTCCTCGGCGGCGGCGAAGACCACCTGGACCAGCGGGTTGCGGTTGAGCGTCCGGTCAGGCGCGAGCTCCTCGACCAGCTTCTCGAACGGGACCTCCTGGTGCTGGTAGGCGCCGACGGTGGTCTCGCGGACCCGCCCGAGCAGCTCGGCGAAACCGGGGTCGCCGGCCAGGTCGGTGCGCAGCACCAGGGTGTTGGCGAAGAAGCCGACCAGCCGCTCCAGCTCGACCCGGTCCCGGCCGGCGATCGGGGTGCCGACCGCGATGTCGTGCTGGCCGCTGTAGCGGGCCAGCACCGCCTGGAATCCGGCCAGCAGCGTCATGAACATGGTGGCGCCGGTCCGCTCGGACAGCCGGCGCAGCCCGGCGACCAGCGGGGCGGGCAGCGTGAAGTCCAGGGTGCCGCCGCGGCCGGTGCGCCGGGGCGGGCGCGGCCGGTCGGTGGGCAGTTCGAGCTGGTCGAGACCGGCCAACCGCTCGCGCCAGTAGCTCAGTTGGCCCTCCAGGGCGCCGTTCCCGAAGCGTTCGCGCTGCCAGCCGGCGTAGTCCTGGTAGCGGATCGGGAGCGGCGGCTGCTCGTCGTCGCGGCCCTCGGCCAGCGCCCGGTAGCGGCGGCCGAGTTCGTCCCACAGGAGGGACATCGACCAGCCGTCGGTGGCGATGTGGTGCAGCACCAGCAGCAGCACGTGGTCGTCCTGGTCCAGCCGGACCAGCAGGGCGCGCAGCAGCGGGCCGGCGCCCAGGTCGAAGGGGAGCAGCGCGTGGGCGCGGGCCAGCTCCAGGGCCCGCCGCTCGCGGCCGTCCGCGGGCTCGCCGGTGAGGTCGGTCACCGGCAGCTCGACCTCCGTTGCCGGGAGGAGGACCGGCTGCGGACGGCCGTCCCGTTCCCGGAACACGGTGCGCAGCACCTCGTGCCGCCGTACCAGCCCGGTCAGGCAGCGGCGCAGCAGTTCCGGGTCGAGCGGACCGCGCAACCGGAGCAGTCCGGGGACCGCGTAGCCGGGCGCTCCGGTGAGCATCCGGTCCACCAGCCACATCCGTTCCTGGGCGAAGGAGGCCACCGCCTCGCCGTCGGGGCGCCGTACGACACCTCCGGTCGCGGGCCCGGCCGCGGCGGCGCCGCCCCGCGCCTCGCGCACCCGCCGCCTGAGCAGTTCCCTGGCGGCGGCCAGCCGGTCCTGTCGCGGCTCGGTCCCCGTGGGCCGATCGCTGTCCTGAATGGTCACGCCATCTCTCCCTGGTGTACGTGGGGACGCGGCTCGTCCTGGTCCGCGATCAGTTCCTGCAGGAGCACGTCCTCGACGGCGGCCGCGAACGCCTCGACGGTGGGGTGGTCGAACAGGGTGTGCAGCGGCAGCTCGACGCCGAGCGCGTTGCGCAGCCGGGCCACCACCCTGGTCGCCTTGAGCGAGTGGCCGCCGGACTCGAAGAAGTGCGCGTTGCGGCCGATGGGTCGGGCGTCCAGCACCTCGGACCAGACTTCGGCGACCAGTTCCTCGGTCTCGGTCCGCGGCGCGGCGTACTCGCTCCGGTGCGCGCTCTGCTCGGGTTCGGGCAGGGCGCGGCGGTCCAGCTTGCCGTTCGGGGTGAGCGGCAGTTCGTCGAGCACGGTCAGCGTGGCGGGCACCATGTACTCGGGCAGTGTCCTGGCCAGTGCCGCGCGCAGCTCGGCCGGGTCCGGCGCCGCGCCCCCGGCCGGGACCAGGTAGCCGGCCAGCACCTCGCCGCGGACCGCCACGGCCGCTTGGCGCACCTGTGGCAGGGAGGCCAACTGGGTCTCGATCTCGCCGAGTTCGATGCGGAAGCCGCGGATCTTCACCTGGTCGTCGGCCCGGCCCAGGTACTCCACGGCACCGTCCGGGCACCAGCGGACCAGGTCCCCGGTGCGGTACATCCGGCTGCCGGCCGGTCCGAACGGATCGGGCAGGAAGCGCTCGGCGGTCAGCGCCGGGCGGCCGAGGTAGCCGCGCGCCAGACCGGCGCCGGCCAGGTAGAGCTCGCCCACCGCGCCGACCGGGACCGGGTTGTGGTCCGGGTCCAGCACGTACAGGCGGGTGTTCCAGATCGGCCGGCCGATCGGCACCCGTGCGCTGCAGGGCCGGCAGGGCCAGTAGGTGACGTCGATGGCGGCCTCGGTCGGCCCGTAGAGATTGTGCAGCGGGACATCCAGGACCCGGAAGAACCGCTCCTGCAGTTCCACCGGCAGGGCCTCGCCGCTGCAGATCACCCGGCGCAGCGTGGTGCAGTCCGCGGCGGCCGGCTCGTCCACGAAGGACTGGAGCATCGAGGGCACGAAGTGCACCGTGGTGACGGCCTCGCGCCGGATCACGCCGGCCAGATAGACCGGGTCCAGGTGTCCGCCCGGCTCGGCCACCACCAGCGCGGCGCCCGCCAGCAGCGGCCAGAGGAACTCCCAGACGGAGACGTCGAATCCGAACGGGGTCTTCTGCAGCACCCGGTCGTCGGCGGCCAGGCCGTACTCGGCCTGCATCCAGGCCAGCCGGTTGACGATCGCGTCGTGCGCGACCGTGACGCCCTTGGGCCGGCCGGTGGAGCCGGAGGTGTAGATGATGTACGCGGGGTGGCCGGGCAGCAGCCCGGTGCCGGCCGGCTCGGCGGTGCCGCACCGCTCCAGCTCGGCCAGGGTGCCGGGTTCGTCCAGGACGATCCGCGGCACACCGGCGTCGGCGGGCAGCGCGCCGGCCGCGCCACGGGTGGTCACCACCAGCGCGGGCCCGGCGTCGTGGAGCAGGTAGCCGATGCGGTCGGCCGGCAGTCCGGGGTCGATCGGCAGGTAGGCGGCGCCGGCCTTCAGGGTCGCCAGGATCGCGACGACCATCTCGGTGGACCGCGTCAGCACGAGCGCGACCCTGCTCTCCGGTCCGGCGCCGTACCGGCCGAGCAGCTCGGCCAACCGGTTGGCGCGGGCGTCGAGTTCGGCGTAGGTGAGGGCCTCGTCGCGGAACACCACGGCGGTCCGGTCCGGGGTCGCCCGCGCCTGCCGCCGGAAGAGTTCGGGCAGGGTGCCGCCCGGCACGGTGTGCGCGGTGTCGTTCCACTGCCGCAGCACCCGCTCGCGCTCCGGCTCGGAGAGTACGTCGATCCGCCCCACCGGGAGGTCGGGCTGCTCGCAGGCCAGGGTGAGCAGCAGTTCGAGCGACCGTCCCAGCTCCGCCGCCGCCTGCGGGGAGACCGCCTCGGGCCGGTGGTCGATCATCAGCCGCAGCCGTTCGCCCGGTACGGCGAGCAGGTTGACGGTGTAGTGGGTGGCGTCGGTGCCCGCGGCGCCGACCAGTCGCGGGCCGCCGGTGCGCCGGCCGAGGGCGGCCAGGTCCAGCGGGTAGTTCTCGAAGACGACGGCGGTGTCGAACAGCGTGCCGAGGCCCGCCTCCCGCTGGATGTCGGCGATGCCGAGGTGCTGGTGGTCGAGCAGCCGGGACTGTTCGGCCTGGAGCCGGGCCACCGCGTCCAGCAGCGGCTCGGCGGAGTCGATCCGGAACCGGACCGGCAGGGTGTTGATCAGCAGGCCGACCATCCGCTCGACCCCCGCGATGTCGGGTGTGCGGCCGGAGACGGTCCCGCCGAACACCACGTCGGTGCGGCCGGTGAGCCGGCCGAGCAGGATCGCCCACGCGGTCTGCACCACGCTGCTGAGGGTCAGGCCACGACCGCGGGCGCGTTCGGCCAGCCGTCCGGTCAGCTCGGCGGACAGCTCGACGGTGACCCGTTCGGGCAGTGCGCGCACCCGGTTGGCGTCCTCGCCGGCAGCGGGCGCGGCCAGCACGGTCGGCTCGTCGAGGCCGCTCAGCGCCTGCCGCCAGGCGGCCAGCGCGCCCGCCCGGTCCTGCCGGGCCAGCCAGCTGAGGTAGTCGGCGTACTGCACGACCGGGTCGGCCGGCTCCCGGCCCGCCTGCCGGTAGCTCTCGAACAGCTCCTCCAGCAGTACGGCGGAGGCCCAGCCGTCCCACAGGACGTGGTGGTTGGTCAGCACCAGCCGGTGCCGCTCGGCGGCCAGCCGCAGCAGGGTGAAGCGCACCAGCGGCGGACGTTCCAGGTCGAAGCGGCGCAGCCGGTCCGCGGCCAGCCATCGCTCCAGCTCCCGCTGCTGGGCCGGGCCGGTGAGGGCGGTCAGGTCCACCTCGTCGAACGGCAGCGGCACCTCCCGGAGCACCACCTGGACCGGCTCGGGCACCCCGCGCTCGGTGAAGGCGGTGCGCAGCACGGCGTGCCGGCGCAGCAGCGAGGCGCAGGCCGCGCGCAGCGCGACCGGGTCGAGCGGGCCCGCCAGATCGAGGATGACCTGCCCGGTGTACGTGTCGAGTGCCTGTTCGTCGTAGCGGGAGTGGAAGAGCAGGCCCTCCTGGAGGGGGGAGAGCGGCAGCACGTCGACCAGACCGGGGTGGCCGGCGGCGAGCGCGTCGATCTCGTCGGGGCCCAGCCGGACCAGCGGGAAGTCGACCGGTGCGTGGGCGCGCGGGGTGTCCCGTGCGGCCCGCTCGCACAGCAGGTCGAGCGCCTGCGTCCAGTCCTCGGCCAGCTCGGCGGTGTCCGCTGCGGTGAGCAGCGCCCCAGGGCCGCTGAAGACCACGGTCAGCTCCGAGCGGCCGGAGTGGTCGGTGGCCAGGGCGTTGATCTCCAGGACGTGGTCGAGCGGCATCGCCGGATCGGCATGGGCCCGCAGTTGCTCGCCGTCGGCGGGCGACCAGTCGCCCCGCTGCCGCGCCGGGAAGCGGCCGAGGTAGTTGAAGAGGATCTGCGGCCGGGGGTGACCGGCCAGCCGCGGCCCGGTCTGCGGGTTCAGGTGGCGCAGCAGGCCGTAGCCGAGGCCGTCGCCGCCCGGCAGGTCGGCCAGGCCCTGCTTCACCCGCGCGACGAGCCGGTCCAGCGCCTCGCCGCCCTGCCAGGCCGCCGCCGGGTCGATGCCGGCGTGTGCCAGCCGGACGGGGTACTGGCTGGTGAACCAGCCCACCGTACGGGACAGATCGCTGCCGTCGCCGAGGTCGGTGCGGCCGTGGCCCTCCAGCTCGACCTGGAGTTCACCGGGGTCGGCGATGCCACGGCGGGCCCGCCAGCGGAAGGCGGCCAGGGCGAGCGCGGCGAGCAGGATCTCGGGGACCCCGGTACGGAAGGCGGCGGGGACGGTGGTCAGCAGCGGGCGGGCCCGCTCGTCCGGGAGCGTGACGGTCAGCTGCCGGGCGGTGGCGACGGTGTCGCGGCGCGGGTCGGGGCGGAGCTCGCCGAGCACCCGGCCGGGGCCGGCGGCGATCTCCTGCCAGCCGGGCAGTTCGGCCAGCAGCTCGGGCCGCCGCGCCCGCTCGGTCAGTCGCCGCGCCCAGCTCCTGAAGGGCGTGGTCCGGGCGGGCAGCTCCGGCGCGGCGGATGCGCGGGCGGCCTGGTGGGCCGCGGCGAAGTCGGGCAGCAGGATCCGCCAGGACACCCCGTCGACCACCAAGTGGTGCAGGGCGAGCAGCAGTTGTCCGGGGGCGTTCGGGCCGGCGTCGAACCAGACGGCCTGGAGCATGGTGCCGGTGGCCGGGTCGAGCCGGTCCAGGGCGGCGGTGGTGTGCCGCTCGACCGTCTCGGCGCGGGCCCGCTCGTCGAGTCCGGCGACATCCGCCCGGCTGACCAGGCGGTCCGCGTCCACGCTCCCGGCGGGCGGGATCTCCAGCGTCCAGCCGTCGCCGCCGCCCGTGCGCAGCCGCAGCATGTCGTGGTGGTCCAGCAGTGTCCGCACGGCCGCGACGATCCGGTCGAGACCGGTGTCCGCGGGAGCGCGGAGCAGCATCGACTGGCTGAACCGGCCGATCGGGCCGCCGTTCTCGGCCAGCAGGCGCATGGCCGGTGTCAGCGGGACCGGTCCGTCGCCCGGCTCCGCCACCGGCTCGGCCGGGCGCCGCTCACCGGTGGGGTCGGCGCGCTCCAGTACGGCGGCGAGCGCGGCGACGGTCTTGTGCTGGAAGACGTCCCGCAGCGCGATGCCGAACCCGGCCGCGCGGGCCCGGCTGACCAGGGTGATGGCGCTGATGCTGTCGCCGCCCAGGGCGAAGAACGTCTCCTCGGTGCCGACCGCGTCGAGGCCCAGCACCTCGGCGAACAGCCGCTCCAGGACGCGCTCGGCGTCGGTGCGCGGCGGCCGGCCGCCCTCGCGGGTGCCGCGCTCGGGGGCGGGCAGCGCCCCCCGGTCGAGCTTGCCGCTGCTGTTCAGCGGCAGCCGGTCCAACGGCACGAAGGTCTGAGGCACCATGTAGCCGGGCAGCGTGGCGGCGAGCCGGTCGCGCAGTTCCTCCGGCTCGGGCGCCGCGCCGTCCTCGGCCACCAGGTAGGCGACCAGGGCGCGCCTGCCCGTGTCCTCGCGGACGATCACGGCGGCCTGCCGGATGCCCGGCTGCTTGGCCAACTCGGCCTCGATCTCGCCGAGTTCGATCCGGTAGCCGTTGATCTTGACCTGCTGGTCGACCCGGCCCAGGTACTCCAGTTCACCCTCGGGGGTCCAGCGGACCAGGTCGCCGGTGCGGTAGAGCCGGGAGCCGGGCGGGCCCCACGGGTCGGGGCGGAAGCGGTCGGCGGTCCCCGCGCTCGCGCCGAGGTAGCCGCGGGCCAGACCGACGCCGGCCACACACAGCTCTCCGGTCGCGCCGGGCGGCAGCAGCCGCAGCTCGGAATCGACGACGTACACCCGGTGATTGGGCATGGGCCGGCCGATCGGCGGCGCCTGGCCCGCGCCGCCGCCCTGCCAGCGGTGCGTGGTCACGGTGACCGTGGTCTCGGTCGGGCCGTACATGTTCCAGACCTGGCGGCCCGGTGCGCTCCAGCGGTTCAGCTGCTCGGCGGAGGGGGCCTCGCCGCCGGTGGAGACGAAGGTCAGCGCGGGCAGCGCGGCCGGGTCGAGCAGCGGCAGCAGCGCCACCGGCAGGTCGGCGCAGGTCACCTCGCGGTCGGCCAGCAGTGCCTGGAGCCGGGTGATGTCGACCCGTTCCTCGTCGGTCGCGAGCACCAGGGTCGCGCCGGAGAGCAGCGCGCCGAAGATGTCCAGCACGGAGACGTCGAAGCTGAGCGAGGCGAAGCCGAGCAGACGGGTGTGCTCGTCCAGACCGTAGACGGCGATGTTCTGGGTGGTGAACTCGACGGCGGAGCGGTGGTCGATCACCACGCCCTTGGGCCGGCCGGTGGAGCCCGAGGTGTAGATCAGGTAGGCGGCGTTCAGCGGCGTGACGGCGGCCGGAGCCGCGGTTCCGGCGACCGGCTCCCCCGCGGTTTCGGCGTCCGGCTCCCCCGCGCCGGCCGGGTGGGGCTCGTCCACGCTGGCCGAGGGGGCATCGTCCACACCGACCACGGTGACGTCGAGGCCGGTGAGGCGGTCGGCGAGTGCGGGTCGGGCAATGGCCACCCGCACGCCGGCATCGCGGACGATGAACTCAAGCCGCTGAGGGGGAAGTTGGGGGTCGAGCGGGACGTAGCAGCCGCCCGCCTTGAGCACCGCGAGCACCGCGGCGATCAGCTCCGTCGAGCGCTCCAGGAAGATCCCGACCGGCTGGTCAGGCCCGGTCGACCCGCGCAGCCGGGCGGCCAACCGGTCGGCCAGCTCGTCCAGTTGCCGGTAGGTCAGCGTCCGGTCGCCGCAGTGCACGGCGACGGCGTCCGGGCGGCGGCGCGCCTGCTGCTCGAACAGCTCGTGCAGGCAGCGGTCGGCGGGGAAGGGCGCGCTGCCGCCGTCGCCGAGCGCGAGCAGGAAGTCCCGGTCTTCGGGCGAGAGCAGTTCGATCGAGCCGATGCCGGCGGTGGGTTCCGCGGCGGCGAACCGCTCCAGGAAGCCGGCGTAGCGGCGCTGCTGCTCGTCCAGCTCGGTGGCGCCGCCGTGCGCGGCGTCGGCCTCGAAGCTCAGGCCGATCGGGCGGCCGTCGCCCCGCTCGTAGAGGTTGATGGACAGGTTGTCGACCGGTCCGAGGGTCAGGTTGTGGGCGCTCGCCGGGATGCCCGCGAAGCTCAGGCCGTAGTCGAAGGCCATGATGTTGACGGTGGCGGCGAAGATCTGCTGGTTTTCGCCGGTCAGCCCGAGGTCGCGGCGCAGATCCTCCAGGCGGTAACGCTGGTGCCGCAGAGCCTCTTTGGTGGCCCGTGCGGTACGGCGGATCAGCTCCGCCACGCTGGTCGTGGAGTCGACGGCGATCCGCAGCGGCACGATGTTCGAGGTCATCGCGGGGGTCGCGCGGGAGAGTGCGGTGCGGCAGCCGGTGACGGGCAGACCGAGCACCACGTCCTCGGCGCCGGTCAGCCGGTGCAGATACCCGGCGGTGGCGGCGAGCACCACGGCGGACCAGACGGTGCCGGCCCGGCGGGCGAGGGCCCGCAGATCGCGGGTGCCGTCCTCGGTCAGTTCGCGGCCGAGGCGGTGGATCTCGCCGGTCGGGCGGACGGCTGGGGGCAGGGGCGCGGCCGGCTCGGGCAGGTCGGCGGTGCGGTCGAGCCAGTACGCGCGGTCGCGGCGGTACTCCTCGCCGGACCGGTAGCCGGCGTCCTCGGCGACCAGTTCGCGCAGCGAGCCGTGGCCGGACGCGGCGGGCTCGGCGCCGTCGACCAGGGCGGTGTACACCTCGGCCACCCGCTGGGCGATCATCGCGCCGCTGCGGCCGTCCAGCACGATGTGGTGGTAGCAGTGGAACCAGAGGTACCGCTCGGGCCCGGTGCGCAGCAGAGCGAACCGGAAAAGCGGGCCCTCGGACAGGTCGAACGGCTTCGCCAGCTCGGTCCGCATCCACGCCTCGGCCGCCGCCGCGGGGTCGGGCCGGTCGCTGAGGTCGGCACGGCCGAGTTCCCAGTCGACGGGCGCGCCGACGGTCTGGAACACGTGGTCGCCGCGGGTGCGAAAGCGTGCGTTCAGCGACTCGGTCTCCGCCGCCACCCGCCGCAACGCCTGCTCGAACAGGCCCTGGTCCACGGCGCCGCGCAGCTCCAGGTACTCCGCGATGTGGTAGCCGACGCCGGTGGGGTCGAGCTTCTGCGCGAACCAGACGCCGGCCTGCGGCGCGGAGATCGGTATCAGGTCATGCCCGGAGGCGGACATCTCAGGGGTCCAATCTGTCGCTGATCTCGGGGCCTGCGGGGCCGGGCGGGCACACACGCGAGCACTGGCCAAAAATCAATCAGGTGGCGATCAACGTCCTGTCTGGGCCGGCTCTGACGGCCGATCACCGACCGATCAACGACACGGTGACCCTGGGACCGGAAACCAGCCCCACAGTCGGCCCTTCCCGAGAGCGAGCCCGGCCCCGTGCGGCACCGGCACGGGTGATCAACGGCTGATCATCGGCTGTCGGGGAGCGGTACGCGCCGGACTCCCGCCCCGCACACCCGACCGCTCCCCGGAAACGGCCGAGGGCCGGATTCGAATAGATCGAACCCGGCCCTGAACTGCGGCTCTTTCAAGCGGGATCGGCGGAAACGTCCCGGCAGCTTCCCAGTGGCCACGCCGGCCGGGAGACTGGCCGTCACCCCGGCGGGACGATGCCTCCGGAAACGAGCGGGAGGGTCCGAAGGGCCCCTCTGACCTGCGACTCCCTCAAGTCGGGACGACAGAATGACCTTTGGAGGCGTCGGAAACAGATGATGCTGCAGGCAAGTTCGAGCAGCCCCTGATGGAGGTTGGCTTGGCGCTCGTAGCGGATGCGCAGGCGCTTGAACTGGTACAACCAGGCGAAGGTACGCTCGACCACCCGGCACACCTTGCCGAGACCAGAGCCGTGTGCGACACCGCGGCGGGACGATCACCGGTTTGACGCCGACCCCGCAAACGGCGCCAGGCGGTCACCCCGGAGCAGCCCACCTCTTCGCTTGGTACCTCGCGCCAGGGCAGACCCTTGCGTAGGACGTAGACGCTGCCTGCCAGTTAAATCCGGTCCGGCACCGGGAGCCGACCAGGATGGCGGTGCCGCCGTGGGCGCACCGGCAATAGCGGGGCTATCCGGTCCCAGAGATCGTCGGGACAAAGTTCACGGTCGCGAGGCTGAAGCTTGCCAGAGAACCTAGTTGAGCACGCCGAGACAGATCGAGATACTCGCCGGATGGCCAATGCAGGAGACGAGGGCACTGAGCAGGGTTGGGATGAACCCTGGTACCGCGTCCGCACATCTCGGTTCGAGGCGTCCTTCTTGCCCGACGCCGGCGAAAATCTCGCTGCCGTCTGCAACGTCGACGTGGAGGTACGGCTGGCCGCGGACGGCTCCCGCTGGAGCGCGACCATGTGCACTCTCGCCGAAGTCGAGCGTCTCATGAAGAGGTGGCAACGGACAGGCGAAGAGTTGGGTGGCCGCTACTTCTGGTGCTCTGACGGACTGATTGTCCGGGATCCCGGCATCGACAACATGACACAGGTGCTCGTCGGCCTGCTCGACGCCGGTGACTTCGCGCAGGTTCTTCAGCAACTCGATGACGAGTGACTGTCGCCCATCCTACGAAGCCCCGGCTCGGTGGAGTTCACCGGTCGGGGCATCGCCGCGCCTTGGGGCGGTCAGTTCTGCTCGTCGTCCTCGGCCTCTCCGCCGACGGCGGGCGGCCTGGTTTCAGCGGGGGCCGTACTGATCCGCAGGCATCCGTCCGTACCGAACAGCTCGATCAACTGCGATAGACGGGCGCGGGCCGCGCTGCGGCCGAGGGCCTCTCCCGTGGTCACCCGCGCCCCTCCAGCTCCGCCCACACGATCTTGCCCCGGCGCCGCTCGTCCGTGCCCCCGTCGGCGGCCAGCGCCGCCACGAGACGCAGACCGCGCCCGCCCTCTTCGTTGTCGTCCGCTTCGCGCTCCAATGGCCGTGCCCGAGAGAGATCCGCGACGCCGACACGTACCCGCGCGGCGCCGGGGCGGTCGATGACGCCCCGGATGGACTCCCGCCGGGCGTGCTGCACGGCGTTGGCCACCAGTTCGGAGACGATCAGCGCCCCGTCCTCGGCCAATGCGTCCAGCCCCCAGACGGCACAGGCGGTACGAAGCAGGCGCCGCGCGGTGGCTGCGCTCTCGGGCTGCCTCGGCAAGGTCTCGCTGTACCTGGGGTGCCCGGTCCGGCGGGCCTGGGTTGTAGGTTGCGGCATGTCGGTCTGCTTCCTTGGACGCCACGGACGGCCCTCCCACACCGACCTGGGCCTACTGGGTAAACCGCGAGGAGCTGGAGGTTATGGACGCCCGGGTGTTCACCGAGCTGCGCCGCCCGCTGCGCGCCGTGCCGCTGCTCCAGGACGTGCTGGGACGCTACGACGCCACGCACGACCGGGAGGTCGCGCTGTACCGGTCGTGGCTGGCCGTGGCCCTGGCTGACGCGAACGAACCCGAGCAGGCCGCCAAAGAGGCCCGCCGCGTCATCGACACGTCCGGGGATCTCTCCTCGGAGCGTACGGCGGAGCGGGCCCGGACCGTCCTCCACCGGCTGAAGGGCTATGAGGACGTACCCGAGGCACGCGAAGTGCTGGCCGACTATGGGCACTTGTTGCTCGCCTAGGGGTACGCCACTCGTTTCCGGTCGGTGAAGCCAGCAAAGCGCCCTCAGCGAAGGAGCCGAGAAAAGTGGAACTTTGTCCGATCAGTCGTCCGCCTTCCCGCCGGTCTCCCCCTCGGGGAGCCGGAAGACCATCCGAAGGCCCCGCCCCCGTCCGGTACATGAGCGTCCTGGGCATGTCCCGATCGGCGCTCAGCGCCTCCCACGTGGCCTCACCCGGCTTCGGCGCTGCCGTGGCCCATCAGTGCGCCGCCCCTCGCCTTCCACTTCCGGGGGTGCTTCCCCGGCGACCTGGACGAGTACGGGTCCTCGCACGCGCACGACCCCTCTTCGGTGACCCGGCGGCAGAGGAAGACCTTGACGCCCTCGCCCGCGAGCAGCCGGGTCGCCGCCAGCAGGTCGTCAGGGTCCACCAGAGCGCCGTTCCCCCGCCTGCTGCTCGAACTGCTCGGCTGCCCTTGATCAACAGCATTTGTACGGAATGGTGAGACGGCATCTCTGGAAACGATCGAGAGGGGCCCCGAAGGACCCCTCTGACCTTGTACTTCACTGTCGGGACGACAGGATTTGAACCTGCGACCCCTTGACCCCCAGTCAAGTGCGCTACCAAGCTGCGCCACGTCCCGATGCGCTGACTCGCGGTGGACCGCGTGATCACGCGAACAGAACTTTACCGCACGTGCGGGGGTGCGCGGAAAGAGGGCCGGGGCGGGGGGAGAATCGGCGGTATGACGCATGCGGGTGGAGCCGGGGAACGGGACCGGGACGCGGAGGGGCGGGCCCGCAGTGCGCGGCCGCGGGACGGGCTCGGGCGGCCGTTGGCGTACGGCGCGCAGGGGGTGCCGCGGCAGCCGGAGGGCGTCGTCCGGGCGCCGCGGGAGACGGTCGCCGAGGCGCAGGCGCTGCTCGACGCGGGCAGGCCGTTCCACGCGCACGAGGTGTTCGAGGACGCCTGGAAGTCGGGGCCCGCGGACGAGCGTCCGCTGTGGCGGGGGCTGGCCCAGCTCGCGGTGGGGCTCACGCACGCGGCCCGCGGAAACGCGGTCGGCGGGGCGCGGCTGCTGCGGCGCGGGGCCGGCGCGGTCGAGGAGTGGGAGCGGGGCCGGGGCAAGGACCGGCCGTACGGGATGGACCTCGCCGGGGTCGTCCGCTGGGCGCGGGAGCTGGCCGGGCGGGTGGAGGCGGAGGACGGCCCCGTGGACGCCGTCGTTGAGGCGCCCCGGCTCGGACCCTGACGGCCGCGCGCCACCACGCCCCGGCTCGGGCCCCGACCACCGCGCACCACCACACCCCGGCTCAGGCCCCGACCACCGCGCGGCGCCCCCATAGTGGCCGTGGGTACGGCCGTCGGGTCCGTGCGGTGATCCGCCGTGCGGAGGCGGTGGACGCGTTGTCAGTGGCGTACGGCAGACTCGGTGGCGTGCGAGAGATTCATGTCATCGGTATCGGCGCGGGCGACCCCGAGCAGCTGACCCTCCAGGCGGTAAGGGCGCTGCGCGGCACGGATGTGTTCTTCCTGCTCGACAAGGGCGAGGAGAAAAGCGATCTCACCCGGTTGCGCCGGGACATACTCGACGCGCATCTGCCCGAGGGGTCGTACCGGTTGGTCGAGGCCCGCGATCCGGAGCGGGACCGCACGGCGGGCGGGTCGGCGTACTCACCGGCCGTCGGGGACTGGCGCAGCGCCCGCGCCGGTATCTACGAGCGGCTGATCGCCGAGGAGTTGGGCCCCGAGGAGACCGGCGCGTTCCTGGTGTGGGGCGATCCCGCGCTGTACGACAGCACGCTCGGGATTTTGGAGGAGGTGCTGGCGCGGGGCGCGGTCGCGTTCGCGTACGACGTGGTGCCCGGTGTCAGCAGTGTCTCCGCGCTGGTCGCCCGCCATCGCACCGGTCTGAACCGGGTCGCCCGGCCGGTGCAGATCACCACCGGGCGGCGGCTCGCCGAGGGCTTCCCGGAGGGGGTGGACGACGTGGTCGTGATGCTCGACGCCCACCAGGCCTTCCGGCGGTACGCGGACGAGGACATCGACATCTACTGGGGCGCCTACATAGGCACCCCGGACGAGATCCTCGTCTCCGGCCCGCTCGCCGAGGCAGGCCCGGAGATCGAGCGGGTGCGGGCCCAGGCGCGGGAGCGCAAGGGCTGGATCATGGACACGTATCTGCTGCGCCGCAACCCTGACCGGCGGTAACCGGGTCCAGCCAGCGCAGCACGGCCGTCACATCGGGTACGGCGGTCACCCCCGCGGGCAGCGCCGGGCGGCGTACGACCACCACGGGCAGCCCGAGTTCCCTGGCGGCCGTGAGTTTCGCCGCCGTGGCCTCGCCCCCGCTGTCCTTGGTGACCAGCATGTCGATGCGGTGCGCGCGCAGCAGTTCCCGCTCGCCGTCGACGGTGAACGGGCCGCGGGCGAGCAGGACTTCGGTGTGCGGCGGCAGCGGCGGGTCCGGGTGTTCCACCGAGCGCACCAGGAAGTGCCGGTCGGTCAGGTGGGCGAAGGCGGCCAGGCCCAGGCGCCCGGTGGTGAGGAACACCCGGCCGCCCGGTCCGGGCAGCGCCTCGGCGGCCGCCTCCAGGGACGGGACGTCGTACCAGCGGTCGCCCGGTACGGGCCGCCAGCCGGGGCGGCGCAGCACCACCGCCGGGACCCCGGTGGCCGCCGCCGCGCGGGCCGCGTGCGCGGTGATCGAGGCGGCGAACGGATGGGTGGCGTCGACCAACGCGTCCACCTGGTGCGCCCGCAGCCACTGAGCCAGTCCCTCGGCTCCTCCGAAGCCCCCGGTCCGCACCTCCCCCGGCACCGCTTCCGGCCGAGCCGTGCGCCCGGCCAGGGAGGTGGTCACCCGGAACCCGGCGGAGTGCGCGGGGTGCGCGGGGTGCGCGACCAGCGCGGCGGCGAGACGGCGGGCCTCGGCGGTACCACCGAGGACGAGGACGTGCCGGGGCACCGGCGGGCGCGGGGACGGCTCAGGCTGCGACGACGGCGAGGACCGCGGGGGCCGGGCGGGCTGCGGGGGCATGAGGCGAGCGTACGAGGCGGCGGGGGCCCGCCACCGGGCGGGGCGTACCCGGAGGAAGCGGGAGGTGCAAGCGGCGCTAGCCGACGAGGAGTTGGACGCCGCCGACCACCGTCGCCGCGATCACCAGCCGTTCGAAGAGGCGCTGGTTGATCCGGTGTACGGCCCAGCGGCCGAGCAGCGCGCCGGGGACGACGAACAGGACGAGAGCGGAGTCGAGGAGCAGGGAGCGGGTGTCGATCAGGCCGAGGGCGGCGCTGAAGGGGACCTTGGAGACGTTGACGATGAGGAAGAAGAAGGCCGAGGTGCCGAGGAAGCCCAGTTTCCGGAAGCCGGCGGAGAGGAGGCACATGGACATCACGGGCCCGCCCGCGTTGGCGACCATCGTGGTGAACCCGCCGAGCACGCCGTAGGAGCGGGCCTTCAGGCGGCCCGCGGGGGTCGTCACCGCGTCCGGCGCGTCGTCGTCCGCGCCCGTGCTCTCGCGGCGCCGGCGCCACAGGGTGACGCCGGTCATCAGCAGCAGGATCGCGCCGATCGAGGTCCGTACGACCCCGTCGCCGGCCCACATCAGGAACAGCGTGCCGATCACCACGCCGACCGCGACGGCCGGGAACAGCTGCCACAGGGTGGGCCAGTGGGCGTGCCGCCGGTAGGTGAGGACGGCCAGCACATCACCGGCGATCAGGAGGGGCAGCAGGATGCCGGTGGAGGCGCGGGCGGGCAGGATCGCCGCGAACACGGCGAGGCTGATGGTGTTGGCGCCGCTCACCGCGGTCTTGGAGAAGCCCACCAGGAGGGCGGCGAGGGCGAGGGCGGCGAACTCCCAGCCGGATAGGTGCCAGTGCGTCAACATGTTCATGCGGAGGCCGCATGCTATGCACGAGCACCGGCCCCGCACAAAGGCGCCGGGGCCGTCAGCCCGCGTACCGCGTCCGCAGTTCCCGCTTGAGCACCTTCATGCTCGGGCCGAGCGGCAGCTCCTCGGTGAACTCCAGGCGCCGCGGGTACTTGTGGCGGCCCAGGTGCTCCTTGGACCACTCGATGACGGCGGCCGGGTCGGGGGCGCCGCCGGGTGCCGGGACGGCGATCGCGCAGATCTCCTCGCCGTGCAGCTCGTCGGGCAGGCCGATGACGGCGACCTGGGCGATGCCGGGGTGCCGTACCAGGACCTCCTCGACCTCGCGCGGATAGACGTTGTAGCCGCCGCGGATGATGACGTCCTTCTTGCGGTCGACGATGGTGAGGAAGCCCTGCTCGTCCTTGGTGCCGAGGTCGCCGGTGCGGAACCAGCCGTCGATCAGGACCTCGGCGGTGGCCTCCGGGCGGCCGAGGTAGCCGGAGAAGACGTTGTGGCCGCGGATGACGACCTCGCCCAGCTCGCCGGGCGGCAGCAGTTCGATCCGGCCCTCCACCTCGGCGCGCGCGATCTCCGCGTCGACGCCCCACAGCGGGTGGCCGATGGTGCCGGCCCTGGTGCCGAAGACCGGTTGGTTGACGGTGGCGGTCGGCGAGGTCTCCGACAGGCCGTACCCCTCGTAGATCCGCGCGCCGAACGCGGCCTCGAACCGTTCCAGGACGGCGACGGGCAGCGAGGCGCCGCCGGAGATGCACACCCGCAGCTCGGGCAGCGCCTCGGCGTCCGCGGCGGCCGCCGCGAGCGCGACGAACATGGTGGGCACGCCGTGGAAGGTGTTGACGTTCTCCTTCGCCATCAGCGCGATCGCGCGGGCCGCGTCGAAGCGGGGCAGCAGTACGAGCGTGGCGCCCGCCCGCCAGGTGGCGTTGAGCGAGACGGTCTGCCCGAAGGCGTGGAAGAGGGGCAGCGCGCCCAGCGCGATGTCGTCGGGGCGGACGTCGTTGGCGTCGAAGGCGCTGACGGTCGCGTTCATCACCAGGTTGAAGTGGCTGAGCACGGCGCCCTTGGGGATGCCGGTGGTGCCGCTGGTGTAGAGGATCACGGCCGGGTCGTCGGCGGCCCGTGTGACGTACGCCGGCAGCGGCTCGGCCGCGGCGGCGAGGGCGTCGAACTCCGCGCCCAGGGTGACCGCCCGGACGCCGAGGGCGTCGGCGGCGGCCCGGCCGGCCGCTTCCTGCGCCGGGTGGACGAGGAGCAGCGCCGCGCCGCTGTCCTTGAGCACGTGCTCGATCTCGCCCGGCGAGAGCAGCAGATGGACGGGGACGACGACACCGCCGGCCGCGGCGATGGCGTAGTAGGCGAGCGGGAACTCCGTGGTGTTCGGGGCCATGAGGGCGACCCGGTCGCCGGAGCGTATGCCGAGGTCGGTGAGCGCGCCCGCACGGGCCAGCGCCGCCTGCCATGCCGCGCCGAAGCTCAGCCGCCGCTCCCCTTCCACGAGTGCGGTGTGGGCCGGGCGGCGCCTGGCGTTCTCGGCCAGGATGGCGGCGACGGACAGAGTTGCCATGGAGTGCGGCTCCGTTTCCTTGCTGCGGCCCGGCGCGCCGGGCCGCTCGTACGATCGTCCCTCGGCGGGAATCCCCCGAGGCAAGAGGGACTTCCGCGTCGGATGGTTGTCAGGGCCGTCGGAAGGGCGTCAGTCCCTCTCGACCAGCACCGCGCTGCCCTGGCCCACGCCCACGCACATGGTGGCGAGCCCGCGTTCGGCGCCGGTGCGGCGCATGCGGTGCAGCAGGGTGGTCAGGATGCGGGCGCCCGAGGAGCCGAGGGGGTGGCCGAGGGCGAGGGCGCCGCCGGTGGGGTTGATCAGCTCGGGGTCGATGCCGAGCTGGTCGACGCAGGCGAGGACCTGGGCGGCGAACGCCTCGTTCAGCTCGGCCTCCTGGAGGTCGCCGACGAGCCAGCCGGCCCGCGCGAGCACCTTGCGGGTGGCGGGCACCGGCCCGATGCCCATGACGTCGGGGTGGACGCCCGCGGAGGCACCGGCGACATACCGGCCGAGGGATTCCAGGCCCAGTTCGCCGAGTGCTTCCTCGCTGACCAGGAGCAGGCCGGCGGCGCCGTCGTTCATCGGCGAGGTGTTGCCCGCGGTGACCGTGCCGCCCGCGCGGTAGACCGGCTTGAGGCGGGCCAGCTTCTCCAGGGAGGTGTCCTCGCGGATGCACTCGTCCTGCTCGACCACGATGCCGTCGGGGCGTTCGACCGGCAGGATCTCGTCGGCGAAGAGGCCGTTCTTGCGGCCGGCGGCGGCGAGTTGGTGGCTGCGCAGGGCGAAGGCGTCCTGCCGCTCACGGGAGATGCCGTGCCGGGTGGCGACCTCCTCGGCGGTCTCGCCCATCGCGAGCACCCCGTGCAGGTCCTTCATGGCGGGGTTGGTCAGGCGCCAGCCGAGCCGGGTGTCGGCGGTCTCCATGCGGTGCGGCAGGGCCTCGTCGGGGCGGGGCAGCACGAAGGGGGCGCGGCTCATGGACTCGGAGCCGCCGGCGATCACGATGTCGGCCTCGCCCGCGGCGATGGTGCGGGCGGCCGCGGTGACGGCTTCGAGGCCGGAGGCGCACAGCCGGTTGACGGTGGCGCCGGGCACGGACTCGGGCAGGCCCGCGAGCAGGACGGCCATCCGGGCGACGTTGCGGTTGTCCTCGCCGGCCTGGTTGGCGGCGCCCCAGTAGACGTCGTCGATCCGGGCGGGGTCGAGCGTGGGCACGTCGGCGACCAGCCGGCGGATCACGGCCGCCGCGAGGTCGTCGGGCCGGACGGACGAGAGGGCGCCGCGCAGCTTGCCGATGGGGGTACGGCGGGCTGCCGCGAAGTGGACGGGACGCACGGCTTCGACTCCTGACCTACGACGGTGTGGATCAGCGGACCGGAACAGCGCTTAATTAGCACTGCTAGTTTTTGACTATAGACCTGGGGACGGCCCGCTGGGAAGATCCTCCCCGACCGTACCGAGGCAGTTGGAGGAGAGATGCCCCACGTTCGCGCGCACGTCGTCGACGGCACCCGCGGTGAACTCGCCGTCCGCGCCTGGCCGCATCCCGCCCCCCGCTTCCTCGCCCTGCTGGTGCACGGTTACGGCGAGCACGCGGGCCGGTACGACGGACTCGCCGCCGTCCTCACCGGGCACGGCGCCGCCGTGTACGCACCCGACCATATGGGGCACGGCCGGTCGGCCGGGGAGCGGGTGCTGATCGAGGACTTCGAGGACGTGGTCGCCGATGTGCACCGCGTGGCGCGGCTCGCCCGCGCGGCGCATCCGGGGCTGCCGCTGGCCCTGGTGGGCCATTCGATGGGCGGGCTGATCGCGGCCCGCTACGCGCAGCTGCACCGCACCGAGCCGGCCGCGCTGATCCTTTCCGGTCCGGTGATCGGCGACTGGGAGCTGCCGGGGCGGCTGCTGGCGCTGCCGGAGATCCCGGACACCCCGATCAGTCCGGGCGCGCTGTCCCGCGATCCGGCGGTGGGCGCCGCGTACGCCGCCGATCCGCTGGTCTGGCACGGGCCGATGAAGCGGCCCACCCTCCGGGCCTTCGTCCGGGCCCTGGACGCCGTGGCCGGGGGCGGTGACGCGGGCGGGCTGCCGGTGCTGTGGCTGCACGGCGACGACGACCGGCTGGTGCCGCTGTCCGGCAGCCGGCCCGGCGTCGAACGGCTCGCCGGCGGCGCGCTCACCGAGCGGATCTTCCCCGGCGCGCGGCACGAGGTGTTCCACGAGACGGTGAAGGACGAGGCGTTCGCGGAGGTGACGCGCTTCCTGGACCGGGTGCTGGAGCGCTGAGGCCGGACGCTCGTCACGACCCGGCGCCGCCCCGCTGAGCAGGGCTGTTTGCGTCCCCCGACGCGGGGCACCCGCCCTTTCGGACGAGATCAAGCTCCATGGAAGGGGACGCACGCACCATGACCGTGGTGAAGAGCACGCTGCCCGAGAAGGCGCTCAAGGTCACGGCGACCGCGCTCCAGGACACCCTGGTGGACCTGCTGGGCCTGTCGCTGATCGGCAAGCAGGCGCACTGGAACATCGTCGGCCCCCGGTTCCGTTCGATCCACCTCCAGCTGGACGAGGTGGTGGCGACGGCCCGTGCCCACTCCGACACGGTCGCCGAGCGTGCCGCCGCGCTGGGCGTGTCGCCGGACGGCCGGCCCGAGACGATCGCCGCGACCTTCGCGCTGCCCGGCGCCAAGGACGGCTGGCTGAAGGACACCGACGTGGTCGAGCTGATGGTCTCCGCCCTGGAGGCGGCCATCGGACGGCTGCGCGAGCGGATCGCGGCCACGGACGAGCCCGACCCGGTGACGCAGGACCTGCTGATCGCGATCACCGCCGATCTGGAGAAGGAGCGGTGGATGTTCGCGGCGGAGAACCAGCCGCACTGACACCCGTAGCAGAGGGATCCGAGGGAAACTCCGAGGAAAACTCCGAGGGAAAGGGGAGCCCCATGGCCGACGCCCTGGAGACCGAGGCGCTGTGGGAGGACTTCCACCGCGTGGTGAACATGACCTCGGCGGAGCTGGCGGCCTGGCTCAGGGTCCGCGACGCCGAGGAGAGCACGGAGCCGCTGCCCGACGAGGCGGGCACCGCCACCGGGCGGCATGTTCTCGCCATCCTCCAGAAGCGCCGCACCGATCTCACCGACGACGACGTCCGTGTGATGTACAAGGTCGTGGACACCGTCGGTGACCTGGTGGACATGGAGAACGAGCCGGAGCCGGAGGTGGCGCCGGAGGACACCCGGCGGCGGCACCGGCTGATGACGCTGGGCCACGATCCGCTCAAGCCCTGACGGCGACCGCGGCGAGGAGTGGCGGCCATGAACCGGGACGAACGCGTCGTACGGGAGCTGGTGTCCGCGCACGGGCGGACGTACGCCGAGGAGGCGGGCATCAAGCTGGCGGACACGCCGCAGCCGCTGTACCGGCTGCTGGTGCTGTCGTTGCTGCTCAGCGCCCGGATCCGGGCCTCGGTGGCGGTGGCCGCCGCCCGCGCCCTGCACGAGGACCGGCTGGACAGTCCGCGCCGGATGGCCGACGCGGACTGGCAGCGGCGGGTCGACGCGCTGGGCCGGGGCGGCTACCGGCGCTACGACGAGCGGACTGCTAGCCAACTCGGCGACGGCGCCGAGCTGTTGACCGAGCGCTGGGGCGGTGATCTGCGCCGGTTGCGCGAGGAGGCGCACGGCGACACGGGTGCGTTGAAGCGGCTGCTCCAGGAGGAGCCGGGGATCGGGCCGGCCGGCGCCGACATCTTCCTGCGCGAGGCGCAGCGCGTGTGGCCGGAGGTCGGCCCCTATCTGGGCGGCAAGGCGCTGGACGGCGCGGAGCGGCTCGGGCTGCAGAAGGACCCGGAGAAGCTGACGAAGCTGGCCGGCGACACCGAACCGGCCGTGCTGGCCGCCGCGTTGGTGCGGGCGGCGCTCGACAAGGACGTGGCCGAGGACTGCCTCCAGCGCGCCGCGTGACCGTGCCACACGGCTGTCCGGTCCCGCTACGGCGCGGTGGGCCGCAAGCCGGGCGAACCGACCCCGCCCGTCCGGGACTTACAGACCGAGCACCCGGCTGATCGTCCGCAGCACTCCGTTCTCGTTGTTGGACGGGGCCAGATGGCGGGCGCGCGCCACCACGGCCGGGTGGGCGTTGGCCATGGCGAAGGACCAGTCGGCCGCGTCCAGCATCTCCAGGTCGTTGAGGTAGTCGCCGAAGACCATGGTCTGGGCGGGGGTGATGCCCAGGGTCCGCTGGAGGGCGCGCAGCGCGGTGCCCTTGTTGGCGGTGGGGGCCATGACGTCGACCCAGTGTTCGCCGGATACCACGACCTGGTGGGTGGCGGCGAAGGGGGCGAGCGCGGGGGCGGCGGACCGTTCGGCGGAGTGGAAGTCGTAGACGGCGACCTTGATGAAGTCGTCGTCCACTGCGGTGACGTCGTCGACGACGCGGTGCTCGACGTAGTAGCGGCGCACCTCGGCGAGGAACGCCTCGTCGCTCCGCTCCACGTAGGCCGCGCGCTTGCCGCAGACCACGGCGCCCGCGTCGCCGCCGGCCGCGTCGAGCCGTCGTACCGCCTCCGCGACCCCCGTCGCGGCCGAGCGTTCCAGCGGGACGGAGCCGAGTTCGGCGCCGTCGCGGACCACGTAGGTGCCGTTCTCGGCGATGAAGACCATGCCCTCGGCGACGTCCGCGAACTGCCGGGCCAGCGTGGCGTACTGGCGGCCGCTCGCGGGGCTGAACAGCACGCCGCGCCCGCGCAGTTCGGCGAGCATCGGCCACAGTCCCGGCGGGATCCGCTTGTCGTCGTCCAGCAGGGTGCCGTCCATGTCGGTGACGATCAGCCGGATGTCCGCGGGGCCGTCCGGGAGGCCGGGTACGTCGAGGAGGGGCGTGGGTATGGCGGACATGTCCTGCTTCCGGCCGGGGTCAGGGTACCCGCCCAGTGTCCCTCATGGGGCGGAACGTCCCCGAACCGCCCCGAACCGCCGACCGCGCGCGGTTCGCGGGACAGCGCGATCGGCCGGCGGCACAATGTCGGCGGGCACCCGCACGGGAGAGGGGCAGACGACGTGACCGACGGTGACGCTGTGACCACCGGAGCGCGGCTGGACACGTCCGTGGCGCACAACGCGCGGGTGTGGAACTACTGGATCGGCGGCCGCGACAACTACGAGGTCGACCAGCGGGTCGGCGAGCGGGTCGCCGGGATGTTCCCGGTGATCCGGGAGGTGGCCCGCGCGGACCGGGAATTCCTCGCGCGCGCGGTGCGCCACCTCGCGGCCGGGCAGGGTATCCGGCAGTTCCTGGACGTGGGCACCGGCCTGCCGACCGTGGAGAACACCCACGAGATCGCCCAGCGCATCGCCCCCGAGTCACGGGTCGTGTACGTGGACAACGACCCGATCGTGCTGGTGCACGCCCGCGCGCTGCTGACCAGTTCCCCCGAGGGCGTCACGGACTACGTGGACGCCGATGTGCACGACCCGGACGCCATCCTGCGGCGCGCCGCCGACACGCTCGACCTGGAGCGGCCGGTCGCCCTGATGATGCTGGGCATCCTCAACTTCGTGCTGGACACCGGGGAGGCCCTCGGCATCGTGCGGCGGCTGATGGGCGCGCTGCCCGCCGGCAGCCATCTGGTGCTGACCCACCCCACCACCGACCCCGAGGTGGGCGGCGCCGGCAACGCCGCCGCGATGGAGTTCTGGAACGCCCACGCCACCCCGCCGATCACCGCCCGCAGCCGCGCCGAGATCGCCGCCTTCCTCGACGGCGTCGACGGCCTGGAGGTGGTGGAGCCGGGCCTGGTGCCCTGCTCCCAGTGGCGCGCCGGGCCGGGCGCCGCCCCGGTGCCGCAGCTCGGCGCGGTCGCGGTGAAGCGCTGACCCCGCCGAAGGCAGCACCCCCACCTGAACCACCGGCCCCCACCTGAACCACTCGCCCCACCCCCCACCTGAACCACCCGCCCCACCGGGCCCCGCCCGCAAAGGACACGTATGACCACTCTCGCCGACCCCGTGCCCGGCGGCCGTCCGGCCGATCTGCGCCGGGTCGCCGCTCTGACCGCCACGCTGGCCGCGCAGGACGTGCGCGGCATCGTGCTGGCGTATGTGGACACCGCGGGCGTCACCCGTGTGAAGACCGTCCCCACGGCCCGGCTGGAGGCCGCCGTCTCGTGGGGTGTCGGGATGTCCCCGGTGTTCGACACCTTCCTGGCCGACGACTCGATCGTCAGCACGGACGTCCTCGGCTCCCCCGACGGGGACTTGAGGCTCTATCCCGATCTGGACCAGCTGGTGGCGCTGGCCGGGCAGCCCGGCTGGGCGTGGGCGCCGGTGGACCGGATCACGCAGGAGGGCGAGCGGCACCCCGGCTGCGCCCGCACCTTCCTGCGCCGCATGGTCACCGAGGCGGCCGAGCGGCACGGGCTGGCCTTCAAGGCGGCGTTCGAGATCGAGTGGGCGCTCGGGCTCGGCTCGGCGCCCGCCGGGGAGTTCGTACCGGCGGTGTCCGGACCGGCGTACGGCGCGATCCGCCAGGTGGAGCTGGGCGACTACCTCGCCGATCTGCTGGCCGCGCTGGACGCCCAGGACGTGGACGTCGACCAGGTCCATCCCGAGTACGCGGCCGGGCAGTTCGAGCTGTCGGCGGGTGCCCTGGACCCGGTGGCGGCGGCCGACCGCAGCGTGCTGGTGCGCCAGACGATCCGGGCGGTGGCCCAGCGGCACGGGCTGCGGGTGTCGTTCTCCCCCGCGGTCCTCGCCGGGAGCGTCGGCAACGGCGGCCATGTGCACCTGTCCTGCTGGCGCGACGGCGTCAACCTGCACGCGGGCGGCGCCGGCCGGTACGGCCTGACGCCCGGCGCGGAGTCCTTCGCGGCCGGGATCCTGGCCCGGCTGCCCGCGCTGACCGCGATCAACGCGCCCAGTCCGGCCAGCTATCTGCGGCTGCGGCCCTCCCAGTGGGCGGGCGTCTTCACCGCGTGGGGCCGCGAGACCCGTGAGGCGGCGCTGCGGCTGGTCACCGGCAGCACGGGCCGGCAGCGGCAGGAGGCCAACCTGGAGGTGAAACCCGTCGACCTGGCCGCCAACCCGTACCTGGTGCTCGGCTGCCTGATCGCCGCGGGACTCGACGGGCTCGCGGCCGGGCGCCGACTGCCCGAGGAGATCACCGGCGACCCGGCACGCTTCGGCGCAAACGAGGCGGCGAAGCTCGGCGTACGACGGCTGCCGGCCACGCTGCCGGAGGCGGTGGCGGAGTTCCGCGCGGACGAGGTGCTGCGGGCCGCGCTCGGCCCGGTCCTCGCGGACGCGGTGAGCGCCGTACGGCTCGGGGAGGCGGCCGCCGTCGAGGGGCTGGACGACGAGCGGGTGGCGGCGGCCTACCGCTGGGCGTACTGACCATGGCGTCCGCCGGTCCCCTCCACGAGGCGCTGGACGCACTGGAGTTGGTGGACCACCACTGCCATGGCGCGACGGTGGCCGACCTGTCCTTCGAGGGGTTCGAGTCGCTGCTCACCGAGGGCGAGGCGTGGCCCGGCGTCTCGCCCTTCGACAGCCCGGTGGGCATCGCCGTACGACGGCACTGCGCGCCCCTGCTGGACCTGCCCCGGCACGCGCCACCGGACGCGTACGTGGCCCGGCGCGCGGAGCTGGGGTGGCGGGAGGTGAACCGGCGGTTCCTGACGGCGGCCGGTGCCGGGGTGTTCTGCGTGGACGCCGGATACTCCCCCCAACCGCTCACCTCCCCCGCCGAGTTGGCCGCGGCGTCCGGTGCCGCCGCCTGCGAGGTCGTACGCCTGGAGCGGATCGCCGAGGAGGTGGCCGCGCGCGGTGTGGAGGCGGACGAGTACGCGGGCGTCCTGCGCGCGGCCGCCGAGGAGACGGTGCGGCGGCCGGGGGTGGTGGCGGTGAAGTCGGTGGCCGCCTACCGCACCGGGTTCGCCCTCGACCCGCGGCGGCCCCCGGACGCCGAGGTGACCGTGGCCGCACAGCGCTGGCTCGCCGCCGGCGGCCGACTGGCGGACCCGGTCCTGGTACGGCAACTGCTGTGGCTGGCCGTCGACTTGAGGCTGCCGCTCCAGTTGCACACCGGTTTCGGGGACGCGGACGTACGGCTGCACCGAGCGGATCCCGCGCTGCTCACCGACTGGCTGCACCGCGTCGCCGGCACCATCCCCGTGCTGCTGCTGCACTGCTGGCCCTATCACCGCCAGGCCGCCTATCTGGCCGCGGTGTTCGAGCGGGTGTACCTGGACGTGGGGCTCGCGCTGCACCACACCGGTCCCACGCGGGCGCGGGCGGTGCTGGCGGAGGCCCTGGAGATCACCCCGTTCCGCAAACTGCTGTACAGCTCCGACGCCTACGGTGTGGCGGAGTTCCACCACCTGGGCGCCCTGTGCTTCCGCCGGGGCCTCGCCGAGCTGCTGCACGAGCGCGTGGAGGCCGATGAGCTGTCCCTGTCCGACGCCCTGCGGATCGCCTCCTGGACGGGCCGCGACAACGCCCGCCGGCTCTATGGGCCGCCCGTATCCGAACCGGCCCGCGATCCCCGCGGCCGCCCCACCCGGAAAGTATGATCAAGCAATGTCTGACATGACCGAGACCACGCCCGGCTGGCTGACCACGGACGAGCTGGAGATGGCCAGGGCCCGGATGCCGATCCTGTACGTCGAGGCCGTGCCCGTGCGGGTCGACGACAGCGGCGAAGTCACCAGCATCGGACTGCTGTTGCGCATCGGCCCGGACGGCACGGTCAGCCGGACCCTGGTCTCCGGGCGGGTGCTGCACCACGAGCGGGTCCGCGACGCGCTGCTGCGCCATCTGGAGAAGGACCTCGGCCCGGTGGCGCTGCCCCGGATCCCGGCCTCGCTCCAGCCCTTCACCGTGGCCGAGTACTTCCCGACGGCGGGCATCACCCCGTACCACGACCCGCGCCAGCACGCGGTGTCCCTCGCCTACGTCGTCCCGGTCACCGGCGACTGCCGGCCCCGCCAGGACGCCCTGGACCTGGTGTGGTTCAGCCCCCAGGAGGCGGCGTCGGAGGTGCTCCAGAGCGAGATGCCGGGCGGCCACGGCGCGCTGCTGAAGCAGGCGCTGGCCCATGTGGGCCTCGTGTACTGAGCCCGGATTCGGTAAGACGCGGACAACAACCGCACGAGAAGCCGCAAAAACAATCGCAAAGGAGGCTGGGGACGGGTCTGTCGCGCATGCGAGGGTGCGGGGCATGAGCACAGAGCACGTCCTCGATCACCGGCCCGACGGCCGCATTCACGCGCGCCTGCGGGAGAGCGCGAGCAAGGTGCCGGAGGTCACCGTCTACTTCTGGATCGTCAAGGTCCTCACCACCGGCATGGGCGAGACCGCCTCCGACCTGCTGGCCAAGGTGCTGGGCCCGATCCCCGCGGTCGGCCTCGGCGGCCTCGCGTTCGCCGCAGCGCTCGCGCTCCAGTTCGCCGTCCGCCGGTACGTGGCGTGGATCTACTGGACGGCCATCGTCATGGTCAGCGTGTTCGGCACCATGGCCGCGGACGTGCTCCATGTGGGCCTCGGTGTGCCCTACACCCTGTCCACCCCGCTCTTTCTCGTCGCCCTCGCGGCCGTGTTCGCGCTCTGGTACGCCAGTGAGCGCACCCTGTCGATCCACACCGTGCGCACCCGCCGCCGCGAGGTGTTCTACTGGGCGGCCGTGCTCGCCACCTTCGCCCTGGGCACCGCGGCGGGCGACCTCAGCGCGAGCATCGGCCTCGGCTACCTGGGCTCGGTCGTCCTGTTCGCGGTGGCCATCGCGGTCCCGGCCCTCGCCCACCGCGGCGACGTCCTCGGCGCGGTGACCGCCTTCTGGGCGGCGTACGTCATCACGCGCCCGCTCGGCGCCTCCCTCGCGGACTGGATGGCCGATCCGACCGGGCGCGGGGGCCTCGGCTGGGGACTGGGCCCGGTCACGCTGTCGTGGACCGTGGCGATCGTCGCGTTCGTGGCGTTCCTGGCGGTGTCGCGCCGGGACAGCCGGGCCGCCGTCTGACAGCCACCGCCTGACGCCGCCGGGAAGGCCATCGGCGGCAGGGCCACTGCGAGGAGGCCACTCATGAGGAGGGCCCCGCGGACACGTTCCGCGGGGCCCTCCGGTCATCTCATCCGATCCGGGTCAGCTCATCGCGCCCGGACGGAAGCGCCGGTACAGGGCCGCGCCGCCGACCAGCGAGGCGGCGCCCGCGAAGGCGGCCGTGAGCGTGCCGTCGGCACCGGTGTGGGCGAGGGTGCCGGCCGGCTGGTGCACCGCCGCGGACGGCTCCGGGGCCGGGTGCGCGGGCGGTACGTGCGGGTGGGCCGGGGGCGCGGTGTGCGCCGGCGGGGTGACCCGCGGGGGCGTCACCGGCCGCGAGGCATGGGTGCTCGACGTGTTCTCGGCGTGGTTGCCGAAGACGGGGTTGAGGAGCCCCACCACGTTGACGCTGTCGCCGCTGATGTTCACCGGCAGGTCGACCGGCAACTGGATGCCGTTGCCGGACACGGCGCCCGGCGACCCCTTCTCCGCCGAGGCGGCCGTGGCCCCGCCCCCGTTGGCGGCGCCGCCCTTGGTGGTGCTGCCGCCGCCCGTGTTGGCGCAGCTGTTGCCCATCGCGGGGTTGAGGAGCCCTACCACGTTCACCGTGTCCCCGCACACGTTCACCGGGACGTGCACCGGCAGCTGGATCCCGTTGCCGGAGATCAGCCCCGGTGAGCCGACCGCGGCGCCGTCCGCCGCGGAGTCGGCGTACACCGGCCCCGCCACAGCGATCGCGCCCGAGGCGGCCGCGAGGGCGATCACACCGTTTCGGGTAACCCGTTTCATAGGTTCCCTGCCTTCCAGACTTGATCGCGGGCACTCGCCCGCGCGGAGGTAAACGCCGGGAAATACAGGTGAGTTATGGCTTGTCAATCATTCGGCCGGTATATGCCACCATCGCCACCCTCCGGGGTGTTCGGCTGTTGATATCACCAGGGCGCCGATAGGATCGCCATGTGATCGAACTGGCGGAAATGATCAGGGAGTTGGGCCAGGAGCTGAACACCGCCCTGACCGAAGGACCGGCCGGGGCCGTGCGGTTGGAGCTCGGGACCGTCGAGATCGAGGCGGACGTCGTGGTGAGCCGCAGGGGCGGGGCGGGCGGCAAGGTGCGGTTCTGGGTGGTGGAGGCCGGTACCGAAGGGCAATTGGAGTCCTCGCGCACCCAGCGGATCCGCCTCACGCTGCACCCGAAACTCGTCGCCCCGGACGGCACACACGTGAAGGTGCTGATCTCGGGGGAGGAAGAAGAGGGAGAGCGCTGACGCGAAGCGCCGAGGCGGGGCGGCCCCCGCGCGGTCCGACACCCTGACGGGGCGGGACGGGTGGCCGTACGCTGGTCGGCACCGCCGGTGGGAGACAACCGGCGGCAGGTGACGATCGGAGGTCACGGGGGTGGAAGGGCGGAACCCCGCGCGGGTTCGCAACGAATTGGTGGCCGGCGTCGTCGACGTGCTCCAGGCATCGGCCACCCTGCGGCACCCGGCCAGTGCCGACCTGCTGGTGACCATGCTGAGCCAGGAACTGGGCACACCCGTCGAGCCGTTGCAGAACAGGACGCTGCGCCCGTATCTGCTCCAGCTCGTGGAGGCGTGCGCGCGGGTCCCCGACGGGCTGCCCTGCCTGGTGCGCTGCCTCGGCTATGTGGAGGAGCAGTCCGTCACCGTGCTGGCGCTGCGCCGCCTGGTGGACGAGTGGGAGGCGGTCGACTTCTTCGACGGCACCGATCTGCACCCGCTCCGCGCGGACCTGACGGAACTGCGCTCCGCGGCCACGCTCGCGGCGATGGCGCGCCGCGCGAGCCGCTCCCGCACCCAGGAGCTGCCGCCCTGGTGCGACACGGGCTGGGCGGTGTTCTTACGCCTGGCCGGCGGCAACTCGGCGGCGCGTGAGCTGCCCGTCAGCATGGCGTTCCTGTCGCTGGCCGCGGACCAACTGGCCGAGGACGGGCTGCGGGAGGCCGCCGAGCGGCTGCGCCGCTGGAACCGCCGGCAGGCCCGCGTCTGGGGCTTCGAGGACCAGATGGCCGAGTGGCAGCGCGACAGCATCACCGATCAGCCGGCCTCCCTCATGCCCGCTTATCTGATGATCCAGTTCGAGCCGGACGGGGTCGATCCCGACCGGTACTACCTTTCGCACTGGCGCCAGTCGGACGCGGAGAGCTGGCACCCGGTGCCGGGCGAGACGCTGCATCTGCACCGCGACGACCTGCCGGCCGAGGTGGACTCGCTCATCGAGCAGACCGAGGAACGCTGGTCGGACCTGCGGCAACCCGTCGTACTCGAATTCATCCTTCCGTGGGAACTGCTGGGGGAACCTGTCGAGTGGTGGCACAAAGAGGCGGCCTCCGACTCGCCCACTCCCCTGGTGATGGACTACACGGTCCTCATCCGCAGTTTCGAACGGCTGCGCAAGGCGGCCTGGCACCGGACCTGGCACAACAAGTGGCGCCAGTTCAAGGAGCGTCCGGCGGAGACGCACTCGTACTGGAACCGCCCCGGCCACTCGCACTTCCATCTGGAGCGGGAGCTCAAGGAGGACGAGCAGGCCGTCTGCCTGGTGCTCAGCGAGCCGCCCGGCACGGACTCCGCCACCAGCCGCCAGGAGTACCTGGCGGGGCTGAGGGCGGGTGTTCCGGCCATGATCTGGCACCGCGGCGACTGCTCGGATCCCGCCTTCAAGGAGGCGGTGGCCGAGATCGTGCAGGACCGGGGGCTGGCCGGGCTGCTGGAGCGGACCGGACGTTGGCGCAAGGAGGCACTGGCCATGGGGCCGGAGGGGTGGGACAACCATGTGGGGCGCCATCTGGCGATCCTGCTCGACGATCCGGAGCGCAAGCCCGAGCCGCCGGGGCCGGCGCACGTGCCGGTGAAGCCGTGAGGCGGCCGGCCGGGTCCCCGTGTCCACCGACCGTCCGCGCGTTGTGAGTGGGGTGCCCGACATGCACCAGCGTGATTCCACCGGCCCGCGTCCGTTCCGGGTCCGCCGCCCTGCCTCCGGCGTGCTGCGGCGTACCCCGTCCGCGTGCTTCCGTGCGTCCTTGCTTCGGGGGTGCCCACGCTGCGAGGCTTGGTGCGTGGATGTCACGCATGCCTGGAGTCTGCGGGACTCCACCGCACTCTCACCGTCACTACGGCGCCTTGAGAGCACCCATGCACGATGACGACGAACAGCGAGGGGCCAGGGCCGCGCGAGCCCGCCGGGAGGCCGCCGGTGTGCTGAGCCGGCTCGGCCGCGAGGACGGGACCCGCCCGGTGGAGGCCGTGCTCGTCGTCGACGCGCATCCCACGATGCGGGTGTGGGACGAGGCCGTCGAGGGCGACCTGGCCGGGGAGCTGGAGCGGTCCGGGCGGTTCGTGCGGGTGCGGCTGGTACGGCTGCTGGGGACCGACGAGACGGACCCCGCGCAGGCGCGCACCGAGGAGCCGCTGGGCGCGCCGGACGCGGGCGTGCGCCGGGTGGTGCTGGTGCTGACCGACGGCATCGCCACCGGCTGGCGCCTGGGCACCGTGCATCCGCTGCTGCGGGCGTGGGGGCGCGCGCAGCCGGTCGCCGTGGTGCAGCTGCTCCCCCCGCACCTGTGGTTCCGCACCGGGCTCGACGTGTACCGGGTGCGCGTGCGCGCCCCGCGCCCGTGGGCCGCCAACAGCACCTGGAGCTGGGCCGAGTGCGAGGCTCCGGCCGGTGCGCGGACGGACGGCGGGCCGGACGGGGAGGCGGCGGCCGTCCCCGTCGTCGTACCCGTGCTGGCGCTGTCCGGGCGGTGGGCGGCCGTGCTGCTCCGGCTGGTGTCCGGTGCCGAGTCCGAGTGGCTGGATCTCGCCGCCGTGCAGGCGCGGGAGTGGAAAAGCAGGCCCGACGCGGCGCGTGCCCTGCCGTGGGCGCAGGACGTGCCCGACCCGCACAGCCCGGTGCCGGCCGCCGAACGGGTCTCCGACTTCCGGGCCGCGGCCAGCCCCACGGCGTTCACGCTGGCCACCCGGCTGGCCGCCGCGCCGCTGAGCCTGCCCGTCATCCGGGCGCTGGTCGCCGCCACCCCGCAGGCGGGCCCGGTGCACGTCTCCGAGCTGCTGATGAGCGGTCTGGTACGGCCCGTACCGGCGCACGGCGACGGCCCGACGGACGTGGTGTTCGACTTCGCGCCCGACGTCCGCGAGGAACTGCTGGCGCTGGGCCGCCGCAGCGCGACCGCGCGGGTGCTGTACGACGTCCGGGGGTTATTGGCCGGGGACGAGTCGACCCGTTCCCCGCTGCCCGCTCCCGACGAACCGCTGGACACGCTGGCGATGCCCAGCGTCAACAGCCGCAACATCACCTTCTTCCGGGTGGAGCTGACCGCGCTGCGCGCCCTGTCGGGGCGTTACGACCAGCGTGCCGCGATGCTGGCCAAGGTGCTGAGCTGGCACGATCGGCGCTACGCGGTCAGCCTGGAGAAGTTCACCCTGGAAAAGACGCGCCGCACATCCACGGGATCCGCGCCGACCGCCCCGGCCTCCGGTGCGGACGCATCCGCCGCCGGACCGGAATCCCGGACCGTTTCCGAAGGAGCCTCATCGATGCCGACACCGCCTCAGGAAGCCGTGGAGGGAGAGCGCACCGCACAGCCGCGCGTCTGGGGGAACCTGCCGCCGCGCAACCCCAACTTCACCGGGCGCGACGAGTTGCTGGAACTGCTCGACCAGCGGCTGCGGGAGGGCACCACCACGGTGCTGCCGGAGGCGATCCACGGGATGGGCGGCGTCGGCAAGACCCAGCTCGCGATCGAGTACGCCTACCGGCACCAGTCCGAGTACGACATCGTGTGGTGGATCCCCTCCGAGCGGCCCGGACAGATCGGCCAGGCCCTGGTGGAACTGGCCCAGCGGCTGGGCCTGGTGACCACCACCGAGGCCAACATCGCGGGCCCGGCCGTGCGGGAGGCGCTGCGCGAGGGCCGGCCGTACTCGCGCTGGCTGCTCATCTTCGACAACGCCGACAACCCCGAACAGGTGCGCCACTACTTCCCGCAGGGCGGCCACGGCACCATCCTCGTCACCTCCCGCAACCGGCGCTGGGGGCAGGTGGGCGGCGCCCTCGAAGTGGACGTGTTCACCCGTGAGGAGAGCAAGGAGCTGCTGCGCCGTTCGGGGCCGCCGCTGCGGGACGAGGAGGCCGACGCGCTGGCCGAGGCGCTCGGCGATCTGCCGCTGGCCCTGGAACAGGCCGCGGCCTGGCGGGCCGAGACCGGGATGCCGGCGTCGGAGTACCTGCGGCTGTTCGAGAACAAGCGCATGGAGCTGCTGGAGGTGGCCCCGCCGCCGGACTACCAGCTCCCCGTCGCCGCCGCCTGGAACGTGTCCCTGGACCACCTGGAGACCCGCAGCCCCGCGGCCCTGCGCCTGCTCCAGCTGTGCTCCTACTTCGCGCCCGACCCGATCTCCCGCTCGATCTTCTCCGGCCTCGGCAACAGCAGCATCTTCCCGGAGCTGGACGCCGCGCTGAACGATCCGATGCGGCTGGCCCGCGCCATAAGGGAGGTCAACCGGTACTCGCTGGCGCGGATCGACCACCGGACGAACTCCATCGAGATGCACCGCCTGGTGCAGCTGGTCCTCAACAACCGCATGTCGCCCGAGGAACAGGTCCGGATGCGGCACGGCGCGCACACGCTGCTGGCCGCCGCCGACCCCAAGGCGCCGATGGAAGCGTCGAGTTGGCCCCGGTACGCGGAGCTGTACAGCCATGTCATCGCCGCCGGCGCGATCAAGTCCGACCAGCCCTGGGTCCGGCAGCTGGTGCGCAACATCGCCGAGTACCTGTACTGGTGGGGCGACCACGAGGTGTCGCTCGACTTCTCCGAGCAGGCGTGGACGTCCTGGCTGGAGATCTTCGGCGAGGAGGACCAGCAGACCCTGCTGATGGGGCAGTGGCTCTGCTTCATGTACTGGGTGGTGGGCCGGTTCGACGACTCGGCCCGGCTGGTGAGCCACCTTCGGGAGGTGTACGAGCGCACCGCGCCGGCGGACGGCGAGGACAACCGGGAGGACGCGCTCGACGCGCTCCAGCTGGAGGCGGCGGTACGGCGCGTGGAGGGCAGGTTCGCCACCGGCGCCGAGCTGGACCGGATCGCGTACGACCGGGCGCACCGGGCCTTCGGCGAGGACGACCCGACCACCCTGAACATCGCGCACAACCTCTGCGTGAGCCTGCGTCTGGTCGGTGACTTCCAGGGGGCCATGGAACTCGACCGGCGCACCCTGAGCCTGAAGATGCGGCTGTACGGCCGTGAGGACCGGCGGACCCTGCACTCCGAGAACCACGTCGCCATCGACACCCGCGAGACGGGCGACTACATCGGGGCGCGCGCCCTCCAGGAGTCCGTGCTCAGCGCCTGCGAGGACGTGTTCGGCCGCGGCAACCCGACCACGGTCGAGGCCAAGCGCCAGCTCAGCGAGGCGTACCGCAAGGCGGGCGACCACGCGCGGTCGCTGGAGCTGGCCACCGAGGCGCACGCCCAGTTCACCCGCCGCTACGGCGAGACGCACCCGCAGTCGCTGGCCTCCGCGCTGGCCCTGTCGATCGCGCTGCGGCAGAACGGCGACCTCCAGGCGGCCCGGACGCGGGGCGTGAAGGCCTGCGAGGGGTACCGGCAGATCTACGACCCGCACCACCCGCACGTCCTGTCCGCGGACATCGACCTCGCCGTCACCCTGCGGCTGCTGGGCCGGCCCGAGGAGGCGCGGCGGCTGGACGAGGCGGCGCTCGCCTCGCTCACCGACCGGCTCGGCGCGGGGCACCCGCTGGCCCTCGTCTGCGCCATCAACCTGGCCAGCGACCTGGCCGCCGTGGGCCGGCACGAGGAGGCGCGGCGGCGCGGCGAGGACACGCTGGCGCTGTGCCGGGAGTCCTTCGGCGAGGACCACCCGACCACGCTGGCCTGTGCGGCCAACCTGTCCCTGGACCTGCTCGCGACCGGTGCCGACGCCGAGTGCAGGGCGCTGCGCGAGGACACCCTGGCCCGCATGGAACGGGTCCTGGACGCCCCGCGTCTCCAGTCGGACTCGGGGACGCGGCACCCGGCGACGGTGCAGTTCAGGGAGCGCGGGCGGGCCAACTGCGACATCGACCCCCTGCCGTTGTGACATGGGGCGGGGGCCCGCCGGCCGGCGCGGTCCCCGCATTGCCGTCCGCCGGGCCGTACCGGGTCACGCCCCCAGCCAGGCCGCCAGGCGTACCGGGTCCGCGCGGCGGCCGGTCCTGGCCTTCAGCGCGTCCTGTACGGCGCGGGCGCGCTCGGGGTGGTGGCACAGGAGAGCGGCGGCGGCCCGGTGACCGGGGTCGGCCGCGAGGGCGCGGCCGAGGCCGGGCCAGGCGGACGCCGGTGCCCCCTTGGCCGACAGCCGGCCGGTGAACGCGGCACGGGCCGCGGTGTGTTCACCGTGGAGCAGCAGCAACTCGGCCGGGTCGGCGCCGTCGATCCCGCCGGGGCGCCGCCAGGCTCCGCCGGGGTCGCCGAGGTGATGCCGGGCCAGGACCGCCGTGCTGTCCAGGAAGCGGACCTCCGGGTCGGGAACCAGCAGGGGCTGGGCGGCCAGCGCCGGCGGCGGTTCCGGGGCGCCCCGCTGCCAGGCGCGGACCGCTTCCTCGACGGCCCCCGCCGGCGGGCGCAGGTGGTGGGCGCGCCAGCGGGCGCGGTGGTCGGCGGCGGCCTCCCCGGCCAGGCGCAGCGGCGCTTCGGGAACCTCGTCGGCCATCCAGGCGGCGCAGCGCTCAGTGAGGCGCTCGACCACGTACCGGCCGAGCGGGGTGAGCCGTTCGTGTCCGCCCACCGCGTTCAGCGCGGCCCACACCTGGGTGCGCCACAGCGCGAACTCGAAGTGCGCGAGGGGGGCGTAGGCCGGGTCGGCGGTGTGCCGGTGGGCGCGCCAGAAGCGGGTCACGCCGAAGAAGGCGTAGATGCCCTGGAGCAGTCCGCCGAGCGGGCGCGGGTCGTCGCGCCAGGGGGCGTAGAGCAGGGCTTCGGGCGGCTCGGGGTCCGCCGGTGCCTCGGTCAGCGGCTCCAGGTGCATCAGCCCGCCGAGCTTGGTGTGCTGGAACTCGTGTACGAGGGTCGCGGCGAGCTGGGGGACGTCGTCCGGGCGGGACGCGGTGACGCCGCCGAAGGCGTCCCCGGCCGTGCTGCTATGCGGCCGAAACCTTTCTCTCCGGGGGGTCGGCGCCACCGACAGCAGGCCCTGCCGCATGGCGTCGGCGCTCCCCGGATCGTCGCGCAGCAGCACTTCCCAGGCCGCGGCGAGCGAGGACTCCCAGTACGCCGCCTCCGCCGGGGGCAGCAGGCTGGGCTCGCTGGGGTGCGGGAAGGTGCGGTACGGGTCCAGTTCCTCCAGCACCAGGTGCTTCGTCCGTCCCCCGGCTCCCAGCGTCATCCGGCGCACCGGTATCCAGTCCCGTGTGCGCCGGTCCGGGTCGGCGGGTACCTCCACGGCGCCTTCCGTACCGGTGACGCGTACCCGGCCGGCGCGCCCCGTGACCTGTGCGGTGCCCCACGGTCCGGGGGCGGCGAGGACCGCGCAGCCCAGCGTGGGCAGCGGGACCAGGCCGCGGCGCACGGGCACGGTGATGTCGAAGTCCAGCCCGGCCCGCACCGCGGCGGCGGCCGCGAGGGCGGCGAGATGGCCCATGACCACCCAGTGCGGCGCGTCCTCGTAGACCCGGCCCCTGATCCGGCGCACGGCGAGCGAGACCCACATGCCGGTGTTCGGGGACATCAGCAGGTCCTCGCACACCTCGGGGGCGTGTCGCTGGGCGCGTTCCAGCAGGTCCCAGCCCTGCGCGAAGGCGTCCGTGCCGTCCTGGCCGGTGTCGTCCGGACAGGTGCCGTCCGGACCGGTGTCTCCGGGGCGGGTGCCGTCCGGGCCGGTGTCGCCGGGGCGGGCCGCGTTGCGCAGCGCGCGCAGCAGCAGGAGCCGGCGGCTGCGTTCCGCGCGCAGCAGTTCCGCGATGACGGTGCCGTCGCCCTCGCCGGCCGCGAGCGCCCGCAGACCGGTTGCCGAGAGCCGGTGGTACGGCAGTTGTCCCCCCGTCGGCGTGGCGTCAGCGGCCACGTGTCCCCCACAGCACCCTGCTGATCACCTCGTCGGTCAGTCGAAGCGGGACGGGCTGTACGACAGCGTGATGGCCTGCGGCCCGTCGATGTGGTGCAGCAGCTGCTCCAGGGACTCGGTGAACGTCCCGCCGTCCATGGAGCGCAGTGCTTCGAGGGAGATGCCCGAGAGATCGACGAGACCGGACTCGACGGCAGGCATCGGATGCTCCACGGCTGCCAAGTCCCCTCCCGTACCTACCAGTTGTGCACTATCAGTGCCTTGACCAGCATGACCCAGCACCGCACCGCCCGCAACCCTGCGGCCTTTCGGCGCCGCGAGATCGAGTCAGCCGCGAAACCGGGCGAGCCGGGCCGCCGCGCCGTCCACCCGGTCCACTTCGGGCGAGGGGCCCTCCAGCAGTCGTACCGCTTCGAGGAGTTGATCGAGGGTGCCCGGATAGCGCAGACAGGTGCGCACGATGCCGTAGACATCCATGCGCAGCCGGGGGTCGCGGGGGCTGTTGGCCGCCACCCGGTCGCTGATGCTGTCCAGCACGAGGCCCATGCCGTTGCCGCCGCGCAGCGCCGGTACGGCGGTCAACGCGTCGACCAGTTCCGCGAGTTCGCGCAGCGGCAGATCGGCGGGGAGTCCGGCGAGACCGACGGCCGGGCGGCGCCCCTCGACGCCGTCGGCGAGGCCGAGCGCGGGGCGCGGGGGAAGACCGGCGTACCGCTGGAGGCGGTCCGACTCGGCGGCGGTGAGCGACTCGTACCACCGCTCCACCCGCCTTGCCGCGAGCCTGCCGAGCCCGTCGGCCCGGTGGTGGGCGCTCACCACGCCGATCACCGCGCCGCCGCACCATACGGGCGCGCCGGACATGCCCTCCCAGGGGGACCGGTGCGGCTCGGGGTCGGCGGGCGGGGCGGCGACGGCCAGTTCCAGGGTGCCCTCGCGGAGGTTGGACAGGACCGAGACGGTGCCGGTGACATGGCAGGAGTCCCGGTACCGGCCGGGCACGCCCCCGCCCTCCCGGAGTTTGAAGCGCGGGAAGCCCATCGCGCTGAAGGGCAGCACCACGTCCGCGCCGGGTACGGCGGCATAGCGCGGCGGGGCGACACCGCCGCGGTCCGCCGGTACGTCCTCGATCTCCAGCAGCGCGACATCGGCGGCCCCGGCCGAGAGCACGACGCGGGCGGGGGCGCTCCACTCCCCGGGCCGGTCGGCGTCGAACCGTACCCGTACGGCTGTCGTCCCCGCGACGACATGGGCGGCCGTCAGCACATGCCCGTCCCCGACCCGGTACCCGGACCCCCGCCGCCCCGGCGTCCCCGCCACCAGCACCTCGGCGACCCGCGCCGCGTCCAGCCCCTCTTCCCCCGGTCCCCTCACGTCCGTCCTCTACCCCTCGGACACCGGGGGTACGCGAGGCCCGGCGTCCGGGGAACCGGCCGACGACGGGGTGGTGGACGGTGGGGGCGCGCGCGGGACGGTGACGAAGCCGGCGGTGGCCTTCGGCCATGGGGTCGGGGGCCGGCAGGTCGAAGGCGGGGCGCCCCTCGGAGGCGGGAATCGGGGCCGGGCGAGCAGCTCGTGCACCCGCGCGGGGACATGTTCGGGCCGCTTGCGGCGCGGCGCCCTGGGGCGGGCCGCCGCGAGGCCGAGCGGATACGTCCGCTCGATATCGTCGAGCCGCAGGACGCGGGCGCGCGAGGCGAGGACCTGCGGTGAGGGGTTCTCGTCCCGGCCGCGCAACGGGCGCAGCGCCGGCGGTGCGGCGGCGGTACTCGCCGTAGGGGATGCCGGGAAGTCATCCCGGCGTATCTTGCCCGGTCGCGGCCCCTCGACCGGGCGCGCGGGCTCTACGCTGCTCCCACGGCCGGCTGCCGGGGGAAGCCGGGCTCCGCCTCCCCTGCGGCACGCGGTTCGTGACCCGCACGACGAACTCGCCCACCCACTCATGGCGTTGCAGGCCGGTTCGGGGTGCCGCCTCGTGCCGGCCCCCCTCTCCCCGCCGCCCGGCCCGTCGTCTTCCCCGCCGCCCGCCGAAGGAGCCCCGGCCGTGTCCGAAGACCAGCCGCTCGTCCTCGACCCCACCGGTTGCGACCACCACGCCGAGCACCGGACGCTGCACGCCCGCGGGGCGGCCACCCCCGTGGACCTCCTCGGGGTGACCGCGTGGTCCGTCTCCGAGCCCGGCCTCCTCAAGCAGCTCCTGACCAGCGCGGCCGTCTCCAAGGACGGGCGAGCGCACTGGCCGGCCTTCGCCGCCACCGTCCCCACCTGGCCGCTCGCTCTCCGGGTGGCGGTCGACAACATGTTCACCGCGTACGGCAGCGACCACCGCCGGCTGCGCCGGCTGGTCGCCCCGGCGTTCTCGGCCCGCCGCATCGCCGCCCTGACGCCCGTCGTCGAGGACCTCGTCACCGGCATCCTCGACGACCTGGAAGCCCTCCCTCCCGGCGAAGTGGTCGATCTGCGCGAGCGGTTGGCGTATCCCCTGCCGATCGCGGTCATCGGCCGCATGCTGGGCCTTTCCCCCGCCCGGTCGAGCGGGCTGCGTACGGTGGTGGACCGGGTGTTCGCCACCACCCTGTCCGCCGAGGAGGCCACGGCGAACACGGCCGTCCTCTACCGGCAGCTCGACGAGCTGATCGCGGCGAAGCGTGCCGCGCCCGGCGGCGACATGACCTCACTGCTCATCGCCGCGCGCGACGAGGAGGGCGACGGCGGCTCCCTCACGGATGCCGAACTGCGCGGCACCCTGGTGCTGATGATCAGTGCCGGATACGAGACGACCGCCAACGTCATCGACCACGCCGTCACCTCCCTGCTGGCCGACCCCGCGCAGCTGGAACACGTCCGGGCCGGGCGGTGCGGCTGGGACGACGTCGTGGAGGAGACCCTGCGCCACGAGTCGGCCGTCAAGCACTTGCCGCTGCGCTTCGCGGTCGAGGACATCCCGCTGCCCGACGGGAGGACGATCCGGGCCGGGGAGGCCATCCTCGCCTCCTACGCCGCCGCCAACCGCCACCCGGACTGGCACGGCGGGGACGCCGACCGCTTCGACGCCACCCGGACCAGCGAGGACCACCTGGCGTTCGGGTACGGCGTCCACTTCTGCCTCGGCGCCCCGCTCGCCCGCCTCGAAGTCGCCACCGCCCTGCGGCAGTTGTTCGCGCGCTTCCCCGAGGCCCGGCTCGCGGTGCCCGCGGGGGAACTGCGGCCCCTGCCGACCTTGATCAGCAACGGGCACGTGGCCCTGCCCGTCCGTCTGCGCCCGGCCGGGGGGCCGGTCCCGGTCCGAGGGGGTCAGCGGGTGGTGTAGCCGCCGTTGAGGAAGATCGTCTGGCCGTTGGCCCACCATCCCTCGGTCAGCAGGTGGCGGATCCACGGCACGATGTCGTCGATCTTGGTCAGCTCGCCGTTCATCGCGGACGACTTGTGATAGGCGACGGAATCGTCGTCCTCGGCGGGGTAGAAGAACGACGTGTCCATCGGGCCCGGAGCGACGTTGTTGACCGAGATGTTCCGGCCGAACAGCTCCTTCGACAGGGCGCGGGTGAAGTGCTCGACCGGCGCCTTGCTGCCCGCGTACACGGAGTACAGGCCGGTGTACGCGGCGAGCAGCGAGGTGACGATCGTGATGATCTTCCCGCCGTCCTCGATCCGGCGCGCCGCCTCGCGCATCACGAAGAACGCGGCCTTGGAGTTGACCGCGAACATACGGTCGTACTCTTCCTCGGTGATCTCGGTGAGCGGCTTCTTCAGTACCATGCCGGCGGTGTTGATGCTGTAGTCGAGCTTGCCAAACCGGTTCAGCACCTCGTCGAAGACCCGCTCCACCTCGGCGACCTTCGTCAGGTCGGCCTGGATGGCGAACGCCTCGCCCGGACCCTTGTTGATCTGCGCGACGACGTCCTCGGCCTTGGCACGGGAGGATTCGCTGTTGTAGTGCACCGCGACCAGGGCGCCGTCGGCGCCGAGGGTCGTGCTGATCAGCCCGCCCAGATTGCGGGACGCGCCGCCGACGAAGGCGACCTTGCCGTTGAGAGTCTTGTCCGGGGTGCCGGCCATGACAGCCCTCCTGCGATCTTCCGAACGGGCACGGCGTAGCTCCGGCGAACGCCTGGACCCACGTCACGACCATGAACTCACCTGGAGCGGGAGCGCGCATCTCGAACGATCCGGTCACCATGCCGATCTCCGCGCACCCCCGTCCGCGCACACACCAGGACTGCGTGCCGAGGGCCCCGGCATCGCCGACCTGCGCGAAGGGGAGATCGATCGGAGGGTGACGGCAGCCCGACGCGAATACCATGAGCGTCAGGAGGACGCGCGACCTCGCCTCCAGCGCCAGGTGCATGACGCGTTCACCGAGGCCGACGACCGGCCCTGGAGTTCACGGGGCTGCCGAGAGGTCGTCTCGACCGGCTTCGTCACCAGGCTGGGGGCCGTGATGGCGACGGTGGAGCGGTTGGTGCCGGACGGGTCGTGGAAGCTGTTCCAGCCAGTGGCCCGGCGGTGCCGCGCAGGGCACTCCCTGAAGGAGGGTCGGCCCCGGACGACCCTGTGATGATCAAGGGAGCCGCGCCGACCGCAGCTGGGCCATCGCCTCAGCCGCCGCTCTTGCGCCGGAACGACCGCTGGCTCGCAGCCGGGCCGCGCGTCGCACGCACCTTCGGCCCATCGGGACTGGCGGCAACGTCAGCGGCGTCCGCCTGCGCACCGCGCTTGCGCGCCAGCGCTTCGCGGAACTTGCGCTTGAGGTCGTAGTTGCCCTCGCTGTCCGGCGCCAGAGGGTACGTCTCGAGGTCAGCCGGCTTTGAACCTTCCGTGGACACGGGCTCTGCGGTCATGGTGACTCCCTGGGTTCGGGGCGGGGCGGGTAAGCACACCTTGTCACGCCGGGCCCGGTCCGGGGCGCCGGCAACATCATCCTGCTCCGTTTCGGCTGGTATACCTCTGCCTGCCGAGGCCGCTCGCTTGGCAATGGCTCTCAGCCGTGCGACGCACGAGGGCGGCCTTGCGGGCCTTGGCGAGCGTGCGGGGCCACCCGGTCGGACATACGTCTTTCGACCGGCTTCAGTGAGGCCAGTACTCGCCGTCATCAGCTCAGCCATCGCCCCGCCGACCGCGCGCTCCGCCGGCGGCAGCACCGAGCCGGGGCGATAGCACCCGGTCACGCCTCGTGCCAAGGCAGGTGTCCGCGGCGGCGTCTTGCGCCACCTCCCGGAGCGCCCTTCGCCCCAAGGGGCCGTGCCCGTGAACACCGGTCCGGACCGCCCGAGGCGACGGGATACAGTGCGCGAGACGGCCACCCGGTCAGGAGGGGAAGCGTGACCGACACCAGTGACACCCGGCCCGCCGAGGGTGAAGCGCAAACGCCGCGGCAGAGCCGACTGCATCGCCTGATGCGCTACATCCCCCTGGTCGGCCCTGTCCTGCTGTGGGCCGTGCCCTGCTGGGTGCTCCTGTACACCGGCCAGCACTGGCCGCTGCCCGGCACGCTGGCCGGCACCGTCCTGTGCGCCCTCGGCCTCGTAGGTATGCCGCTCGCCATGGTGCGCGGCCACGGCCGGCGCCAGCAGGACCGGGCGGCGATCATCGGTGACACCCTGCTGGGCATCAGCTGGATCCTGTTCACCTGGTCCGTCCTGCTCGGCGTCCTCTTGCGGCTCGCGCTGACCGTGGCCGGCGTCGGTGAGGGTCAGGAGCGGGCCAGGTTCGTCACCTGGGCCGTCCTCGCCGTCAGCGCCGTATTGCTCGGCTGGGGGTACGCCGAGGCTCGCCGCGTGCCACGCGTGCGCCGGCTCGACGTGCGACTCCCACGGCTGGGTGCGGGGTTGGACGGCTTCCGGGTCGTCCTCATCACCGACACCCACTACGGCCCGCTCGATCGCGCTCGCTGGTCGGCGCGGGTGTGCGAGACGGTGAACACCCTGGAAGCCGACCTGGTCTGCCACACCGGCGACATCGCGGACGGCACGGCGGAACGCCGCCGCGCCCAGGCCACCCCACTCGGAACCGTGCGGGCCACCCGAGCCCGTGTGTACGTCACCGGCAACCACGAGTACTACAGCGAGGCCCAGGGCTGGGTCGACCTGATGGACGAACTGGGCTGGGAGCCGCTGCGCAACCGCCATCTGCTCCTCGAACGCGGCGGCGACACCCTCGTGGTCGCCGGCGTGGACGACGTCACCGCCGAGTCCTCCGGCCTGGCAGGCCACCGCGCCCACCTCGCGGGAGCCCTGAGCGGCGCCGACCCCGACCTACCCGTCCTGCTCCTGGCACACCAGCCCAAGTTCATCGAGCGGGCGGCAGCCGACGGCGTCGACCTCCAGCTCTCGGGCCACACCCACGGCGGCCAGATCTGGCCCTTCCACCATCTGGTCCGCATCGACCAGCCCGCCGTCGCCGGCCTCAGCCGCCACGGCCGCCGCACGCTCCTCTACACCAGCCGCGGCACCGGCTTCTGGGGCCCGCCGTTCCGCGTCTTCGCCCCGAGCGAGATCACCCTGCTCGTGCTCCGCTCCCCACACCCGCTCACCTCGCCGTAGCACTCGGCGGGCCCGGACGATCGCGCCTACCTCTCTTCCCAAGGGACGCTGATCCCCGCCTGTTCCCGGTCCCCGGAAATGATCAGGGGCGGGTTTCGGATTGCTCCGAAACCCGCCCCTGATCTGCGACTCTCCCGAGTCGGGACGACAGGATTTGAACCTGCGACCCCTTGACCCCCAGTCAAGTGCGCTACCAAGCTGCGCCACGTCCCGTTGCCGTTTGACCTGCGGTTTCGCCGGTCGCAACGTGCAGGGAAACAATACCGCACTCGGCTCGGTGATCGCGCACCGCGTCGGGGGTTGACCTCAAGTTTGGTCGAGGTTGCACGCTGTCGTACATGACGATCACAACGGACGACCACCGCACCCACGGATACGCCGACCTGCCCCGGCTGATGAGCCTGATGACCGGGGACGAGAAGCACGGCCCGGCGGCCACCTCCACGCTCGATGTGCTGTGGGTGCTCTACGACCGGGTCCTGCGCGTCACGCCGGAGCGGGCGCAGGATCCGGGCCGGGACCGGTTCCTGCTGAGCAAGGGGCACGGCCCGATGGCGTACTACGCGGTGCTGGCCGCCAAGGGGTTCCTGCCGGTCGACTGGCTGCCCGGCTTCGGCGGGTACGACTCCCCGCTCGGGCACCACCCGGACCGGGTGCTGGTGCCGGGGGCCGAGATCGGCAGCGGTTCGCTCGGGCACGGGCTGCCCATCGGCGTGGGCACCGCGCTCGGGCTGCGGGCCCAGGGCCTCGGCGATCCCGCTGTCTGGGTGCTGATCGGGGACGCCGAGCTGGACGAGGGCAGCAACCACGAGGCGATCGCCTTCGCGGGGCCCGCCGGTCTGGACCGGCTGCACACCGTCGTGGTGGACAACTCCTCCGCCAGCCACGCCCGGCCCGGCGGGATCGCCGCCCGGTTCGAGGCCGCGGGCTGGTCGGCGGCGACCGTCGACGGGCGGGACCACGCGGCCCTGTACGAGGCGTTCACCGCGCCGCATCCGGGGCGGCCGCACGTCGTCGTGGCCCGCGTCGAGCCGAAGAACGCCTGAGCACGCCCTTCCCATCTCCCGAAAGACTTCCCTCACGCTCCGAAAGGGCGGCATCTCCATGGACACCATGCGCGACCGTTTCGCTCCCGTCGTCTCCCGGCTCCTGGACGAGGACCCGCGCGTCGCGGTCGTCCTCGCCGAGATCGGCAAGGACGCCTTCACCGAGGCCATCGCCCGGCACCCAGACCGGGTGGTCAACGTCGGCATCCGCGAGCAGCTGCTGGTGGGGGCGGCGGCCGGGATGGCGCTGACCGGGCTGCGGCCCGTCGTCCACACCTTCGCCAGTTTCCTGGTCGAGCGGCCGTTCGAGCAGGTCAAGCTGGACTTCGGGCATCAGGGCACGGGGGCGGTGCTGGTGAGCGCCGCCGCCTCCTTCGACTGGCCGGCCGGCGGGTTCACCCATATGGCGCCGGGCGACGTGGCCCTGCTGGACACCCTGGACGGCTGGACCGTGCATGTGCCGGGCCACCCCGACGAGGCCGAGACCCTGCTGCGGCACGCGGTCGCCGCCGGTGACGAGCGGGTGTACGTACGGCTGTCCGTGCAGTCCAACCAGCGGGCGCACCCGGTGGACGGCGAGCGGTTCGCGACCCTGCGGGAGGGGCGGGCCGGTGTGGTGGTCGCGGTGGGCCCGCTGCTGGACGCGGCGCTCGACGCGACGCAGGGCATGGATGTGACCGTGCTGTACGCGACGACCGTACGGCCGTTCGACTCGGCGGGGCTGCGCCGGGCGGCCGGTGCGGCGGGGACGGACGTGGTGGTGGTCGAGCCGTATCTCGCGGGCACGTCGACCGCCGCGGTGAACGACGCCCTCGCGGACCTCCCGCACCGGGTCCTCGGCCTCGGGGTCGGCCGCCGGGAGCTGCGCCGGTACGGCACGGTCGAGGAGCACACCGCCGCGCACGGCCTGGACGCGCGGAGTCTGCGGGAGCGGATCGGGGGGTTCCTGGGGGCGCGCGCCGGAGTGTGAGAGGGGGCGGCGGGCGACGACCGGGGGCACTGCCCGCCCCACCCATCCCGGCTCCCTCCCTCGCGACCGGGCGGGATCATGCCACTGGCCTTCGCCGGGCCGCGGGAATTTCACCGGGTGGGCGGGGTGCCCAACTCCGGGTGGGACTCCTGGAGTCGGGGCGGAGCGGCCTGGCGCCAGGAGTCGGCGAGGATGTCCCGGAGTTCGGCCTCGTCCTCCAGGGCCGCGAGCCGCGCCCTGATCCAGGCGAACTGCGCCTCGTGCCCGGCGATCCAGAACTTCTCCGGCTCGGCCAGCACCAGTTCGTCCCGCTCCTCCTTCGGGCAGCGCACGGCGACGGACGTCTCGTCCTCGGGCAGCGTCGCGAACATCTTCCCGGCCACCCGGAAGGTGGGCATGTTCCAGGCGGTCTTCTCCGCGGTGTCGGGGAAGGACAGCGCGATACGTCGTACAGCTTCGGCATCCGGCATGCCACGCACCGTAGCGCCGGCCACTGACAATGCCCGGTGGTCAGCCCTGCGCCGCCCCGCCCAGCGCCGTCAGCACCGGTCTGATCAGCGGATGCCCCTCCGCGCCCCGGCGCACCGCGGCGAAGACGCGGCGGGTGGGGGCCACCCCGTCGACCGGTCGTACGACCACGTCGCTGAGGTCCATGCCGCGCAGCGCGGAGCGGGGCACGAGCGCGACGCCCGCATCGGCGGAGGCGAGGGCGACCACGGCGCGGAAGTCGTCGGAGGAGTGTTCGAGGCGAGGCTGGAAGCCGGCGCTCTCGCAGGCCAGTACGACGACGTCGTGGCAGGGGTTGCCGGGGTACGGCCCGATCCAGAGGTCCTTGGCCAGCTCGGCGAGCGGGACCTCCGCCGAGTCGGCGAGGCGGTGGCCGACGGGGACCACGGCGTCGAACGGCTCGGCGTAGAGCGGGACATGGGTGAGCCGGGGGTCGTCCGCGGACGGCGCGCCCCGGTACTCGACGGCCACCGCCACGTCCACCTGCCGGTCGAGGACCATCGGCAGGCTGGCGTCGCCCTCCGCGTCCCGCACCCGGATGCGGATGCCGGGCGCGGTGCCGGCGAGGCGGGCCACCGCGGGGGCCACGACCTGGGCGATGCCGGTCGCGAAGGCCGCCACGGTGACCGTGCCGGCCTCGCCGGAGCCGTATGCCGCGAGTTCCGCCTCGGCGCGCTCCAGCTGGGCGAGGACCACGTTGGTGTGCCCGAGCAGGATCTCGCCGGCGGGGGTGAGCCGTACGCCCTTGGCGCCCCGCTCGACCAGCCGGTGGCCGGTCTCCTGCTCCAGGGCGGTCAGCTGCTGGGAGACGGCGGAGGGGGTGAGATAGAGGGCGGCGGCCGCCGCGGTGACCGTGCGGTGGTCGGCCACCGCACGGAGGATGTGGAGCCGCCGTGCCTCGATCATGCCCCCGATTATCCCAGGTGGAATCCCCTGGTCAGGCCCCCAGCTCCGCACGCGCCGCGATGAAGGCGTCCACCGCGCGGTCGACGTCCGCGGTGGAGTGCGCGGCGGACAGCTGGACGCGGATGCGGGCCTGGCCCTGCGGGACGACCGGGTAGGAGAACCCGATCACGTACACGCCGCGCTCCAGGAGCAGTTCGGCCATGCGGCCCGCCCGCGCCGCGTCGCCGATCATCACCGGGGCGATGGCGTGGTCGCCGGGGAGGACGTCGAAGCCCTCCGCGGTCATCCGGGTGCGGAACAGCTTGGTGTTCTCGGCCAGCCGCACCCGCAGGTCGTCGGCGGACTCCAGCAGGTCGAGGACCTTGAGGGAGGCAGCGGCGATCACCGGGGCGAGGGTGTTGGAGAACAGGTACGGGCGCGAGCGCTGGCGCAGCAGGGCGACGATCTCGGCGCGGGCGGCGACATAGCCGCCGGAGGCGCCGCCGAGGGCCTTGCCGAGGGTGCCGGTGATGATGTCCACGCGGTCCATCACGCCGTGCAGCTCGGGGGTGCCGCGGCCGGAGGGGCCGACGAAGCCGACGGCGTGCGAGTCGTCGACCATGACCATCGCGTCGTACCGGTCGGCGAGGTCGCAGATCTCGCGCAGCGGGGCGACGTAGCCGTCCATGGAGAACACGCCGTCGGTGACGATCAGCCGCCGCCGGGCGCCGGACGCCTCCTTGAGCTTCGCCTCCAGGTCGGCGAGGTCGCGGTTGGCGTAGCGGTAGCGGCGGGCCTTGGAGAGCCGGATGCCGTCGATGATGGAGGCGTGGTTGAGGGCGTCGGAGATGACGGCGTCCTCCTCGCCGAGCAGGGTCTCGAAGACACCGCCGTTGGCGTCGAAGCAGGAGGAGTAGAGGATCGTGTCCTCCTGGCCGAGGAAGGCGGAGAGCCGTGCCTCCAGTTCCTTGTGCACTTCCTGGGTGCCGCAGATGAAGCGGACGGAGGCCATGCCGTAGCCCCAGCGGTCCAGGGCCTCGTGGGCGGCGGCGATGACCTCGGGGTGGTCGGCGAGGCCGAGGTAGTTGTTGGCGCAGAAGTTGAGGACCTCGCCGGGGCGGCCGCCGGCGGTGACGCTGACGGTGGCGGACTGCGGGGTGCCGATCACCCGTTCGGGCTTGTGCAGACCGGCGGCGCGGATCTCGTCGAGGGTGGCGCGCAGGTCGTCGCGGACGGTGTCGAACATGCCAGAAGCTCCTAAGTAATGCGGGTGGCTTACGCCAGGCGGGTGACTTACGCGGTCCAGTCGAGGATGACCTTGCCGCCCTTGCCGCTCGCGGCGTCCGCGAAGGCCGCCTCGAAGTCGCGGTAGCCGTACCGGCCGGTGATCACGGGGGCGAGGTCGAGGCCGCCCTCCAGCAGCACCGACATCGCGTACCAGGTCTCGAACATCTCCCGGCCGTAGATGCCCTTGATGGTGATCATCGAGGTGACGATCCGGGCCCAGTCGACGGGGAACTCCTCGGCGGGCAGGCCGAGCATGGCGATCCGGCCGCCGTGGGTCATGTTGGCGATCATGTCGCGCATGGCCTCGGCCCGGCCGGACATCTCCAGGCCGATGTCGAAGCCCTCCCGCAGCCCGAGCTGCCGCTGTCCGTCGGCGATGGTGGTCTCGGCGACGTTCAGCGCGAGGGTCGCGCCGATCTTGCGGGCCAGCTCCAGGCGCTCCTCGCTGACGTCGGTGACGACGACGTTGCGGGCGCCCGCGTGCCGGGCGACGGCGGCGGCCATCAGGCCGATCGGGCCGGCGCCGGTGATCAGGACGTCCTCGCCGACCAGCGGGAAGGACAGCGCGGTGTGCACGGCGTTGCCGAACGGGTCGAAGATCGCGGCGACGTCCAGGTCGACCGGGACGCGGTGCACCCAGACATTGGTCGCAGGCAGGGACACGTACTCGGCGAACGCGCCGTCGCGGCCGACGCCGAGGCCGACGGTGGCCCGGCACAGATGGCGGCGCCCGGCCAGGCAGTTGCGGCACTTGCCGCACACCAGGTGGCCCTCGCCGCTGACCCGGTCGCCGACCTGGACGTCGGTGACGTCCCGGCCGATCGAGACGACCTCGCCGACGAACTCGTGCCCGAGCACCAGCGGGGTGCTGATCGCCTGCTGCGCCCAGCCGTCCCAGGCCCGGATGTGCAGGTCGGTGCCGCAGATACCGGTCCGCAGGACCTTGATCAGTACGTCGCCGGCCCCCATCGCGGGCTCCGGGACGTCCGTCAGCCAGAGTCCGGGCTCCGCCTTGTCCTTGACCAGCGCCTTCACGCGTGCGGCTCCTGTGGGTGAGGTCCCGTGCGCGGGCATGCCGGAGGGCCGCGCCGCACAGGGTCAGAGAAGTGGAATCACCGTGCAATCTGCCGTATCGACGCGCCGTAATCCATCGAGCTTTTCTTAACCGCCGCCACAGCTTTCCTTCACGCCTCCCCTACCGCTTTCCTTCACGCCTCCCCTGTCACCCCCCTCACGCCCCCTTGCCACCCCCTGACGCTCCTTCGTCATATGAGCCGGTGGTCAGATGGGCAGCCCGTCGCGGGCGCTGCGTTCGATCCGGGCGACGAGATCGGCGGCGAGCGCCTTGATGGTCTCCAGTCCCTCCCTGCCCCAGGCGCGCGGCCCGGTGTCGGCGGCGCACACGGTGCCGAGCGGCATTCCGGTGCCGTCGAGGAGCGGGGCGCCGAGGTAGGAGCGGATGCCGTACTCGTCCACGACCGGGTTGCCCGCGAACCGGGGGTAGTCGCGGACGTCCTCCAGGACCAGGGCCTTGCGGCGGACCACCACATGGGGGCAGAACCCGTGGTCGCGGGGGAGCGTCCGGCCCCACCGCGCCGGGCTGCCGTCCGCCCGCAGGACGGGGGCGACGGCCGGGACGCGCAGCCCGGCGAAGAACTGCCGTTCCTCGCCGATGAAGTTGACCATGGCGTAGGGCGCGCCGGTGAGGTGGGCGAGATGGTCCGCGAAGGCGTCGAGCGCGGGGTCCGACCGTTCCCCGAGGCCGAGCGCCCGCAGCCGCCGGACGCGGGCGGGGGCCTCCTTGTCCTCGGGGGTGAGCAGCAGACCGCGGACCGGCCGGGGCGGCTCGTAGCTCATGGCCGGGCTCCGTCGCTGTGCGGGTGCCTCATCTGGGGAACTCCGTGGGCGGTCGGTCGGGTTCACCGGTGCGCGGCGCCGTGGCTCGGCGCGGGCTCCGGGGTGTGGGCGAGCAGATGGCGGACGAGGACCAGCAGGGTCGCCACGCCGGAGCTGGAGATCCGGGCGTCGCAGCGCACCACCGGCACCTCGGGGTCGAGGTCGATGGCGGCGCGCACCTCCTCGGTGTCGTAGCGGTGGCCGCCGTCGAACTCGTTGACGGCGACGATGAACCCGAGTCCGCGTTCCTCGAAGAAGTCCACGGCGGCGAAGCAGTCCTGGAGCCGGCGGGTGTCGGCGAGGATCACCGCGCCGAGCGCACCCTCGGACAGCTCGTCCCACATGAACCAGAACCGCTCCTGGCCGGGGGTGCCGAACAGGTAGAGCACATGGTCCGGGTCGAGGGAGATCCGGCCGAAGTCCATGGCGACCGTGGTCTCCATCTTGTTCTCGATGCCTTCGAGGCTGTCGGTCGCGGCGCTGACCGTGGTGAGCAGCTCCTCCGTGCTCAGCGGGGCGATCTCGCTGACCGCGCCCACGAAGGTGGTCTTGCCGACCCCGAACCCGCCCGCCACGAGGATCTTGAGCGCGGTGGGGAACGGGTCAGAGCTGTCGTCGTAGTCCATCGAGCACTGCCTCCAGCAGGGACCGGTCGGTGGGAGTGTGGCGGAACGCGGGGGGTTTGGTGGTCAGCAGCCCGCAGTCGACCAGGTCCGCGAGCAGGATCTTGGTGACCGCGGCGGGCAGTTTCAGGTGGGCCGCGACCTCCGCGACCGAGACGGGCGCCCGGCACAGGTCGAGCGCCTGGGCGTGCTCGGGGCCGAGGTAGCCGAGCGGGGTGACGCCGGTGGCCATCACCTGCGAGATCAGGTCGAGTGCGACGCTGGGTTCGGTGCGGCCGTTGCTGACCGTGAACGGGCGTACCAGCCGTCCGGCCGCGTCGTCCAGCCAGGGCCCGTCGCCGGCCGCGGCCACGCTCAATGCCTCGGCGCCGTGGATTCGACGGCCTGTTGCCGGGGGGCGGTGACCAGATAGGGGCGCACGCTCTTGACCAGCATCGCCATCTCGTAGCCGAGCACGGCCGCGTCGGCCTCGCGGCCCGCCAGCACGGCGAGACAGGTGCCGGAGCCGGCGGTGGTGACGAACAGCAGGGTAGAGGCGAGTTCCACCACGACCTGCCGTACGTCGCCGCCGTCCCCGAACCGGACGCCCGCGCTGCGGCCGAGGGAGTACAGGCCGGAGGCGAGGGCGGCCATGTGGTCGGCGCTGTCCGGGTCGAGGCCGTGCACGGACTTCACCAGTCCGTCGCAGGACAGGAGCACCGCGCTGCTGGTGTGCGGTACGCGCTGCACAAGGCCGCTGAGCAGCCAGTCGAGATCGGATGCGTGAGCGGTCGGCGCATCGCTCGCCATGGTGGATCGACTCCTTGGGTACGAAGGTCTGGGAGGCGCTGGGGAGTTGGGGGTCGGGGTGGCGGCTGGTGATCGGGGGTCGTGGCTCGGGGGCTGGGGGGTGTTGCACGACGGCGGTGCGGGGGTCGACGGGGGTGACGGTGGTACGGGGGTGACGGTGGTACGGGTGTCAGCCGGTCGGTGCGCTGCCCTCGGCCGGGCCGGCGGGCAGGGATGTCGGGTCGGCGTGGCCGTGCTCCAAGTTGCCCTGCATCAGCGTCTCTTGGGGGTGGCCCTGCTCCCGGTGCGGGACCCGCAGGCGCGTCGGCTCGGTGGGGGTGAGCGCGGAGGATGGTGCGGGCCCGGTGTGTGCGGCGTTCCCGTGCTCGGCGTCCGTGGCGGGGTGGGCCGCCTCGGCGAGGCCGATGCCGCGCTGGAAGGCCGCCATCAGTCCGGGGTCGTGACCCCCGAGGGTGTCGCCCTCCTGGCGGGGCGCGGGGCCGCCGCGGAGCTGGGGGACGAGGTTCTCCTGGGCCCTGCGGCGCGGCAGTCGGGGCTTGGCCATGGTGCCCCGCACGGTGTCGACGCGCGGGGTGGGCATGACGCCCTGGCGCTCCTCGACCACCGCCCGGTGCCGGGCCCGGATGCCGGGTGCCGCCTCGGCGGGGGTGGGACGCTCGCGGTGAGCGCCGCGGACGGGGAGCGGGGGCGGGTCGTCGTGGGCGTGAACTTCCTTAGCTGGGAGAGGCGTTGGGCTCACGGGTGCGACCGGGGGCGCGGGCGCGGGCCGTACCGGCTGGGGCGGGGTGGGCGGCAGGGTGGCGGCCGGTGCCAAAAGCTCCGCCGGCGGGGCCCCCAACAGGGCCTCGGGTACGACGAGTACGGCCTGGACCCCGCCGTAGATGTTGCCCTGGAGCCGTACGCCGATGCCGTGCCGGCGGGCGAGCTGGGAGACGACGTAGAGGCCGATGCGGCCGTCGGCCAGCAGGCTGGCGACGTTGACCTGGTCGGGGTCGGCGAGCAGGGCGTTCATCCGGTTCTGTTCGCCGACGGGCATGCCGAGCCCGCGGTCCTCGACCTCGACGGCGAGCCCGGAGGTGACCAGGCCCGCGCGCAGCAGCACTTGGGTGCCGGGGGCGGAGAACACCGTTGCGTTCTCGATGAGTTCGGCGAGCAGGTGGATGACGTCGGCGACGGCGTGGCCGCGCAGTTCGCCGTCGATCGGGGGGACCAGCTTGACGCGGGAGTACTGCTCGACCTCGGCGATGGCGGAGCGCAGCACCTCGGTCATGCTCACCGGGTTGCTCCACTGGCGCCGGGAGACGGCGCCGCCGAGCACGGCGAGGTTCTCGGCGTGCCGCCGGATGCGGGTGGCCAGGTGGTCCACATGGAAGAGGCCCTTGAGCAGGTCGGGGTCCTCGATCTCGTGTTCCAGGTCGTCCAGGATGGAGATCTCGCGGTGCACGAGGGACTGGAGCCGGCGCGCGAGGTTGACGAAGACTTCGAGCTTCTGCTCGTTGCCCGCGTGGCTGGAGAGCTGTGCGGCCCGCAGGACGGCGGTGACGGCGCCGTCCTGCGCGCGGGCCAGGTCGGCGGCGAGCAGTTCGAAGTCGTCGGCGTCGGCGGGCGGCCGGCGGCGGGACACGCGCTGTGCCGGGGCCTCCCCCTGGCGCAGGGTGTCCACGAGTTCGCGCAGCTCGGCCTCGCCGCGGGCGGCGGTGCGGCGCAGGTCGTCGACGCGCTCGGCGACGGTCCGGGCGGCGCGGTCGGCGGCCACGGCGGCGATCAGGATGCCGGCGACGGCCACGGCGACCGCGCCGCCGAGCACGGCCCACAGGACGGGGCCGGTGCGGGCGCCGGTGGAGCGGATGGTGAACAGGACGGCGGCGGTGCCGCCGAGGGCGACCGCGAGCGGGGGCAGCACGGCGAGCCGCAGCAGCTGGGGCCGTATGTGCGTCTCGGGCAGTGCGGGAGCGGGTCGGGCGACCGGCCGCCCGTGCCGCCCGCCCTCCCGGCGGTCGGCACGGGTGCCCGGTGCGCGAAGGTGAGACATCTGCGTCCTCGTACTGGTCCGTCGGGCCTGGGGTCGGACACTCACGGTAGTCGCCTCCACCTCATGTGCGAGGGGCAGTTGCCAAACTCCCCCGCCCAGCGTCCCGCTCTGGTATGAGGCCCCGTACGAAAGACCGATAACCGGGCCGGGCCTCCCCCGATCGGCCCGAAAAAGAACGATAAGCTCCGATCAAAAGCGGTCAGAAAGAGCGACTACGCCAGGAAGGCCGACCGCTCGTCTCGGACCCCGGCTCACCCTCGTCCGACACCCGTGCGCTCCCACCGAGCCACCCGGAACCCCACCCCAGAGCACTGCCGAATATCACTGAGCGTGTTCCCCTTGGCCTTCAATACGCGCGTGTCGGGTGCCCTGGCGAAGGGTGAGCGACAGCAGGTCGCTGGGGGCGTCCAGCCGCACGCGGTGCCAGCGGCCGCGGGGCACGATCACGGCGGTGCCCGCCCGCAGCCGTACCGTCTCCTCCGCGCCGCCGGGCTCGGTGGGCCGGAAGTGGAGGCGGACGGCGCCGCTGAGGCAGCACACCGCCTCGTCGGCCTCGGGGTGCATCTCCCAGTGGTCGGCGTGCACATCGTCGTCCGTCTCGGCGTGGAACGCCGCGAGGTGCCACGCGCCAAGGTCACCGCCGGTCATCCGCCCTTCCGCGGCGCGGACTTGGCCGGCCGGGTCGATGTGCAGCGCGGAGGCGAACAGGTCGATGGGGGCGAGGGGTGTCGTCGTCACGAGGGATTCCTTCCGGTCGGTGCCCGCAAGTTTCCGTACACGTACGAAAACTAGGCCCGGCGCGCCTCCGCTGTCGACCCCCGAGGGATGATGAGTACATGCCGCAGCCATCCGCACCGCGCAGAAATCCGGGCCGACCTCCCCGCTTCACCCGCGAGGAGGTCATCGAGGCGGCCCACCGGATCGTGGCCAAGGAGGGTGTGGACCGGCTCACCATGCGGCGGCTGGCCGCGGAGATCGGCAGTACGCCGATGGCGCTCTACCATCACGTGCGCGACAAGGAGGAGTTGCTCGTCCTGCTGCTGGACGAGCACGCCGCGCGGACGCTGCGCCGGAGCGAACTGCCCGCCGAGCCGCGCGAGCGGATCGTCGCCGCCGCCACCGCGATCCACCGGGCGCTCGCCGACTGCCCCTGGATCGTGGAGGTGCTGACCGCGGACGACCTGATGTCCGCCTCGGCCCTGTGGTTCGTCGAACAGATCGTGGACGGGTTCGTCGCCTGTGGCCTGACGCCCGAGCGGGCCGTCCACGGATACCGGGCGATCTGGTACTACACCGTCGGGGAGATCGTGGTCCGTACGACGGCGAACCGCCGGCGCGCGGGCGAGGACCGCCCCGCCCACCGGGAGCGCGTCTTCGCCGATCTCGGCCCGGACGAACTGCCCCGCCTGGCTCAACTCGCCGAGCGGTGGGGCCCGTTGACCGCCGAGGACACCTATCTCGACGGTCTGCGGGCCCTGGTGGCGGGTCTTGCCGGGAGCGGCTGAGGTTTCTCAGCCGCGCTTCGGCGGCTCCGCTACCAGCGCGCCGACCGAGCGCCAGGTCCGGCGCACTTCGCCGGACACGCCGCGCCACCAGGCCTCCGCCGGGAGCTTGCCCGCGGGCTCGAAGGGCTCGCCGGGGCGGGGCAGGGCGACCGCCTGCCCGGCCTCCTCGGCGGCTTCCTTGGTCCACTCCCCCGGCTCGGCCCACGGGTGCGGGGCGAGGTTGAAGGTGCCCCAGTGGATCGGGAGCAGCACACCGTGCGGGGCGCCGCCCTGGAGGTCCAGGTGGGCGCGCAGACCCTCGTCGGGCCGCATGTGGATGTCCGGCCAGAACTCGCTGTACGCCCCGATCTGGATCATCGTGGCGTCGAACGGGCCGTGGGCGGCGCCGATATCCTTGAAACCGTCGAAGTAGCCGGTGTCGCCACTGTGGTAGATCCGGTGCTCCTCCCCCGCGACGGCCCAGGAGGCCCACAGGGTGTGCTGGGTGTTGCGCAGGCCGCGGCCGCAGAAGTGGCGGGCCGGGGTGGCGGTGAGGGTGAGCCCGCCGATACGGGTCGACTCGTGCCAGTCCAGTTCGCGCAGCCGGTCCGGGGAGACACCCCAATGTTCCAGGTGGGCGCCGACGCCGAGCGGTACGGCGAAGACGGTGTCGGTGCCGGCCAGCGCCTTGATGGTGGGCAGGTCGAGATGGTCGTAATGGTCGTGGGAGATCACCACCACGTCGACGTCCCCGAGCGCGGCGAGCGGCAGCGGCACCGGGTGCAGCCGCTTGGGTCCGGCGAAGGGGAACGGGGAGCAGCGCTCACCCCACACCGGGTCGAACAGCACCCGGTGGCCGTCGATCTCGGCGAGCACGCTGGAGTGGCCCATCCAGGTCAGCCGCAGCCCCGTGGCGGGCGGCCGGGCGAGGTCGGCGAAGGTCGTGGGGTGCACCGGGACGGTGCCCCTGGGGGCGCGCAGCGGCCGGGTCTCCTTGTCGAAGAAGACCTTCGCGAAGTCCACCGCGGAGCCGGAGGGCCGGGTGCGCGCGGCGCCGCCGGGGTTCTGGAAGACGCCGTCCTTGAAGTGCGGGGAGCGCCGGATGCGTGCCAGGCGCTCACCGCCCGGGTCCACTCCGAAGGCCGCTGGGCGCGGCACACGGGGCCCTGAGGTCGAGGAACGCGGACCGGTCACGGTACCTCCCGGTTGAGTGGTGGGCCCCCCATTATGGTCGGCCCATCCGACAAGCCGGGTACGGGTCCTCGACCGGGCCCGTGCCGACGGTACGACGCCGCGTGCCGCGGCCCGCGCGGTGGTGGCCGACCGGCTGCCGGTGCTCGCCGAGCGCTTCGGGGCGTACCGGCCCGGCGCACTAGGGTGACCGGATGGCAAGAGTGCGGTTGAGCGTGGCCGAGCGGCAGGAGGAGCTGCTGCGGGCCGCCGTCGAACAGATCGAGGCGCGGGGCGTGGCGGCGGTCAGGATCGCCGATGTGGCGGCCGCGCTGGGGGTGAGCAACGCGCTGGTGCTGTACCACTTCTCGACCAAGGAGAAGCTGGTCGCCGCCGCATTCGCGTACGCCGCCGAGGACGATCTCGCGCAACTGCGCAAGCTGCTCGGGCGCCGGACCACCGCGCTGCGCCGGCTGCGGGCCGCGGTGCGCTGGTACGCGCCGACCGGGCAGGCCAAGGGCTGGCGGCTGTGGATCGAGGGCTGGGCCGTCGCGCTGCGCGAGCCCGCGCTGCGGGACGTCACCCGCGAACTGGACCGGCAGTGGAAGGCGGCCCTCGCCGAGGTCATCGCCGAGGGCGTCACCGCCGGCGAGTTCACCTGCCCCGACCCCCCGGCCACGGCCCTGCGCCTGACCGCCCTCCTCGACGGCCTCGCCGTCCAGCTGACCTCCTGCCCCGGCTCGATCCCCCGCGCACGGGCCCGCGCATGGGCGGACGAGGCGCTGGCCAGGGAACTGGGGGTGGAGCGGGAGAAGTTGGTGGGGCGCGACGGAGGGGTTGAGTAGGGCGGAGGGCTTCGGTTCGGCGTGGGCGGGTTGACGGAGCTGGGCTACCGCCTCTTCACCCCCGCCCCCAGCCGCGCCAGCGCCGCGGTGACCAGGGCCGTGATGCCTGTCTGCAAGGTCAAGCGGACGCTCGGCAGGTAGCGGGGTGAGTGGTTCGGTGGCAGGTGGCGGAGTTTGGTGGTGGGGTCGGGGCCGGGGGCGGTGGACCATTGGGTGGGGCCGGTGGCGCCGAGCATCCAGTAGCAGCCGCGGATTCCGGTGTGGCCGTGCAGATGCGCGCCCGCGCCGGTCAGGAGCGGGAAGTCCTCGGTGGCCAGGGCGGGGGGCCAGGCCGTGACGCGGGCGGGGCCGAACGCGGACCGGTGGGCGGTGCGGACGTGGGCGGTGACCTCCGGGTCGCTCGTCGTGATGACGGAGCGGGAGACGGTGGTGACGGTGACGCGGGGCGGCAGCGTGGCCGTCGCGGCCTCGGCGCGGGCCAGCCGTGCGACCTCGGCGGCGGCGCGGTCGAGGGCCGGTTCAAAGAAGCCGCGCAGGGAGACGAGCAGGTCGGCGCGGTCGGGGACGACGTTGCCGGGGTGCCCGGCGTCCCCGGCGCGCAGCGCGGTGGCGGTGACGGTGGGGCGATCGCTCTCGCCGGCCGCGAGCTCCGGCAGCCGCGTCACCAGCCCGGCGGCGGCCCGCAGCGGGTCGGCGGCGAGGTGCGCGGTGGCGGCGTGGCCGCCCTCGCCCTCGAAGGCCACCGACAGGGTGCGGCTGCCGGCCAGTACCGGGCCCTCGGCGTGTGCCACCATCCCGGCGGGGAAGGGCGCGGTGTGCTGGGCGAGTACCTCGTCGGGCGGGGTGACGCGCTCGTAGAGGCCGTCCTCCAGCATGGCGCGGGCGCCGGTGAGGGTCTCCTCCGCGGGCTGGCCGAGCAGGAGCAGGGTGCCCCGCCACAGGTCCCGGCGGTCCGCGAGCCAGCGGCCGGCGGCCGCCACGCAGGCGAGGTGGGCGTCGTGGCCGCAGGCGTGCATCACGGGGACCGGGCGGCCGTCGGGTCCGGCGGCGGTGACGGTGCTGGCGTAGGGCGCGCCGGTGGCCTCCGCGATGGGCAGGGCGTCGAGTTCGGCGCGCAGCAGTACGGCGGGGCCGTCGCCGTTGCGCAGTTCGGCCGCGACGCCGTGGCCGCCGATGCCGTGCAGCACCCGGTAGCCGTCGGCGGCGGCCCATGCGGCGAACCGGGCGGCGGTGCGCGCTTCGGCGCCGGAGAGTTCGGGGTTGCGGTGCAGGTCGAGGTAGAACTCGGCGGCCGGTGCCAACAGGTCGGAGAGGGCCGGGAGTTCGGGGGTGGTCCGGGTGTGCTCGGTGCTCATGTCAGTGGCTCCTCGGGCGGGTGTCAGCGAGGTGACAGCGAACGGCAAGGGGGGTGCACGCGGACGCGCGTAGAACTGTGGGGTGCCGGGAGGCCGCAACTCCCCCGCTGCGGCGGGGTGTTGTGGCCCGAACCGCCCGACCGGCCGTACCGCTCGTCCCCGCAACGGAAGGAGTCGTCATGTCCGACAACGCCCTCGCCTCCCTCGCCCAGGAGATCCTGGACCTGGAGTCGGAGACCTTCGAGATCACCGACTACTCGGACGCCAGCGAGGTCATGCTCGGTTCGTCCACCAGCTGCTCCTCCACGAGCACCTGCTCCAGCACCACCAGCACCACCTCCTGCACCGCCTGACGTCCGGCGTCGGTGGAAGGGTCCCCGGCCCCGCCGGGGACCCTTCGCGTTCCGGGGGTTCGTTCGCGTTCCGGGGTCCGTCAGGGGAAGGGGTGCGGCACCAGCCGCAGGTCCGTGTCCCGCAGCGGGGCGTCCACCAGTCCCGCGCGGTACGGCGCGGTCCGCAGCCTCGGCAGGTGCGGTGCCCGCTGGCGCAGCCAGCCGAAGTCGATCGGCAGCAGTCCGGGGGCGAGCGTGGCGACCGTGCGCAGCCCCATCCGCCGCTGCTCCGGCGTCGTCTGGTCGACGGCGATGACATCGCAGTCCGCGCCGGCCAGCAGATCGCGCAGCAGGGTGACGTCGTCCAGCAGATCGGCGGTGCGGGGCCGATGCCGCTCCCAGTCGGTGAACAGCTCGGCGAGCGTGGCCACGCGGGGCGGGGCCAGGTAGCTGCGGGCGTGCTCGCGCATGGCGGGCAGCCCGAACAGGGCGGCGTGGTCGGGCAGTCGTACGACCTTGTCGAAGTCCTCGGCCATGGCGGCGAGTTCGGCGGGGCGTTCGGCGACCTGGCGGGGCAGGTGCGGGATGTAGGTGAGGATCTCGGAGAGCGCCGACTCCACGGCCGTCTCGGCGTCGAAGGAGGCGCCGGCCGCGAACGCCAGGGTGCCGGGTCCGTCGTCGCGGCGTACGGCGAGGCCGGTGACGACCGGCACCGGCAGGTCCACCCGGTTGTCGAAGACATGGACGTCGTAGCCCTGGAGTTCGGCGCGGGCCGCCATCGCCCGCACCCGTTCGCCGCCGACCGAGTCCAGGTCGATCTCGGGCAGCGGCAGGTTGCCGTACCAGCCGAGCAGGAAGGCGTCCCGTTCCAGGAGTTCGAGCAGGCCGAAGAAGACCGCTTCCTCCAGACTGGCGCCGGTGGCGCAGCCGTTGGAGCACTCGAAGACGAAGTTGTCCTCGCGGGTGCCCGCGCTGTAGTAGACGAGCCGGGCGGGCACCAGCACGGACCGCTCCTCGCGCAGCGACCAGCCGGTGACCCAGGGCAGCGGCCGGGCCGGGTCGAAGGGTTCGACCATCGGGTCCTCGGCGTAGGTGCGCGGCGCGTACAGTCCGCAGGTGCGGGGGTCCAGGGCGCGGTCGCCGAGGTCGTCGTAGGCGGCGGTGACGATGGGGGCGCGGTGGCGGCGGTGGGTGCCCGCGTACCGCTCCAGCCCTTCCAGGAAGGCCAACTCGCGGCTGCGGACGAAGGAGTTGGCCTGGCCGCTCCAGGTGACGTCGGTGAGTCCGGCGTAGCCCCGCATGAAGACGCTGCCCGCGACCGGCGCGGTGGTGGGCGAGGTCACGTCGATCCAGGTGCCGCCGCCCAGCACCCCGCACACCGGGTTGGCGAGCCCTCTGACCGGCAACGGGAAGTCGCCGGGGCGGCCCGAACGGTACTCGTCGGGGCCGGACTTGGGACGGGAGGACAGGGGCCCGGCGGTGTGCTCGGCCGCCGCGTCGGCCACGGCCCCGGCGGTCGCGGGGCGGCAGTTCGGGCACATGGGGTCGGGCAGCAGCGGGAAGGTGCGGACCTGAAGGGTCTCCAGGTCGAGTTCGGTGACGCGGGGCAACTCGCCGTCCGGACCGGCTGGTTGGTGCCGGGCCGTGCCGGTGGCGATGAGGCGGTGCAGGGACCAGACGGCGTCCGCCAGGTGGTCGGGCAGGGCGGGCCAGCGACCGGCGGCCGTGGTCTCGGTGCCGGTCTCCAGCGCGTCGCGCTCGGTGCGGGTGCGCAGCCGCTGGCGGCGCATCGCGAGGCAGGTTCCGCAGGCCCGGCCCGCCCCGGTCATGCCGCCCCAGGGGCCCAACAAAACGGCCTGGGCGGTGAGATGGATGCCCGCCGAGTGCGGGGGCACCGGACCGGCCGGGACGGGCCGGTCGCCGAGGACGTTGGTGTCGCCGATGCGGGAGACGGCCGGGGCGGGCAGTCCCGCCGCTGCGGCGCGGGCCGCCAGGAGGTCCTGGAGGGCCGCGCGGGCGGCCTCCAGGGGTGCCGTCGCCGGGGCGGGAGCGGGGGCGGTGGCGATGGTCATGTCCGGTTGCTCCAGCGGAAGATCCGGGTGGCGATCAGGCCGAAGATCAGGGCGAAGACGACGAGTCCGACGCAGTCCAGGCCGATGTCCCCGAGGTCGCCGCGGCCGCCCATGGCGTCGGTGAGGCCGTCGTTGAGGTAGTGCAGCGGCAGCACCTTGGCGACCGTGCGCAGCCAGCCGGGCATCAGGTCGTCGGGGAAGAACGAGCCGGACAGGAAGGCCATCGGCACCATCACCAGGTTGGCGATGGCCGCCACCGACTCCGGGGTGTTCGCCAGGCTGCCGACGACCAGGCCCATGGCGAGGAACGCGGTGACGCCGAGCACCAGCAGCGGAATGCCCGCCCACCAGGGGCCGTTCAGCTTCAGCCCGAAGAACGGCAGCAGCGCCACGGCGGTGAACAGCACCGTCTGCGCGGCGGCGACGCCGAGCGCCAGGGTCCAGCGGGAGGCGATCAGCGAGCGCAGCGGGGTCGGGGTGCGCCAGATGAGGCGCAGCAGGTCGTCGCGGCGCCACTGCATCAGGGCGAACCCGACGGAGAACACGCAGGCGTTGCCGACGCCCCAGGAAAGGACGCCGGGGGCCGTGTAGTTGATGGAGGCCATCCCGCCGTTGACGCGCTGGCCCTGGAAGATGAGGCCGAACAGGACGAGGAAGGCGAGCGGGAAGGCGAAGGTGAAGAAGAGGGTCGTACGGTCGCGCACGCTCGCGGCGTAACCGGCCCTGGTCAGTGCGGCGTAGGCGGTCAACTGCGGTGCTCCGTTCCATGGCCGGTGAGGCTGAGGTAGGCGTCTTCGAGGGTGGCGGTGCGCACGGTGACCGACTCGATGTCGACCAGGTCGCCGAGGGCGGTGAGGACGTGGTTGACGGCCGAGGTCTCCAGGACGAGTTCGTCTCCTTCGACGCCGGCCCGGTCCACGCCGGGCAGCGCGAGCGCCGCCTCGGGCGTCAACTCGCCTGCCGGGAGAAGGAGTCGGGCGGGCGCGGCGAGCGCGCGGATCAGGCCCCGCGGGGTGTCGAGGGCGACGATCCGGCCGCCGGCCACGATCGCCACCCGGTCGCACAGCGCCTCGGCCTCGTCCAGGTGGTGGGTGGTGCACACGATGGTGCGGCCCTCGGAGCGCAACGAGCGCAGCAGCGCCCACAGTTCGCGGCGCGCCTCGGGGTCGAGGGCGGCGGTGGGCTCGTCCAGGAAGATCAGCTCCGGTTCGTGCAGCAGCGCGGTGGCGATGGCGAGGCGCTGCCGCTGTCCACCGGAGAGGTGGTCGACGCGCGCGTTCTCCTTCTCGGTGAGCCCGACCCGCTGAAGGGCGGTGCGCACCGTGTCCGGGGCCATGCCGTAGAGCGCGGCGACGGTGCGCAGGTGTTCGCCCGCGGTGAGCCGGGCGAAGAACGCGGAGGCCTGGGTCTGGACGCCGATCCGGGCGAGCAGCGCGGTGTCCCGTGGCCAGGGGCTCTGACCGAGCAGGCTGACGGTGCCGCCGTCCGCCTCGCGCATGCCCTCGACGATCTCCACCAGGGTGGTCTTGCCCGCGCCGTTGGGCCCGAGGATGCCGAAGAACTCACCGCGCCGCACGGTGAGGGAGACGCCGTCGAGCGCGGTGACGTCTCCATACCGCTTGATCACGCCGTCGAGGACGACGACCGGCTCGGTGGTGGCGGCGGGGCCGGGCGCGGTCCCGGTCTGTGCGTGGGGTTCGTTCATCTCGCCTTTCCTTGCGGGGTCCAACGGCGCGCGGGCGGAGGCGACTTGGCCGGGGTCCGCGTGCGGGGAGGTGGGTGCGGCGGACCGCGCGGGACCCTGCGCCCGGCCTTCGGCAGGGCCCTGCGTGCGGCCCCTGACAGGGTTCTGGGAGCGGTCCTCGGCAGGGTTCTGGGCGCTGTCGGGGGCAGGGTTTTGGGCGCGGTCCTCGGTACGGCCGTCCGTACGACGCCCGTGCAGCCGCCGCCCTGCCGCGCCGAGCGCCCACACCAGCAGGACGGCGGCGAGCAGTGCGGTCGGCGCCCACCAGGCGAGGGCCGCCATGCGGTCCGGCAGCAGCCGGCGCAGGACCGCCCCGGCGAGCGCGAGCAGCGCGGCGGTCTGTACGGCCGTGAGCAGGGCGAAGCCGCCGTACAGCAGGCGCAGCCGGGGCGGGTAGGCGCCGAGGCCGGGGCCGCGGCGCAGCAGGGCGCGGGCGGCGAGGGCGGTGAAGGCGCGGCTGCCCTCGGCGAGGCCGGAGACCCCGAGGGCGTGGCCGAGGGCGCGGTAGCCGTCGAGCGGCGCGAGCGGCAGCAGGTTGGCGAGGCCGGTGACGACGCCGAGCAGCAGCAGCGCGCCGAGGGCGGGCCGGGCCTGGGCGCCGGCCGGGAGCAGCAGCCAGACGACGTAGAACGGCACCAGGAACAGGAGGTTGGCGAGCACGCCGGCGCAGGCGGTGGCGACCTTGCGAGCCCGGCTGCCGAGGAACTGGACGTCGTCCACCTGGCAGTAGAGGTAGGTGGCGCCGAGGATCCAGCGCAGCCCGATCTCGCCGACCCGGCCGCCCCAGGTGCGCGCGAACAGGCCGTGGGCCAGCTCGTGCAGGGCGAGGCTGCACCACAGGACGCAGCCGACGGCGATCAGCAGCACGGGCTGTTCGGCGGTGTGCTCGGTCTGCCGCCACAGGGTCCCGGCGTCGGCGGCGACGGCGGCGAGCACGCCGGCGGCCAGCGCGGTGAGCACGGCCAGCAGGGCGGGCCTGCGGTCCAGGGCGGTGAGCCGGTGCAGGCGGTCCATGAGGGCGGGCGCGTCGGCGACCATCCGGGTGTGTCCCGCGAGGAGGCCGCTCGGCCGCTCGGCGGGGGTCGGCGCCGGCGCGGGCGGGGTGGGCGCGGGGCCGCCGTCGAGCAGGCCGCGGGTGCCCAGCAGCCGGAGCATCTGCCCCCATTGGGCCTCACCGAGCCGGGTGCCGAACTCGGCCGCGTAGGCGTGCCCGATCTCCGCCAGGGACCGGCTGCCGTCGAGGCGGGCGATGATGAAGTGCTCCTTGGGGCCGACCTCCAGACGCCGTCCGGTGCGCGGGTCCTTCAGCAGGTGGATGCGGTTCGGGCCGCGCAGCAGGCTGGGGCCGAGGACGATGTCGGGGTGCAGCCGCGGCCGGGCGGCCAGGAAGGTGTCGGTGGTCATCTGGTGTCCTCGGGGGCGCCGTCGCGCAGGGCGCGGGCGAGGACGTAGGAGAGGAACGCCTCGTCGCGGACGGTGATGCCCAGCCGGTTGTTGGTCATGTGCGCGTAGGGCGACAGGAGCATGGGCAGAGCGTGGGCCGGCTCGGTGGCGTGGATGTCGCGAGTGCCGTCGAAGGAGCGGAAGACCAGCTCACCCCGTTTCGCCAAGTGGGTTGCGCGGTCGCGCAGTTCGGCGCAGTGGACGGCCCAGCCGCGCAGGAAGGCCGGCAGCCGGTCCAGCTCTGCGCGGGCCACCGCCTCGCGGATGTGCCGGAAGCGTTCGGGCAGCCGGCCGCCCATGGCGTCGTACGCCCGCTCATAGCCCTTGTCGGTGGTGTAGTTGGTGGTGCTGAACGCGTTGTTCCAGAAGCCGTGGTAGCGGTCGAGGAAGGTCAGCAGGGCCTCGTCGTCGGCGAGGAAGGTGCCGGAGACGACCATCATCAGCTGGGCGGACAGGCCGAGGAGCACCGTGCGAAGATGAAGGTTCATGGTGCGGGTGGCCTCGACGACGAGGTCGCTGGAGTGCTGGAAGTGCCACTCGGCGAGCGCGATCCCGGCCGGGCCGCCGTATTTGCCGTACTCGGGCTCGTAAGGCCGGTCCTCGTAGCTGTTGTTGGGGCGCAGCCGCATCCGTCCGTCGGGGCCGACGAATCGGGCGCGTTCCTCCTCGCTGTACTCCAGCGTGAACAGCGTCTCGTACAGCTCGGCGAAGAAGCCGGCCTTGACCTCGTACAGGGCGGGGCGTTCACGCAGGAACGCGTCGAGGGCAGCGTGAGTGCGTTCCCGGACGGTCTCGGCGTCGGCGGCGCGGACCGGCTTCAGGCGCAGCCGCAGATGGGGGCCCTCCAGCCAGTAGTTGATGAAGAACCAGCCGTCGAGCAGCCCTTTTTGAGTGAGCTGGTCCACCAGGGGTTTGACGCACTGGAGGAGCAGCGGGCGGGGGCTGGCGGCGTAGAAGACGTGCACCGCGAGCCAGTCGCCGGGCGCGCCCTCGGTGCCCTCGGTGGTGGTGTCCGCGGCGGGGGTGGGTGCGGTCATCGGGCTTCGTCCTTCCTCGGCGGGCCGGCCGGTGCGGGCAGCATCTCTACGGCGAGTTCGGCGACATGCCGGCCGCGGGGCGAGGTGACGTGCAGTTCGTCCTCGCCGGGCAGCATCTCCTCGAAGACGGTCCGGGCACGCCTGCCGGCCAGGAGACCTTCGAGTCCGGTGAGCGAGAGCGGGCTGGCGAAGTCTACGTACTGGGGCTTGGCGGAGCCGGGCCAGCCGGCCGCGTCACCGTCGCGTTCCTCGTGGACGGTGGCGAACACCCGCTCGGGCAGGCCGTGTTCGGTGCGCCAGCGGTGCCAGCCGAGGTACCAGTCGGCGTCGGTGGTGCCCGGCATGCGCAGCGGGAGGCGTCCGGCGGCGACCGTCCAGGAGCGGCGCTGGAGGACGAGGCCGTGGTGGCGGACGCGGGGGCGCCGGGTGACTCCGGCGCGCTCGGGCCCCGCGGGCACGCCGCGCCACACGTCGGGCTTGGGGCGGGCGGTCGGGGAGAACAGCAGCAGGGTGCGCGGGATCTCGGGCAGCACCATGGGCACCAGGTAGCCGAGGTAGAGGGGGACGACCTCGCGGCCCAGGCGGCGTGAACGCAGCAGCAGCCGGTCGGTGGCCTCGTCGTGCTCGGCGTACAGGTCGTCCAGGTGCAGGCGGGCCTCCTCGGGCGCGGTGCTGATCTCGCCGGGGCAGACGATCTCGTGGTCGGTGAGCCGGCCGTGCAGATTCAGGTTGGTGGTCGCGGAGCCCGCGGTGATCTCGGCGAATACAGCGCCGGGCGGCAGGAGTTCACGCAGCTCGGCGCGGATGGCGGCGGTCAGTCCGGGGCCTTCGGGGCCGTCGAAGCAGTGGGTGAAGCGGGTGAAGGGGAAGCAGAGGCCGCCGAAGGAGTCGTTGAGGACGACCAGGGGGTCGCCGTCGCGGCGGGCGAGCTGGAGGAAGTGGCTGTACGGCTGGAACGCCGGGGCGGCGGCGCCGAGGGCTCCGGCGACCTCGTCGGCGAGGGCGTCGTCCAGTACGAACTCCGCGGCGTCCGGCGGGAGTTCGCCCCAGCGGTCGCGCATGCGGGCGGTGAAGGTGGCCCGCGCCCGGTCCAGAGCGGTGATCTCGGGCAGTCCGAGCCAGTTCTCCTCCGGGGCGTGGCCGCCGTCCGGCAGGAAGTCGTCCTTGGCGGAGGTGAATTGGAGGTACTGGCGGAAGATGTCCTCGTGGAAGTCGTGCACCAGGCGCAGCAGATCCTCGCAGCGCCCGCCGCGGCCGAAGCGGGCGAGGAAGAAGCCCTTGAGGGTGAGGCGTTGGGGCAGCGCCACGTCGAAGGCGGGCAGCAGTCGCCCGAGCGAACGCAGCGGGCCCTCGGCGAGCCGCGTCCACTCGGTGAGGCCGGCGCTGGTGGTACCGGCGGACACGTCCTCGTAGACCAGGGTCTGCGGGAGGGACGGACGCTCGGCACCCAATTCGCTCTGGAGCGAGAGGAGTTCGGTTCTGAGCGTGCGGAGCAGGGTGCGGCGGGTGGGGACGTCGGCCGCAGGGAAGCGGGCCAGGATGCGGGCGGGTCCGTCCAGGCGGGCGGCGAGTTCCCCGGCCCACGGCCGGTCGAGGGCGCGCAGCGAGTCCTGGAAGGCGCGCACCGGGTCGCCGCTGTGCACGCCGGTGGCGAGGCTGGGGAGCTGGAGCATGCCGAGGTCGCGCAGGGCGGCGAGATAGTGCTCGGCCTCGTCCTCGCCGGCCCCGGTGGTGGTGGCCAGCCAAAGCGCCAACTCGCCGTATCTGAGCGTGCCTTCGTGGTCGCGCAGCAGGGCCAGCATGCCGTCGAGGGTGCCCTGGCGGCGCAGGAAGAACAGCCGGTCCTGGGCGGCGTCGAAGCTGACGGCCGCGCTGTCGTCGCCCGCCGTGACGGCCCGCTGGACGTAGCGGACGCGGTCCTCGTCCAGCTTCCAGCCGGTGGCCAGGGCGACCGGGAGGTCGGCGCGGCGTCCGGGGTCGGCGGCGACGAGTTCGGCGAGGCGGGCGAGGGCGACGACGTTCAGCCGGGGGTGGCCCGTCCAGTCGTCGCCGACCCGCGTGACCGCCGTACCGTCCCCCTCGTCCCCGAACCGGCCGACGGCGACGCCCGTGAGCGTGCTGAAGGGGCTGGTCTTGCAGGCGGTGCGGTAGACGTACGACAGCAGGGAGCGCTCCATCTTGCGGGCGCGCTTGCCCGGTACCGGGGCCGGGTCGGCGGCGAACGCGTCAAGGCGCTCCTCCAGCGTGGGCGAGGCCAGCAGCAGGCCCCTGCGCAGCCGGTCGTCCAGGGCCAGCTCGCGCAGCGCGGCACGGGTGCGACCGAACCCGGCGGCGAGCACGGACTCGCCCTCGGCCCGCAGTTCCTCCCAGCGGACGCGGGCCGCCAGCCACTCGGCGAGATCGGCTCCGGCGTCCCCGCCGAGCCCCTCGGCGAGCGCGCGGGCGGCCGGAAGGTCGCCGGGCAGACGGTTGTTGAACACCTGGCGGCGCAGGGCGAGCAGCCGGCGGCGCAGCGCCGCGTCGTCGGTGGCGCCGACCGCGGCGGAGAGCGGATCGCTGAGCCGGGCGCCGAGCGCGGCGAGCCGGTCCTGCTCGGCGGCGGTCCTGGCGGCCCAGTCGGCGGCCTCGGGGGCGCGCAGGGCGAGGACGGTGTCCACGGGGAGACCGGCGACGCGCAGCATGAAGCGGTGGTGCAGGGTCCGGGTCGCGGATCCGGCGGGGCTGTCCCCCGACGGCTTGGCCGACGCGCCCGAGGCCGGGGTGCCGGAAGACGGGACCGGGATGTCCGCGGCCGGGGCGCCGGAAGCCGGGGGCGGGGCGTCCACAGCCGGAGCGGCGGAAGCCGGGACCGAGCCGTCCACAGCCGGGCCACCGGAAACCGGGACCGAGCCGCCCACAACCGGGGCACCCGAAGCCGGGACCGCGCCGTCCACAGCCGGGGCGCCGGAAGACGGGGGCGGGGCGGCCGCGGCCGGGGCGCCGGAAGACGGGGGCGGGGCGGCCGCGGCCGGGATGCCGGAAGGTGAGACCGAGGTGTCCGGCCCCGGACCGTTCTCCGCGGGGACGTCCGCGGTCGGGGTGGTGGCGGTCGGGCTCACGCCCTCCCCCTTTCCTGTGGGATGTGCGGCCGCCCTGGTGGCGGGGCGGGGTCCTCGGGTCACGGGGCCACGATGTCGTAGCGGTAACCGGCCGGGCGGGGAGCCTCGTTGCCGATCATCATCACGAGCAGCGGGATCTCACCGCGTGCGGCGAGCCCGAGCTCCTCCGCGAAGGAGACGCAGTCGAAGCCGAGCGCGACACCACAGCCCATGCCCGCCGCGGCGGAGGCGGTGTACACGGCCTGCGCGGTGGCGCCGATGACGGCGTTGACGAGCCGGAGGCCCCGGTCACCGACCGCGTCCAGCACGGCGTGGGTACGGGCCGCGGGCACCAGGACGGCGGCGGCCTGCTCCAGGTTGTAGTTGGCGAGGAAGTAGTTCTCCTGGAGGAAGCCACCGAAGTCACCGGCCTTCAGCAGCACCAACTCGTCGGTCCGCCAGTCGTGTTCGTAGATGCCGGGCGGGATGTCCCGGACGTGGTTGACGAAGACGTACTGCCGGGTGAGGGGCGCCGCGCCCGGTGTCTCCGCGTCGGTGTCCAGGGTGCCGGCGGCGACCGCCGCGGCCAGCGCTGCGGACAGCCGGGCCGGAGCGAGCGGAGTGGCGGCGCTGAACCGGCCGAAGCTACTGCGGCGTTCGCGCAGCGCCCGGCGTACGGTCGCCTCCAGCGCGAGCGGCGCGGGCAGCGCAACGCGCTCACCGGGTCCGGGCGGTGTGACCAGCGCGGAGTCCAGGGTGCCGGGCGCCGGACGGTCGGCGGCGCCCTCCAGGGTGGCCGCGTGGATCGCGTGCACGGTCGGGAAGGTCAGCACGCGCCGGGACCGCTCCTCGGGGACGCGGCGGACCCGCGCGCCGGGAGTCTCCGGAGCATCGCCCCGCTCGTCCGCCTTCGCCCACCGCAGCGGCACCACCGCGAACACCCCGTCCTGCTCGGGGTCCAGCCCGAGCACCCGGCCGAGGCGGGGCTCGTCGAACCAGAGCGCGGCACCGATGTGCAGCCCGTGCGCACGGGCCCACATCCGCCAGGTCTGGAGCAGTGCGCCGATGTCCATCGTGACGACGTGGTAGGAGAAGCTGTTGTACTTGAAGGCGTTCTGCCAGAACGTCACGCCCAGCACCAGGAACTGGTCGGTCCCGGCGGCCTCTTCGAGATCGCCGAGGGCGGCCCGGACCTCGCCGGTGACATCGCCGGACAGGGTCCGGGCGAGGGCGTTGCGCGGGGTGTCGTAGTAGTAGACGCCGGGGGCGAGGGGGCCGCTCGCGCCGCTGATCCAGTGGATGCCGACGGGGTAGAGGCCACCGCCGGAGGAGGTGCCGCGCGACCAGTTGGCGTGGGTGTGGTACGGCAGTGAGCCGAGGTCGCTGTTGGCCTGGACGGCGAGCCGGCGGCCGGTCAGCCCGTAGGAGTCGCGGAGCATCGCGCCGAGCAGCGGCAGGGTGAACGCCCCGGTGCCGCGCGGCCCGGACAGCCCCCGGTCGAGCGTCGCGTCGTCCGCGCAGCCGCCGTCGGGCAGCGGCAGGACGGGGGCGCCGGGGAAGAACTTGCCCTTGCGGGGGCGGTCGGCCCAGTCGGGCACGAAGTCGGCGGGTTCCATGGGGATCCGGCCCCGCCGCATCACCGCGGTCGCGTACTCATGGGCGTATCCCATGGTCACTTCCCTTTCTGCTGTCTGTGGTCGAGGCCGGCCGAGCCGTGCACGGGACATGGGGCGTCTGGGCGAGGGTGCGTCGGGTCAGGGGAAGGGGTGCGGCGCCGGGTTGAGCTCGGCGGGCGTCAACTCGTCGTCCCGCAGGCCCGCTTCGCGCAGGGCGGTGCGCATCCGGGGCATCAGCGGGGCGCGTTGCCGGCTGGTGCCGAAGTCGATCGGGAGCAGGCCGGGCACCAGGACCTTGACGGTGTGCAGGCCCAACTCCCGTTGTTCCGGGGAGGTCTGCTCGACCACGACGACATCGAAGCCGTGCGCGGCGACGGCGGCGACGCAGGCCGCCACGTCGGTGCGCAGGTCGGCGGCGGGCTTCAGGGCGCCCTCCCCCGCGGCGAGGGAGGCGAGCGGCACCCGTTCGGCGTCGTCGCGGTCGCGCAGCAGGAAGTCGGTGTACCGGCCCATCTCGGGCAGCCCGTACAGCAGCGGGTGGTCGTGCAGCACCCGGACCTCGCCGAAGTCCCGTGCCATGCGCCGCAGTCGGGGTGCCTCGCGGGCGGTGCGGCGGCGCAGGTTGACTGCGTCGGTGGCGATCTCGCAGAGCCCGCCGGCGAGTGCTGCCTCGGGGTCCAGGGAGGCGCCCGCGCCGAAGCAGAGCAGTCCGGGGCCGCCGTCGACGCGTTCGGCGACGGCGGTCACCACCGGGACCGGGAAGGTGATCCGGGTGTCGAAGAACCGGGCGCGGTAGCCGTACATCGCCAGCCGGTCGACCATGGCGCGGGTCGCGGCCCGTGTGCTGCTCGCCGGGTCGATCTCGGGCAGCCGGAGCCGACCGAACCAGGCCAGCAGGAAGGCGTCGCGTTCGACGGTCTCCATCAGCCCGTGGTAGACGGCCTCGGTCAGACTGCCGCCGGAGGCACAGCCGTTGGAGCTCTCCTGGACGAAGCGCCGCCGGATGCCGCCGGGCGCGTGGTAGTAGGCGACCACCTCGGGCACGAGGACCGGCCGGTCGTCGCGCAGCGACCAGCCCCACACCCAGTCCACCGGGCGGTCCGGCGCGAACCGCGGCACCTCGGGGGCGGCGGCGTGGAAGGCATCGGAGTACAGGCCGGTGACGCGCGGGTCGACGGCGAGGTCCCCGAGGTCGTCGAGGGCCGCGGTGACCACGGTCCGCTTGGCGCGGGCCCGCATCCCGGCGAACCGCTCCAGGCCCTCCAGCACCCCGACGCGGACGCTCGTGCCATAGGAGCCGGTGTGGCCGCCCCAGTAGCATTCCCGCAGGTAGTCGCCCGAGCGGGTGGTGAAGGCGCCGATCACCGAGGAGGTCGACGCGGAGGCCAGGTCGGGCGCGAAGGAGGGGCCGAGCGCGCCGGTGACGGGGTTGACGAACGCCTCCGGCACCAGGTCGTACGCGGCGAGCGGGCGCGAGCGGAAGTCTGCTGGGTCGTGTTTGGTGCCGGGGTCCAGGGTGATCCGGGCGCCCTCGGCGGTGTCGTCCGGGCGGGTTCCGCAGGACGGGCACTCGCCGTCGGGCACCAGCGCGAGCCGGGAGACGCGCAGGGTCTCCAGGTCCAGCAGCCACACCCAGGGGTGCCGGCCGCCCCGGTCCCCGCGGGCCGCCGCCGCGACCAGGGCGGCGAGGGCGTCCACTGTGAAGCCGGCCAGCCAGGGCGGGGTCCCGGTGGCCCGCGGAGCGTCGCCGCGTTCCAGCGCGTCGCGCAGGTATCCGGCCCGTACCGCCTGCCAGCGGCGCGCGAGGCACCGGGGACAGCCGGGCGCGCTTTCGGCGGGTACGGGACCGACCACGGCGTGGTGTCCGTACAGGCCCACCGGTACCGCACCGCGCGTGAAATCCCCTGCATTCTGAGCGAGTTCGTCGCGGACGCCGAGCGGGGTCACCGCCGCGCTCGGGGTGCCCGGCCGGCCGGCGAGGGCGGTGGTGAGCGCGGCGCACACCGCGTCCCACGGCCCGGCGGCCGGGGGCGGTGCGGGGCGCGGCGCGGTCGCGGTCTCAGTGGGCACGGCGTGTCCCGCGGATCAGCACGACACGCGACGCGAACACGGAGCCCGCGGCGAGGTCGGGGGCGGTGACCCGCACCGCGAAGGCGTCCCGCCCGGCCGCGGCGAGGCCGTCGAGGACGGCGGCCCAGGTGGTCGCCGTGCCGGGGGCCGGTACGACGCCGCCGGGGACGAGGGTCGCCGCGTCCAGGTCCGCCCACAGCGGGTCACCGCCGTCGAACTCGCCCGCCGCACGGCGCAGTTGCTCGGCGCCGAGCAGATCGCGCAGCGCCTCCAGGACGGCCTCCCGGTGGCGCAGCCCGCTGCCGGTGGCCCAGCGCACCTCGCCGCCGGCCGGGTCGGTGAACCGGGCGAGCACCACCGGCAGCAACGGGCCGCCGAGATCGAGGACTTCGGCCGTGACGCCGAGGTTCTCCGCCGACCGCAGCAGGAACAGCAGTTCCGGGTCGCCGGTGAGGGTCTCGGGGTCCACGGTGCGCACGGGGTTCGTACGGCGGACGGCGGCGTCCAGCGCGTCCCGCGCCAGAGCGGTGCGCAGGGCGCGGGCGAGCGCGGCACGGGGGCTGCCCGCGGCGCCGGTGCCGGCGGAGGTCCGCTCGAACAGGCCCTCCCCGTTCCAGCCGCCGAAGGTGCGCACGGCGCCCGCGGGCAGCAGCACGGTCCGCCCGTCGAGCAGCGAGGTGGCCTCGCTGAACTGGGCGAGGCGGTCGGCGGGCACCTCCAGGCCGCTGGAGACGGAGAGTTCGGCGGGGGCGAGGCGGGTCCACTTCCCGGCGGCGGCCGCCAGCGCGGCGGGCGTCAGCACCGGGGGCGGGACGACGTGTTCGACGTACACCTCGGCGGCGCGGAAGACCGCGCTCAGCCGGGCCCCGGCGACATGGTGGACGTCGGTGGCGGACACCGTCCGCGTCCGTCCGGGTGCGAGGCCCAGCCGTACGGTGCCGATCTTGAGCGGGGTCTGCTCCCACTCGTCGTCGGCGTACGCGGTGAAGACGCCCGCCGCCTCGCTCAGCAGGACCTCGCGCTGCTCCAGCGCGGCGAGCGCGGCACGGGCGGCGTCCTCGTCGGCGGCGCCGTCGGCGGGCGCGGCGGCGGACTGGTCCTCGGGGCGGGCGGCGCGCAGGGCGCCGGGGCTCTCCGCGGGCTCGCCGGCGGGGGCGCTGGAGCAGTGGGGACATCGCGGATGCGGCAGCAGCGGCTGCGCGAGCACGTCGAGGGAGTCGAGGTCCTGGATGACGATCCGCCCGCGGGTCTCGGCGGGCAGTGCCCCGGTGACCAGGCGGAACACCTCGAAGGCGAGCAGGTTGCCGAGCATCCCGGCGAGGGGGCCGCCGATGAGGGGCGCGGACGCGCCGAGCGGTGCGGCGGGTCCGACGGACGCCCACAGGTCGGCGCTGTCGGCCGCGTCGGTGCCCGCGCCGAGCCGCAGCGCGGCGCAGCACCAGCAGCCGGTGCTCCCGGCGGTCATCTCGGGGCCGATGACGGCACGGCCGCCGAAGGTCCACGCGCCGAGCAGCCTGCGCCCGGCCGGCACGCCCTCGGTGAGCAGCCGCAGCAGTTGCCGGGGCCCGGCGGCGGGGGTCACCAGGACGGTGTCCCAGCCCTCCAGTTCGGCCCAGCCGTAGGTGCCGTCGGCGGCCTCCCCGAGGCGGACGAGCCGGGGGGCGCAGCCCGCCTTGGCGAGGGCTGCGGCCTCGGCGTCGATGTCCGCGCTGCCCTCCACCCCGTGCCGCTCGGCACGCAACTCGCTGCAGGGCGAGGCGGGTTCGGTGATGGCGACGGCGCCGCTGCCGTTGCGCAGCAGGCCGAGCGCGGCCCAGCGGGCGAGGGCGTCGTCACCGAGGACGGCGACCGGGGTGGCGCGGAAGCGGGCGAACCGTCCGGTCGCGTCGTCGGCGTAGTGGTCGAGGTAGTCGAGCTGGTGCGCGAAACGCTCACCGACCTGTGGCGGGAGGGCGTCGGCCGGGGGTTTGGGGCCGGCGTCCCGCGCGAAGCCACGCGCGTAGAGGGCGCGCACGAGTTGGACCACCATGTCGCGCTGCTTGTCCCCCAGCCCCGCGCACAGTTCCTCGACCCGCCGCTCGCCGTCGAAGTGCGGCACGATCAGCGTGGCGAAGCGGTACGCGTTGCGGGTGCGGAGGTTGAACCCGCCGTGCGCGTTGTGGAAAAGCACTCCGTCCGGGGTCCGGGTGTAGAGGACGTCCCGGCGGATGCGGGGCCGCGACTGCGCGATCTCCTCGTAGGAGGCGGGTGCGTGGGGCATGGGCGGGGAGACCTTTCGATGCTGCGGGGAGGTTCGGCTCGATGCTCACGGGGAGGTCCGGCCGGCGGCCGGGTCGGGGAGGTCCACCGGATCGTGCGGGACGGCGGGGGCGCCGGGGAGGCTGGCACCGGCCGCCTGGACGAAGAGGCGCAGCAGGTCGTGGACGCGGTAGCGGCCGGAGGGGTCCTCCTGGAGCAGCCCGGCGTCCACGAGCGAGCTGAGCACCAGGGCGCCGGGGGCACCGGGCGAGCCCCGCCCGAGCCCCGGCGACGGCTCGCCGGACCCATCGGAGAGGCCGGACCCATCGGAGAGGGCGGGCCCATCGGAGAGGGCGGGCCCGCCCAACCCACCGGAGCCACTGGCCCCGCCAGGCCGGCCCAACCCGCCGAACCCGCCAAGGCCGCCCGACCCGCCGAACCCGCCGCGCCCGTCCGACTCGCCGGACCCGCCAAACCCGCCGTGCCCGTCCGACTCGCCGGACCGGCCGAACCCGCCGAACCCGCCGGACCCGACCGGCAGCGGCAGGGGCCGCGCACCGGACGGCAGCGGCGCGGCCGGCGCGCCGTGGGCAAGCGCCCCGCCCGGTCCCTCGGGCAACTCGCCACGCAAGACGGCGAGTTGGAGAGCACGCAGCACCGGGCCCGGCTCCACGCCGAGTTCCTCGGTGAGGTGGGCGTGGATCCTGCGGTACTCGGCAAGCGCCTCGGCGCGCCGACCGGAGCGGTACAGCGCCTCGACGAGCAGGGCGGACAGCCCCTCGTGTCCGGGGTGCGCGCGCACGGCCTCGCGGGCCTCGGGGATCAGCTCGCGGTGCCGGCCGAGGCGCAACTCGCCGTCGAAGACCCGCTCCACCGCGAGAAGGCGCTCCTCGGCCAGGCGGGGCACGAGGTCGCGGTGGATCTCGTCGGAGTGCACGTTGGTCAGCAGGGATTCGCCCCGTGGTTCGCCCCACAGCGCCAGCGCCGCACGGGCGAGCCGCAGCGCGGACTCCGGGTCGTCGGCGGCGTACGAGCGGGCGAGCAGTTCGCGGAAGTGCAGCAGATCGAGGGTGCCGGCGTCGGCGTGCAGCCGGTAGCCGCCGGGCACGGCCTCGATGGCGTGATCGGCGACGCCGTACTTGGCGAAGAGCCGGCGCAGCCGCAGCACGCAGGTGTGCAGCGCCGATCTGCCGCCCGCCGGCGGCCGGTTGCCCCAGACCACACGCTGGAGCAGCTCGGAGCCGACGACCGCGCCGGGGTGGAGCAGCAGGGCGGCGAGCAGCGAGGCGGGGCGGGAGGGCTGGAGTACGACGGTGTCCTGGCCGTCGGTGATGGCGAGCAGGCCGAGCACGAGGAACCGGGGTCTGCCGGTGCCGGGTGCCGGGGAAGCGCTGTCGGGCGCTGGAGTGCCTGTCTTCACCATGGCCTTTCAGCGTCGGGGTTGCATGCACAACGGCCTTGCGGAAGGGCGGCGTTGGGCATGCCAGGGGGTCGGCGGCGTGCCCACATCCACTTCTGAGACGGGAACTTAGATTCGAAGATGCGGTGGCGTCCAGTGCCAGGAGGAAAACGTCCGGTGACGCAGGGGCGACCCAAAGGCCGCCGGGCGATGGGGCGTTGGCGATCCGATCGCAAGGGCATACGCTGCGACCAGGTGGGCCGGGCCGGTTGCCGGGGCACCACGCACCCAGGGGAGGATCCATGCCGTGGTGGCCGCTGATCCCGGTCGTCTCGATGATCGCCGGGCCGCTCGCGCTGTACGTCATGACCCGGCGCAAGCGCGCCGGACAGGGGGCGGACGAGCGGTACGAGGAGCTTTCCCGGAAGTACACCGCCCTTCTGGAGGAAACCACTTCGGGCGAGCTTCCGAACGGCCGCGACCGCCGTCCCGAGTAGCCGGCGGCGGCGTCACCGATTTCCAGGCGGGAACGGGCTAACACGAACCGGCATTCCGAAATCCGGTTGCGTAATTCCCGGTCCGGGGGCGCGCCGGTGCGCGCGGGCGGCGCGCGGGCATGTACGGCGATACGCGCACCGCCCCGCGCCGCACCGGGTGAGGTGCGGGGCGGGGCGGCGTGCGTTCCGGACCGGTCAGGCCATGGCGCGGTCCGTCTCCGGGACCGGTGGGGCCGAGGAGGCGGCGCGGTAGGTGTCCCGAACCGGTCAGACCACGGAGGCGGCGCAGTACATGTCCCGAACCGGTCAGACCACGAAGGCCGCGCAGAACGTGTCCCGAACCAGTCAGACCACGAAGGCCGCGCAGAACGTGTCCCGAACCAGTCAGACCACGAAGGCCGCGCAGTACCTGTCCCGAACCGGTCAGACCACGAAGGCGGCGCCGTACGTAGCCCGGACCGGTCAGGCCACGGAGGCGATGCGGGTCCGGATGTCCTCGGGGGAGAGGGTGCCCTTCGCGGTGACGTGGTCACCGGAGGACTCGCCGCGCAGCCGGCGGCCGATCCACGGGACGAGGTGCTCGCGGGCCCAGTGGACGTCGTCGCGGCGGACCTCCAGGGTGCCGCGGGGCGGCAGCGGCGGCCACGGCTGCTCCGGGTCGGCCGGGATCTCCAGGCCGAGCGCCTGCCCGGCGCGCAGCGCGACACGGGTGTGCCCCTCGGGGGAGAGGTGCAGCCGGTCGCTGTCCCAGGCCCGGCGGTCCTGCACCGACCGCAGCGACCACAGGTCGAGCACGGGGCAGCCGTACCGGTCGGCGATGGCTCGCACATGCCCGTTGTACGTGGCGATCTTGCCGCGCAGGTGCTTGAGCAGGGGGACGCCGCGGGTGTCGAACCCGGTGGTCACCATGACGGTGCCGGCCGCCGAGGCGAGCCGGGCCACTGCCGCCTCGAACCGCTCGGCCACCTCGTCCGGGTCGGTGCCGGGCCGGATGATGTCGTTGCCGCCCGCGCAGAAGGAGACCAGATCCGGGGCGAGTTCCACGGCCTGCGGGACCTGGTCTGCCACGATCTGGTCCAGCAGCTTCCCGCGCACCGCGAGGTTGGTGTACTGGAAGTCACCCTCGGGCCGCCGGTCGGCGAGCAGGACCGCCAACCGGTCGGCCCAGCCCACGAATGCCCCGTCGGGGCCGGGATCGCCGACGCCCTCGGTGAAGCTGTCCCCCACCGCCACGTACGACCCGATCACTGATCTGCTGTCATTCTTCGAATCGTCTGCCACGTCGGGCCATGATTCACCTTGGGGTGTGACCTACGCGACCGTAGGAAGGGGTTGACGAACGGTGAGATGAGCCACTTGGAAAGTTTCCCGGTTCCAGGAATACGGCCGCCACCAGCGCTGTTGGAGCCCGGACACGCTTCTCGGGCGAGGGCGCCAACCGCACGCGGTACCCGGCGCGTTGCCGACCCGCGGGCGGGGGTGACCGGCGGTCGGGGCGACCCGCGGGCCGGGGCGACCGGCGGTCGGGGCGACCCCTGCTCCGCGGCGACGGGCGGCCCCGGACAACCCGTGCACCCGCCTCATCCGGGTCCTTCCCTCCCCGCCGACCAGGCCTGTGGACAACTCATTGCCCCACGAAACCAATGCCGTATGGTCGACGCAGCGCCCGCCGCGAGCCGTGACGGCGGGGACCGACCGGGAGGAGCCCCCGTGACGCAGCAGGTCCCGTCGACCGAGCCGGAGCTGGCCGGTGTGCGCAATTTCCGTGACGTCGGCGGACTGCCGACCGTGGACGGCCGCCGGCTGCGCCATGGCGTGCTGTTCCGCAGCGGGCACCTGGCGCACGCGACCGCGCAGGACGTGGCCTTCCTCTCGTCCCTGGGCCTGCACACCATCTTCGACTTCCGCAACGCGGCCGACCAGAAGCTGGAAGGCCCGGACATCGCGCTGCCCGGCGTGCGCAATGTGAACCTGCCGCTGAGCGACCCGGCGGACGGCGCCGAGTTCTGGAAGATGGTCCGTGACGGCAATCTCGACGAGCTGCGCGCGATACTGGACGACGGCAAGGGCGCGGCCCGGATGGTCGCCTCGTACCGGTCCATCGTGCGCGACCGCACCGCCGAGCACTCGCGGGTGCTGCACGCGATCGCCGGGGACAGCGTGCCGGCGCTGCTGCACTGCGCGGCCGGCAAGGACCGCGCGGGCATCTCGATAGCCGTCACCCTGCTCGCCGTGGGGGTGGAGCGGGACGCGATCGTCGCCGACTACCTGGAGTCCAACGCCAAGCACCGCCGCTACAAGGTGCGGCGCAGCGGCAGCGCCCAGAGCGCGTACACGTCCGAGGTGATGGAGCTGCTCAGCCCGCTGTTCGACGCGCGCGCCGAGTATCTGACGGCCGCCTTCGAGACCATCGAGGAGACCTGGGGCGGCGTGGACGGCTATCTGGAGCAGGGCCTGCGGCTCACTCCCGAGACCCGTGAGCGGCTGCGGGCGCGGCTGGTGGACTGACCCGTCCGTGCGGCCCGCGCCCGCCTCGCGACCGGCGCGGGCTCAGCTCTTGCCGCCGATCCTGAACAGCAGGAAGAGGAACGCGGCCAGGACGTGCCCGACGGCGATGTAGATGATCAGCCGGATCCACAGGGAACGGGGGAACTTGGTCTCCAGGTCGCTCATGACGGCTCTCCGTTCAGGTGCCCCAGGCACAGCGCGGCCGTGGGGCTCTGTAGCAGGGTGTGGACGAACAGAAGCTCCACGCCGTCCGGGTCCTCGGCGGCGAGGCGGTGCGGGGTGAGCGAGTCGAAGTGGGCGCTGTCGCCGGGGGCGAGCAGATGCGTGGCGTCACCGAGGCGCAGCCGCAGCCGTCCCTTGAGGACGTAGAGCCACTCCTCGCCGGGGTGGACGCGCACGATGTCGCCCTGCGCGCCGTACGGTGCGTGCACCCGCAGCGCCTGCATCCCCCGGCCGGGGGCCCCGGCCTGGAAGTAGGTCCACCCGGCGGCCCGTGTCGGGTCCATGTCCGCGGCCCGCACAATCGCGTTTTGGTCGGCGACCCGTTCGCCGAGGAGTTCGGAGACCGTCGTACCGTAGGTACGCGCGAGTGCGAGCAGCATCGGCAGCGAGGGCCCGCGCTGGCCGGTCTCCAGCCGGGACAGATGGGCCGGTGAGAGTCCGGCATTGCGGGCCGCCGCCTCCAGGGTGAGACCGGCCCGTCGGCGCAGTGCGCGCAGCTGCGGCGCGACGGCGGGCAGATCGTCACCCTGGCCCGCCGCCGGCGATGCGGCATCTGAGGCGTTCATGCCTCTATTCAGCGCTCCTTTTGCCCGTCGGGCAAATTTCTTGCCTCCCAGGCAAAAGCCGTGCGCTGCTACGATCACCCCCAGCTTTTGAACACGTTCAAAGCATGGGGGTTCACATGTCCGACCACCGCCCGCCCGGCTGCGGCGACGACTCGCCCGCCACCCTCCTCGGCCCCACCGCGCTCGTCCTCGGTGCCGTGGCCGCCCCGGGGATCTGCCCGCTGCTCATGCTGTTCCCGGTGACCGGGCTCGCGGGCGCGCTCGCCGTCACCTTCGGCCTCGCGGGCGTCCACTACGCCCGCCGGGGACTGGGCAGGATGTGGCCGGCCGCCACCGGGACCGTGCTCGGCGCGGCCGGCTTCCTCTATCCGTGGATCCTCCTGGGGGCGTTCGCCTGACCGGTCAGCGGTTGGCGACCGCCTGCTTGATCAGCGTCCTGCCGAAGTCCCACATCAGACCGCCGCCGCTGTGCGCGTCGTCCATGACCGCGGTGAAGCCCTCGATGAACCGGTCCACGTCGGCCTCGCCGAAGACGAGCGGCGGGATCAGCTTGATCACTTCGAGGTGGTCGCCGGAGACCTGGGTGAGGATCCGGTGCCGCTGGAGCAGCGGCACGACCACCATCTGGGCGAACAGCCCCTTGCGGGCGGCCTGGAGCATGGCCCAGCGGCTGCGCAGCTTCAGCGAGGACGGCTTGCCGAACTCGATGCCGATCATCAGGCCCCGGCCGCGGACGTCGGCCAGCAGCTCGTACTTCTCGACGAGTTCGGTGAGCCGGGACTTCAGCAGGTCGCCGGTGGTGCGCACGCCCGCGACGATCTGCTCGTTCTCCATGACCGACAGCACGGCGAGCCCGCACGCCATCGCCTGCGCGTTGGCACCGAAGCTCGCCGAGTGGACCAGCACGCGGTCCATGGACGAGTAGACCTTCCGGAAGATCCAGTCCTTGCCGAGGGTCGCGCCGACCGGGACGTAGCCGCCGGACAGGGCCTTGGCGACACACACCAGGTCGGGTTCCACACCGTCCTCGTGCTGGTAGGCGTAGAAGTCGCCGGTGCGGCCGAGGCCGGTCTGCACCTCGTCGGCGATCAGCAGCGCCTTGTGCTTGTGCAACAGCTCCTGCGCGGCCCGCAGATAGCCGGGCGGTGCCTCGTGCACGCCCTTGCCCTGGATCGGCTCCACGATCAGCGCGGCGACATCGCCCTTCTTCAACTCCCGTGCCAGGGCGTCGAGATCACCGAGGGGGACGGCGGTGTCGGGCAGCAGCGGGGCGAAGCCGTCGCGGAAGCCGTTCTCCCCGTTGACGGACAGCGAGCCGGTGGTCAGCCCGTGGAAGGCGTGCTCGCAGTACAGGACGCGGGGTCGGCCGGTGGCGTAGCGGGCGAACTTCAGGGCCGTCTCGACCGCCTCGGTGCCGCTGTTGCCGAAGAACACCCGGTCCAGGTGCGGGCTGTGGGCGAGCAGCCGCTCGGCGAGCAGTCCGGGCAGCGGCTGGCAGTCGAACCGGGTGAGGTCGGCGAGGTCCAGGTCCAGGACGTCGTGCAGCGCCTTGCGGACGACCGGGTGGTGCCGGCCGAGGCCCATCACCCCGAACCCGGCGAGCATGTCCAGGTAGTCGTTGCCGTCGGCGTCGAAGAAGTGGGCGCCCTCGGCGCGCTCGTAGACCTTGTCGAAGCCGATGGTGTGCAGCATGCGCGGGAGTTGCGGGTTGAGGTACTTCGCGTGCAGCTCGTAGCGCTCGGCTCCGCGCTCGGCGAGCAGGGCGCCGAGGTCGAACTCGGTGGTCATTCCTTCTCCTTGTCAGCGCCCCGGAAGGGCACGGAACCATGTCGGTGTGCGGCTACCGCCGCTCGGGCGCGACCAGCCCCGACGGCGCCGCGGGCGCGGGGCGGCCGGACGTGGCACCGTCCGGCGCGTCCTCGTCGTCCCGCGCCGCCAGGCTCCCGCCGATCCGCCCGGCGATCTCCACGGGCGTGAGGCCGATGTCGGCCAGCACCTCGCTGCGCTTGGCGTGCGGCAGGAACTGGTCCGGGATGCCGAACAGCCGTACCGGCACGTCCACCCCGGCGTCCGCGAGGGCCTGCGCCACGGCCGAACCGACCCCGGAGGCACGACTGTTGTCCTCGACCACGGCCACCAGCCGGTGCCCGGCGGCCAGCCGGGGCAGGTCCGGGTCGACGGGTTTGACCCAGCGGGGATCGACCACCGTGCACCCGGTGCCGCCCGACTCCAGCAGCCCGGCGGTCTTCAGGCAGACCGGCGCCATCACCCCGACGGCGACCAGCAGCACCTTCGGCCGCTCCGCGCGGTGCAGCACGTCCATGCCGCCCACCCGGTCGAGCGCCGGGATGTCCGGGCCGACGTTCTCCTTCGGGAAGCGCAGCACGGTCGGCGCGTCGTCCACGGCGACCGCCTCGCGCAACTGGCTGCGCAACTGCGCCGCGTCGCGCGGGGCGGCGATCCGCAGGCCCGGCACCACCTGGAGGAGCGACATGTCCCACATGCCGTTGTGGGAGGGGCCGTCGGGGCCGGTGACGCCGGCCCGGTCGAGGACGAAGGTGACCCCGCAGCGGTGCAGGGCGACATCCATCAGCACCTGGTCGAAAGCGCGGTTGAGGAAGGTGGCGTACAGCGCGACGACCGGATGCAGTCCGGCGGTGGCGAGCCCGGCGGCCGAGGCGACCGCGTGCTGTTCGGCGATGCCCACGTCCCACACCCGGTCCGGGAAGCGTTCGGCGAAGGCGCCGAGGCCCACCGGGTGCAGCATCGCGGCGGTGATCGCGACGACGTCCTCGCGTTCCCCGCCGATCCGGGCGATCTCCTCGCCGAACACCGAGGTCCAGGACCGCCCGCCGGCGGCGGCGAGCGGGGCGCAGGTCGCCGGGTCCATCACGCCGATGGCGTGGAAGCGGTCCAACTCGTCGGCGAGCGCGGGCTCGTAGCCGCGACCCTTCTCGGTCAGGCAGTGCACCAGGACCGGGCCGTGGAAACGCTTGGCGCGGCGCAGCGCGGACTCGACGGCCCCGATGTCGTGCCCGTCGACCGGGCCGACGTACTTCAGGCCCAGGTCCTCGAAGAGGCCCTGGGGGGCGAAGGCGTCCTTGAAGCCCTTCTTCGCGCCGTGCAGGGACTCGTAGAGGGGCGCGCCGACCACGGGGGTCCGCTGGAGGATCTCCTTCCCCCAGGCGAGCACCTTCTCGTAGCCGTCGGTGGTGCGCAGGGTGGCCAGATGGTCGGCGAGCCCGCCGATCGTGGGGGCGTAGGAACGCGCGTTGTCGTTGACGACGATGATCAGCGGCCGGTCCGGGGCGTCCGCGATGTTGTTCAGCGCCTCCCAGGCCATGCCGCCGGTCAGCGCGCCGTCGCCGACCACGGCGACCACATGGCCCCGCTCCCCCTTCACCTCGCGCGCCTTGGCGAGGCCGTCGGCCCAGCCGAGCGCGGCGGAGGCGTGGCTGTTCTCGATGACGTCGTGCTCGGACTCCTCGCGCGCCGGGTAGCCGGACAGACCGCCCTTGCCGCGCAGCTTGGAAAAGTCCTGACGTCCCGTCAAGAGCTTGTGTACGTAGGTCTGGTGGCCGGTGTCCCAGAGGATCCGGTCGACGGGTGACTCGAAGACCCGGTGCAGGGCGATGGTCAGCTCCACCACGCCCAGGTTGGGCCCGAGATGACCGCCGGTCCGCGACACCGCTTGCACCAGGAACTCGCGTATCTCCTCGGCCAGTACCCCGAGTTCCGCCCCGGACAGCCCCTTCAGGTCCCGCGGTTGCCGGATCGTCTCCAGAATCGTCACGTTCGTGGCCCCCTCTCGCTTCGTGCAGTTACGTGGACTCACTTCATCCGTTCGGCGAGCCGCTGGGCCTCCTCGATCAGGGTCTCGACGATCCTGGACTCGGGGACGGTCCGCACGACCTCCCCCTTCACGAAAATCTGTCCCTTTCCGTTGCCTGAGGCAACTCCCAGGTCGGCCTCACGGGCCTCTCCGGGACCGTTGACCACACAGCCCATCACCGCCACCCGCAGCGGCACTTCGAGGCCGTCGAGCCCCGCGGTGACCTCGTCGGCGAGCCGGTAGACGTCCACCTGGGCGCGGCCGCAGGAGGGGCAGGAGACGATCTCCAGACGCCGTTCGCGCAGCCCCAGCGACTGGAGGATCTGGAGGCCGACCTTGACCTCCTCGGCCGGCGGCGCGGACAGCGACACCCGGATGGTGTCGCCGATGCCCCGCGACAGCAACGCCCCGAATGCGACGGCCGACTTGATGGTGCCCTGGAACGCGGGGCCGGCCTCCGTGACGCCCAGGTGCAGCGGGTAGTCGCACTGTTCGGCAAGCTGCCGGTACGCCTCGATCATCACGACCGGGTCGTTGTGCTTGACCGAGATCTTGAGGTCCCTGAAGCCGTGCTCCTCGAAGAGGGACGCCTCCCACAGCGCCGACTCGACCAGCGCCTCCGGGGTGGCCCTGCCGTACTTCCGGAGCAACCGCCGGTCCAGCGAGCCGGCGTTGACCCCGATCCGGACCGGCGTGCCGTGGTCCTTCGCGGCGCGCGCGATCTGCGCGATCTGGTCGTCGAACTTCTTGATGTTGCCCGGATTCACCCGGACCGCCGCGCAGCCGGCCTCGATGGCCGCGAAGACGTACTTGGGCTGGAAGTGGATGTCCGCGATCACCGGGATCTGCGACTTGCGCGCGATGACGGCGAGGGCGTCCGCGTCGTCCTGCGTGGGGCAGGCGACGCGGACGATCTGGCAGCCGGACGCGGTGAGTTCGGCGATCTGCTGGAGGGTGGCGCCGACGTCCGACGTACGGGTCGTCGTCATCGACTGCACCGAGACCGGGGCCCCGCCCCCGACCGGTACCGGCCCGACATGGATCTGCCGCGACGCGCGCCGCGGGGCCACCTGCCGGGCCGGTACCCCGGGGACGCCCAGGGGTACGGCGGTCACCGCCTTACTCCCGGTTCCCCGAGACCGTCTCGCGCAGGGCCCGCAGCGACTCCGTCAGGGAGCCCATGGTGGCGAGTACGGCGGTGGGCTCGTAGCCGCAGTGCGCCATGCAGTTGGCGCAGCGCGGGTCCTTGCCGCGGCCGTACTTGTCCCAGTCGGTGTCCTCCACCAGCTCCCGGTACGTCGGCACGTACCCGTCGCTCATCAGGTAGCAGGGGCGCTGCCAGCCGAAGAGGGAGTAGTTCGGGATCGCCCAGGCGGTGCAGGGGAAGTCGACCTTGCCCTCCAGGAAGTCCAGGAAGAGCGGGGAGTGGTTGAGCCGCCATTTCCTGCGGTTGCCGCCCGCGAACGCCTTCTTGAACAGCTCGCGGGTCTGCTCCACGCCGAGGAAGTGCTCCTGGTCGGGGGCCTTCTCGTAGGCGTAGGCGGGCGAGATCATCATCTCGTCCACCTTCAGGTCGTCGTTGAGGAAGTTGAGCACCTCGACGACGGTCTGCGGGGTGTCGGTGTTGAAGAAGGTGGAGTTGGTGGTCACCCGGAAGCCGCGCCGCTTGGCCTCCTTGATGGCCGCCACCGCCTCGTCGAACACGCCTTCCTTGGCAACGGACTCGTCGTGCCGCTCACGCAACCCGTCGATGTGCACCGCGAAGGCGAAGTAGGGCGAGGGCGTGAACTTGTCCATCTTCTTGCGCAGCAGCATCGCGTTGGTGCACAGGAAGACGTACTTCCTCTTGGCCACCAACTGCCGCACGATCTCGTCGATCTGAGGATGCATCAGGGGCTCGCCGCCCGCGATGGAGACCATCGGCGCACCCGATTCCAGCACCGCTCCCACCGCCTGGGCGACCGGCATGCGCTGCTTGAGCACCCCGGCCGGGTGCTGGATCTTGCCGCAGCCCTCGCATTTGAGGTTGCACGCGAAGAGCGGTTCCAGCTCCACGATCAGCGGGAACTTGTCCCGCTTGCGGAGCTTCTGTTCGGCCAGGTATGTAGCGACCTTGATGGACTGGCGCAACGGCATGGCCATCTGGGCTCACCTCCGGGGGAGCGGCAAAGAACGGTGCCATTCGAAATATGCGGGAAGTACGGAACGAAGAACGCGGAAGGCTGATATTCCACCGCGCACCGTGCCGATCCGGACGAGTTCGTGTTCGGGAGTGTCCACGACCACCCGGACGGCGGCGACCGGGCGTTCGCCCGCGGTCACGGCGCTGAGCAGGGTGGCCGCGGACTCCATGTCGACGGCGATCGCGCCGGTCGCGCGCAGGGCGGACCGTTCGGGGCCGCGGACGACATGATCGGAGCCGGTGAGCGGGCCGGTGTGGACCGTGCGGCCGGGCAGCAGCCGCGCGAGTTCCTTCACCAGCAGTTCGGTGCCCGCGCACGGGACGATCCCGTGCGGGTCGCGGGTCTCCTCGGCGACCACCAGGTCACCGGGGTGCATACCGGGGGCGAGGCCCGCGCAGAAACCGGTGGCCAGTACGGCGGCCCCGGTGAGCGCGGGCCGGGCCAGGTGCCGGGTGAGGGAGCGCCGCGCCGCCCGCGGCCCCATCCCGGTACGGACGAACGTGACCGGCCCGCCGGCCCCGCCGCGGTCGCCCGAGCGCAGGGCGAGGTGCTCGATGCCGAGCGCGCAGGCGATCAGCAGCGGGGCCGGAGCGGGCTGGACGTTCACATCAGCTCCCCTTGGCCTCGGACAGGGGTGACCCCGCGGGCCCGGCCGCGGCGGCCCGCGGCCGGGGGGCCTTGGCGAGCAGCTGCCGCTCGAAGGGGTCGCCGTGCAGGTACCGGCCGAGCGCGGTGAGCGGGAACACCTGCCGGTACAGGTGGTAGTTGATGGAGAAGTCCCAGGGGAAGCCGGTGCCGGTGAAGTACGGCTCGTCCCAGGTGCCGTCCTCCCGCTGGGTGGCCGCGAGCCACTGGACGCCCCGCTCGACGGCCTTGGAGTCCTTCTCCCCCGCCGCGAGCAGCGCCATCAGCGCCCACGCGGTCTGCGAGGGGGTGGAGGCGCCCCGGCCGGCCCACTGCCTGGCGTGCTGGTAGGAGCGCAGGTCCTCGCCCCAGCCGCCGTCGTCGTTCTGGACCGACTCCAGCCAGGAAACCGCCCGCCGGATCGCCGGGTGCGAGCCGGGCAGTCCGGCCGCGGTCAGCGCGGGGACCACCGACCCGGTGCCGTAGATGTAGTTGACGCCCCAGCGGCCGAACCACGCCCCGCTGGGCTCCTGTTCGGCGAGCAGCCAGGCGATGGCGCGCCGGGTGCGCGGGTCGTGGGCGAGGCCCTCGGCGGCGAGCATCTCCACCACGTGCGCGGTGACGTCGGCGGACGGCGGGTCGATGACCTCGCCGAAGTCGCAGAACGGCAGCCGGTTCGGGAACGGGCTGGTGTTGTCGACGTCGAAGGCGCCCCACGCGCCGTTCTTCGACTGCATGCCGAGGTTCCAGCGCACCGCGCGCCCGATCGCCCGGTCCGTCCGCTCGGGGTCGTGGTGCCGGATCCGGCGCAGCGCGAGGGAGACCTCGGCGGTGTCGTCGATGTCCGGGTAGTTGTCGTTGTGGAACTCGAACGCCCAGCCGCCCGGCGGCAGTTGGGGGCGCTTGACGGCCCAGTCGCCGGGCCGGACGATCTCCTCGCCGAGCAACCAGTCGGCCGCCTTGACCAGTTGCGGGTGGTCGGCGGGCAGTCCGGCGTCGACCAGCGCGATGGCGGCGAGGCAGGTGTCCCACACCGGGGACTGGCAGGCCTCGATCATCCGGGCGCCGTCCTCGCGCCACACGGCGAACCGGTCCAGCGAGGCCAGCCCCTCGCGCAGCACCGGGTGTTCGAGGTCGTAGCCGAGCAGGTGCAGGGCGATGACCGAGTACACGGCCGGGGGCTGGATGCCGCCCCAGCAGCCGTCGTTCTCCTGCCGCTCGATGATCCAGCGGGCGGCGGCGTTCATCGCGGCCTTGCGCACCCGGCGCGGGACGACCTTGCGCAGCCGCTGGAGCCCCTTGTCCAGCCGCTGGAAGGCGCCGTCCCAGGTGTTCGCCGGGGCGAGGGGCTTGGGCGGGTTGGGGTTGGCCGGGTCGGTGTGCAGCTCGTCCAGCGCGAAGGGCGCGGGGCGCACCGGGCGCTTGGCCGAGACGATGGTGAGCGGCACGATCGTCTGCCGGGCCCAGCACCCGAAGTCGTAGATGTTCAGCGGCATCCAGCCGGGGAACCAGATCAGCTCCGGCGGCATCTCCGGCAGGTCCTCCCACTTCCACCAGCCGAACAGGGCCAGCCAGATGCGGGTGAAGACACGGGCGGCGGCGATGCCGCCCCGCTCGCGGATCCAGGCGGCGGCGCGCGCCATGTGCGGGGCGTCGGGCGCGTCGCCGGCCAGGCGCAGGGCGACGTACGCCTCGATGGTGGTGGACAGTTCGCCGGGCCCGCCCCAGAAGGTGGCCCAGGTGCCGTCCTCGCGCTGCTCACCGCGGATGAACTTCGCGGCGGCCCCCGTGATCTTGTCGTCCTGGATGCCCAGGAACTGGCGGAGCAGCAGGTCCTCGGCGTCCATGGTGACGTTGGTCTCCAGGTCGCCCTTCCACCAGCCCTCGGCGTCCTGCTTCGCGAGCAGGAAGTCGGTGGCGCGGCGGGCGGCCCGTGCGGCGGCTTCCGGTACCCCGGCCGCCTCGGGGGTGGTGAGGGTGGTGTCGCTGGCCGCGGCAGCGCGGGACGGCAAGGTGGCCCCGGTGCTTCCGTCGGTCGTCGCTGTCATGGCTTCCCCTTCGTACAGTCGTGCGAGACGTGCTGCTGTGGGTCCGCCGTCGGCCGGTGTGCTTCCTGTCGCGACACCGGCCGGCGACTACGCGAGGCTTGTTCGGCCGATAGTGATCATCTCTTCCGTACGACGACGAAGTCGGCGAGGGCCGTGAAGGCGGCCCGCACTCGGTCCGGCATGGCGACCGCGTCGAGGGCGCCGATCGCGATGGCATGCTGGCGGCGCGCCTCCTCGGCGGTCCATTCGCGGCCGCCGGCCTCCTCGATGAGGGCGGCGCGGGCCGCGAACTCCTCCTCGGAGAAGTTCTCGAAGTCGCTGCTCTTGGCGTCGGCGGCGAGGATCTCGCCGAGCCGCTCGGAGGCGGGGCCGCCGGCCGCGAGCGCCGCGACCACGGGCAGCGACTTCTTGCGCTGGCGCAGGTCGCTCCAGGTCTGCTTGCCGGTGGCCTCCGGGTCGCCCCAGATGCCGAGCAGGTCGTCCACGGCCTGGAAGGCGAGGCCGAGGTGGTAGCCGTAGCGCTCCAGCGCGTCGGCGGTGGCGTCGTCCGCGCCGCCGAGGACCGCGCCGATGGAGGAGGCGCAGGCGAGCAGCGCGCCGGTCTTGTTGCCCTCCATCTCCAGGCACTCCTCGACGCTGACCCGGTCGCGGTGCTCGTAGGAGATGTCCTGGGCCTGACCGTCGATCAGGGCGCGGGTCGCGGAGGTCAGCCGGCGGGTGGCGCGGCCGGCCTCGACCGAGCCGAGCTCCAGCAGCACCTCGTTGGCCAGCGCGAACAGGGCGTCGCCGACCAGGATGGCCTGGGCGGGGCCGTGCACCTTCCACACGGTGTCGCGGTGGCGGCGCTGCTCGTCGCCGTCCATCAGGTCGTCGTGCAACAGCGAGAAGTTGTGGACCAGTTCGACGGCGACGGCGCCCGGCACGCCGGTCTCGGGCGTACTGCCGGTGACCTCGGCGGAGAGCACGGCGAGCGCGGGCCGCACGGCCTTGCCGCCGTCGCCGTCGGCAGGGTTGCCGGCGGCGTCGATCCAGCCGAAGTGGTAGGCGGCGACGGTGTCCATGGGAGGAGCGAGGCGGTCGACGGCCGCACGCAGGACCGGTGTGGCCAGGGTCCGGCCGCGCTCCAGCAGCGCGGTGACGTCCACCGCGGTCTCCGTCGAGGCCGGGGGCACAGTGGGCACAGTCTCTCCTCTTGTTGCGGTACCGAAGGTGCGGGGGCCTGCCGCCGGCTGCCGATGGGGCATCAGGCCGCCTCCTCGAAGGCGAAGAGACGGCTCGGACGGGGCCGGCCCAGGGCGCGCAGCGCGGCGTCGGCCGCGCTCACTCCGCTGCGGACCGCACTCTCCATGGTCGCGGGCCACCCGGTGGCGGTCCACGCTCCGGCCAGGTACAGGCCGGCTGCCTTGGTGCGGGCGCCGGGGCGCAGCCGCCCGACGCCGGGGGCGGGCGCGAACGTCGCCGTGCGCTCGCGGGTCACGAAGAAGTCCTCGATCACGGCGCCGCGCGTACCCGGAACGAGCTTCTCCAGCTCCGGGACGTAGCGCTCGCGCAGCCGCGCGACCGGGAGGTCGATGTCGTCCTGCGCCGCCGACTGGGACAGCGCGAGGTACTGGCCCGAGCGGAGCCCGGAGGCGTGGGTGCGGTCGAAGACCCACTGCACGGGGGTGCCGAGGGCGGCGAAGAAGGGCCGCGCGAGGACCTTGCGGTCGTACACCACATGCACGTTGAGGATGGGGGCGGTGCCGATCTCCAGCAGCCGCTCGGGGGCGTCGAGGGCGCCGGGCGGCAGCAGGTCGTACGCCTCGCGCTGGGGTACGGCGAGGACGACGGCGTCGGTTTCGATGCGCTCGCCGGGAACCTCGACGCGCCAGCCGCCGTTCTCCATGGCAGAGACGGAGGTGACGCGTGAACGGATCTCGGTACGCACGCCCGCGGAGTCGAGCGCCCTGCGGGCCAGCCGGTCGTGCAGTTCGCCCAGCGGGACATGGGCCCAGCCGATGTCGGCCGCGCCCGGTTCGGACAGCAGACCGGTCTTGAACACCATCGCGGCGAGCCCCAGCGAGGCGTCGCCCGCGACCGCGTTGAGGGTGGCGACCCCGACCAGGTCCCACAGGGCCTCGACGGCACGCGCGGACTGGCCGTGGGCGGCCAGCCAGCTGCCGAAGTCCTGGGTGTCCAGGGTCGGATCGGCGAGGTCGAGACCCTTGAGCGCGAGCGCGGCCCGCCCGACCAGGGCGCGCTCGGCGAGCGAGAGGTGCGGATAGGCGGCCAGGCTGCGCCCCAGGTGCAGGGGGACGGGCAGCGGGTCGCGCCGCAGCCGGCCGAGCCGCCTGCCCTCGGGCTTGGCGAGGTCCACGACGGGCACGTCCAGGCGGTCCTGAAGCGGTGCCAGCGCCGCGCCCTCGATCCGGTCGAGGAACCAGCGGTAGGCGGTGCAGCAGCGCAGGTACACGTGCTGGCCGTTGTCGACGGTCAGTTCGCCGCGCTGGAAGGAGAAGGCGAGGCCGCCCAGCCTGGGCCTGCCTTCGAGCAGGGTGACGCGGACGCCCGCGTCGGCCAGGGCGAGTGCCGCGGTGATGCCGGCGAGGCCGCCGCCGATCACGACGGCGCCGCGCGGTGCGCTGTCGGGGATGCGGCGGCCCGGTGCGGGGCGTGCGCCGTCGCTCATGGTGCGTCCTTCCGTGCGTGCCGGCCGTGCTGGTTGAACGGTGCACGCACGGTCGTCGCAGTCAGGGACGCCACGCCGGGGCGCGGGGTTGCCCGGTGGAAGTCCTCTGGTCCGGTGAGGTCCATCAGGCGCGCCTCCCGACGGGCCGCCCGGCGCCGTGACGGGTGACCTGCCGGGTGTCGAGGCCGGACAGGCCGCGCACCGCGACGTACGCCTTCTCGTGTCCGGGCAGCGAGACCCGGCCGCGCAGCACGGCCTCGGGGTCGCGCGCGATGCGGTCGAGGAGGCGGCGGTAGATGCCGGCCATGGCGGCCACGCAGGCGCCGCTGCGCCGGTCGAGCATGGGCAGCAGCTGGTAGCCCTCGGCGAAAAGGGCGCGGGCGCGGCGGACCTCGAAGTGGACGAGGCCCGCGAAGTCGGAGCCCTCCGGGGGCGTCGGCCGCTCGAACCCGGCCGAGCAGCCGAACTTGGCCAGGTCGTCGGCGGGCAGGTAGGTACGGCCGTCCTGGGCGTCCTCGCGGACGTCCCGGAGGATGTTGGTGAGCTGGAGCGCGAGGCCGAGCGTGTCGGCGTACTCGGCGGCGCGCTCGGCGCCGCGGGCGCCCGGTTCGGTGCCGAACACGCCGAGCGAGAGGCGGCCGATGGCACCGGCGACACACCGGCAGTAGACCTTCAGGTCGTCCCAGGTCTCGTAGGTCTCCCCGCGCGTGTCCATCTCGACGCCGTCGATCAGCTCGTCCAGGCCGCCGAGCGGGATCGGGAAGGCGTCCGCGGCGTGCGCGAGGGCGACGGCCACCGGGTCGGTGTGGTCCTCCTCGATGCGGCCCTCGCGGATCCGGGCGAGCAGGGCGCGGGTCTCCTGGAGCCGTGCCACCTTCACGTCGTCGGCCAGGTCGCCGTCGCCGATGTCGTCGACACGCCGTGAGAACGCGTACAGCGCCGACATGGCGCGCCGCTTCGGTGTGGGCAGCAGCCGGATGCCGTACGCGAAGTTACGGGCCTGCTGTCCGGTCACCGTCTCGCAGTAGCGGTAGGCGGCGAGCACCGGTGCGGACACGTGCGACGGGGACTCCACGGTCCGGATCACCCCTCTCCTCGCAGAATCACGCCCGCCTCACGCAGCAACTGGACCTTGCCTGGCTTGGGCGGGCCGGGAAGTACGTCGTATTCGGCGGCGGCGATCGCGTGGACCGCCGCCCTTCCCCCCGCCACGAACCCTGCGAGCAGCAGCTTCAACCTGCCGTGGACGCTACCCACGAGGGGGGCGCCTTCATTCAGCAGATCGCGGGCGCGTTGTGCTTCGTATGCAACCAGGGCGCGCACCGATGCGCCCGCGGTTTTCACGGAAAGATCGGATTCCGTGACATGGAAGCGTTTCATGTCCTCGGCCGGAAGGTAGATCCGGTCGCGGCGGAGGTCCTCGGCGACGTCCTGGAGGTGCTCCACGATCTGGAGCGCGGTGCAGATCGCGTCGGAGAGCCGGATCCGCTCGGGGGTCGAGGTGCCGGTGACGGCGAGGACGAGGCGGCCGACGGGGTTGGCGGACAGTTCGCAGTAGGCGAGGAGGTCGTCGTACGTCTCGTACCGGGAGACGAGCTGGTCCTGGCGGTTGGCGGCGATCAGGCCGAGGAACGGCTCGGGGGTGAGCCCCCGGCGGCGTACGACGGGCTGGAGGCGGCGCAGCAGGGGATGGCGCGGCGTGGCGTCGAAGACCCGGCGCAGATCGGCCTCGAAGGCGTCGAGCAGGAGCAGCCGGTCGCCGGCCTCGGTGGCCGACACGCCGAGCAGTTCGGCGTCGGCCCCGCCGGGGGCGAGGTCGCCGTCGCCGATGTCGTCGACCAGACGGGCGAAGCCGTAGACCGCCATGAGGTCGTCGCGCCAGTCGCGGGGCAGGAAGAAGGGGGCCACGGGAAAGTTCTCGCTCGCGGCCTTGTCGAGGGTGGCGCGTTCCAGGTCCGGCGCCGCTTGGGTGGCCGTCATCGGGCGACGCCCGGAGCGGCAACGGCACATGCTGCGTTGAGCTGGGGAGTTTCCGTAGCCATTGCCGTCACATCTCCCGTTCTACACTGCCGACCCAATACACACTATTTCGGACACGCCGCCCGGCAATTCGCGGGGCGTGCCCTGGCGCAGGGTGTCGCGCATTATCGCCCCACTTGCCGCTTTCCGGCACCGGTACAGCTTACGTTGTACAACGCATCTAGCTTCCGGGGGGTGTCCCGCAGATCACAACAACACACCGATCGGCGTCAAGATTCCTGGCAGCCTTCGGAGTTGACGCTTCCTTTGCATACGCGGAGCCCCGCCGGAAGGTTGCCGGCGGGGCTCTGGCCGAAACAGTTCACTTGCCGGTGAACTTCTCGTACTCCTTGAGCACCTCTTCGGTCGGCCCGTCCATGCGCAGCTCACCGCGTTCCAGCCACAGCACGCGGTTGCAGGTGTCGCGGATGGACTTGTTGTTGTGGCTGACCAGAAAGACCGTGCCGGCCTCCTTGCGCAGTTCCCGGATGCGTTCCTCGGAGCGCTTCTGGAACTTGCGGTCACCGGTGGCGAGGGCCTCGTCAATCATGAGGACATCGTGGTCCTTGGCGGCGGCGATGGAGAAACGCAGCCGCGCGGCCATACCGGAGGAGTAGGTGCGCATCGGCAGGGTGATGAAGTCGCCCTTCTCGTTGATTCCGGAGAAGTCGACGATGTCCTGATAGCGCTCCTTGATCTGCTCGCGCGACATGCCCATGGCGAGGCCGCCCAGGATGACGTTGCGCTCGCCGGTCAGGTCGTTCATCAGGGCCGCGTTCACGCCCAGCAGGGAGGGCTGGCCGTCGGTGTAGACCTTGCCCCGCTCCGCGGGCAGCAGCCCGGCGATGGCGCGCAGCAGGGTGGACTTGCCGGAGCCGTTGGAGCCGATCAGGCCGATGGCCTCGCCCCGGTAGGCGACGAAGGAGACCCCGCGCACGGCGTGCACCTTGCGCACGCCCCGCTCCTCGCCGCGCCGCAGGATCCGGCTGAGGGCGGCCGTGGCGCTGCCCTTGCCGGTCTTGGCGCCGTTGACCCGGTAGACGATGTGCAGGTCGTCCGCGATGACCGTCGGGCGGCGCTCGCCGGTGCCCGTGGCGCCCTGCTGGGGGTTCCGCTCGGCGTTCTGCTCAGCCACGGCCGTACCGCTCCTCCGCCTTCCAGAAGTACACGAAGCCGCCCGCGAAGACCGCCACGGCCCAGAACGCCGCGATCGCCCACACGTGCGGGGGCAGGTTCGAGGCGCCGTAGCCGTCGATCAGCGCGAAGCGCATCAGGTCCATGTAGATCGCGGCCGGGTTGACCTGGAGCAGCCGCACCGCCCACTCCGGGCGGTCCGCCATCATCGTGCTGATGGAGAACATCACGCCGGAGGTGTACATCCAGGTGCGCAGCACGAACGGCATCAGCTGCGCCATGTCCGGCGTCTTGGCGCCCATCCGGGCCACGATCAGCGCAAGGCCGGTGTTGAACAGGAACTGGAGCGCCAGCACCGGCACGATCAGCAGCCAGGACATGCCCGGATAGCTGCCGAAGCCGATCGCCACGACGAACAGCACGATCATCGAGAACAGCAGCTGCTGGAGCTGCTGGAGCGAGAAGGAGACGGGCAGCGAGGCGCGCGGGAAGTGCAGGGCGCGCACCAGCCCGAGGTTCCCGGAGATGGCGCGCACGCCCGACATGACCGAGCTCTGCGTGAAGGTGAACACGAAGACGCCGGTGACCAGGAACGGGATGTACACGTCATGCGACATGCCGCGGCTGGCGTGCAGGATGACGCCGAAGATGAAGTAGTACACGGCCGCGTTCAGCAGCGGGGTGGCGACCTGCCACAGCTGGCCCAGCTTGGCCTGGCTGTACTGCGCCGTCAGCTTCGCCTGCGAGAAGGCGAGGATGAAGTGGCGCCGGCTCCACAGCTGACGGACGTACTCCACCAGCGAGGGACGGGCGCCGCTGACGGCGAGCCCGTACCGGGCGGCCAGCTCGGCCGGCGTCAGCCCCTCGTCGGGCACCGGTATCGCGCCCACCGCGACACCGGCGTCATGCGTTGTGTGACTCACGAGTAAGAACCCGGACTCTCTCGGTAAGAAGCTTGCTGTTCAGGTAAGAAGCTTCTCAGATGACCGGGGGACGGCCCAGCCGGGTGAGCCGCCAGACCGTGCGCCAGCGCATCGGACGGCGCGGACCGCAGGACGTGGTCCAGCCCTCCTTGAACCCGCCGAACCAGGCCTTCAGGGCCGGCCGCGAGGGGCGGCGGGCCAGCGTCAGCAGCAGCCAGACCCCCAGGTAGACGGGGATCAGCGGGGCGGGGAGGTTGCGCCGGGCGAGCCAGACGCGGTTGCGGGCCACCATGCGGTGGTAGACGGCGTGCCGGGAGGGCGCGGTCGTCGGGTGGTACAGCACCATGTCGGAGCGGTAGTCGATCAGCCAGCCGGCGTCCAGCGCCCGCCAGGCCAGATCGGTCTCCTCGTGGGCGTAGAAGAACTCGTCGGGCAGCCCGCCGACCTGGGCGAACACCGCGGTGCGCACCGCGTTGGCGCCGCCCAGGAAGGTGGTCACGCGCGAGGAGCGCAGCGGGTCCGAGGCGCGCAGCCGGGGCACATGGCGGCGCTGCGTCTCGCCGGTCTCGGGGTCGGCGATGCGGAAGCTGATGATGCCCAGCTCCGGGTCGGCGGCGAAGGCCTCGCGGCACAGCTCGGCGGTGTCGCGCCGGGCGAGCAGGCCGTCGTCGTCCAGGAAAAGCAGGATGTCGACATCCTGGCCGCCGGGGCCGAACGCCTCTATGCCGACATTGCGGCCGCCCGGAATGCCGAGGTTCTCCGGCAGTTCGACGGTGCGTACGCCCTCGGGGACTTCGGGCACCGGGGAGCCGTTGCCGACGACGACCACCTCGACCCGGTCCCCGTCCTGCCCGGCGACCGAGTCGAGCAGGGCGCGCAGCTCCTCGGGCCGGTTGCCCATGGTGATGATGACGGCGCCGACCCGCATGGCCGCGCTCACTTCAGCCTGCTGGAGGCGAGGATGGACACCAGGTGCAGCAGCGTCTGGAGCAGGGCGATGCCGGCGAGGACGGCGGTGCCGAGCCGGGTGAAGAACAGGTCGCCGTGGATGTGGTCCGCGATGGCGAGGAGCACGATCAGCAGCGAGGCCTCGATGCCGAGGATGAGCCGGTGGAACTTCAGCGCCGAGGCGGCCCGGCGGGCCAGCGCCATCCCGGAGGAACGCGGCTCGGCGGCGGCTTCCTGCACCGGCGGCCGGCCGGTCTGGTGCCGGGCCACGCCGACCAGGTCGGTCTCCGCCTTGATCAGGATCGCGCCGAGCGCGGCCAGGGTGCCGAGGAAGGCCCACAGCCAGTCGATACGGCCGCCGCCCCACAGGTCGGCGGCGCGCAGCCCGAGGCCGACCAGCACGGCCGCGTCGGTGAGGTAGGCGCCGACGCGGTCCAGGTAGACACCGGCGAGCGAGTACTGCTTGCGCCAGCGCGCGATCTCGCCGTCGACGCAGTCCAGCAGCAGGTAGAGCTGGGTGGCGACGACGCCGAGGATCGCGCCCCAGATCCCCGGCACCAGCAGGGCCGGGGCCGCGAGCACACCGCACAGGGTCATCAGGTACGTGAGCTGATTGGGCGTGACCCTGGTGTTCACCAGGTAGCGGTCGATGCGCAGGGAGACCTCGCGCATGTAGAGGCGTCCCGCCCAGTGCTCACCGCTGCGCCGGTCCTTCACCCCTGCGGGGTGGACGACCGGACGGAGTTCAGCTACCGATGGCCTTGACATAGTCGGCGTAGATGTCCTTGATCTGGGTCGGCTTGAGGTCGAGGTGTTCGAGGATGGTGTAGCGGCCCGGCCGGGTCTCCGGCGCGAACTCCACGGCGCGGACGAACTCGTCCACGGTGAAGCCGATCTCCTCCGGCAGCACCGGTAGTCCGTGCCGGCGCAGCACCCCGGCGGTGTGCGCGGCCTCCTCGTGGGCCCCGCGCAGATACATGGCGAAGGCCGCGCCGAGCCCGCACTGCTCGCCATGGGCGGCCGCGCGCTTCGGGAACAGCAGGTCGAAGGCGTGGTTGATCTCGTGGCAGGAACCGGAGGAGGGCCGGGAGTCACCGGAGATCGACATCGAGATGCCGCTGAGCACCAGCGCCTCGGCGAGCACCTGGAGGAAGCCGTTGTCGCCGATGCCGCCGGGGTGCCGCAGCACCGCCTCGCCGGCCTGGCGGGCCATGGCCGCGGCGAGACCGTCGATCTTCTCGCCGTTGACCCGGTGGGACAGCTCCCAGTCCGCGATCGCGTTGATGTTGGAGATGGCGTCGCCGATGCCGGCCCGGACGAAGCGGGCCGGGGCCGCGCGGATCACGTCCAGGTCGATGACGACCGCGATCGGGTTCGGCACGCCGTAGGAGCCGCGCCCCGCGTCGTTGTCCAGGGTGGCGACCGGCGAGCACAGGCCGTCGTGCGCGAGGTTCGTGGGCACGGCGACCAGGGGCAGGCCGATGCGCGCCGCGGCGAACTTGGCGCAGTCGATGATCTTGCCGCCGCCGAGCCCGACCACCGCGTCGTAGTGGCCGGACTTCATCTCGCCGGCCAGCCGGATCGCGTCGTCCAGGGTGCCGCCGCCCACCTCGTACCAGGACGCGCCGGGCAGCGAGGGGGCGAGGCGCTCGCGCAGCTGGGCGCCGGAGCCGCCGCTGACGGCGACGGCGAGGCGGCCCGACTGGGAGATGCGCTCGTCGGCGAGGACACCGGCCAGGTCGTCCAGGGCACCCGGACGGATGTCCACGACGACCGGCGAGGGGATCAGCCGGGTCAGTAGCGGCACGCGATCTCCCGCCCCTTGGCCAGGTCGTCGTGGTTGTCGATCTCGACCCAGTCGACGTCGCCGATGGGCGCCACGTCGATCCGGAAGCCGCGGTCGACCAGCTCCTGGTAGCCGTGCTCGTAGAACTGCTGCGGGTCGGTCTCCCAGACCGTCTTCAGCGCGTCGCCCAGCGCCTCGGCCGCGTCGCCCTCGATCAGGGTCACGCCGATGTACTCGCCGGTCGCCTCGGCCGGGTCCATCAGCTTCGTGATCCTCGTCATCCCCTTCTCGGGGTCGACGACGACCTTCATCTCCTCGTCCGCCAGGGACTTCACGGTGTCGAGCGCGAGGATGATCTTCTTGCCGTCACCGCGCGCGGCCAGCAGCGTCTCCTCGACGGAGACCGGGTGCACGGTGTCGCCGTTGGCGAGGATCACGCCGTCCTTGAGCGCGTCCCGGCCGCACCACAGGGAGTAGGCGTTGTTCCACTCCTCGGCCTTGTCGTTGTCGATCAGCGTCAGCTTCAGGCCGTACTTCTCCTCCAGGGCGGCCTGGCGGGCGTAGACGGCCTCCTTGCGGTAGCCGACGATGACCGCGACCTCGGTGAGGCCGATCCGGGCGAAATTGCCGAGGGTGAGGTCGAGAACCGTGGGCTCGCCCTCTATGCCCGCGGGCCCCACCGGCACCAGCGCCTTGGGCAGGGTGTCCGTGTAGGGGCGCAGACGCCGTCCGGCGCCGGCCGCCAGCACGAGGCCGATCATGCGGTTTCTCCTTCATCGTGTACGGCGGGCGCCCCTGCGGACACCCAGAACCGGATGCTCTCCGCGAGCACCACCAGGGCGACGACCACGGCGAGTACCGTGAGCGCGGCCGTGAACTGCGCCGCGGTGAGCGCCGCGGCCAGGACGGTGACGAGCAGGGTGCGCCCGTCGTGCCCCCCTATGGAGCGCACCAGCCAGGCCGGCGGCGCTCCGGCGTTGCCGCGGATGCGGTACACCGTGTCGTAGTGATGGTAGGCGACCGCCGCCACCAGCCCGAAAGCCGCGGGAAGCGCTCCGTTCACGTCCGCTTTGCACGCGAGCGCGAGGACGGTGCCGTACTCGGCGGCGCGGAAGAACGGCGGGACCAGCCAGTCGAGGGCGCCCTTGAGCGGGCGGGCGACGGCGAGGGCCGAGGTGAGGACGTAGACCAGGGCGCCGATCACCGGCAGCACCGAGCCGTGGCCGCAGAAGGCCGAGCAGGCGACGACCGCGGCGCCGCCGAGCAGGGCGACGGCGGGCACCGCGAGGCCGGGCAGACCGCGCCGGGCGAGGCGCCGGACCGCCTCGGTGAGCGGGCCGCAGTCGGCGAGGTCGGCCAGCGCCTGCGCGGCGCGGTCGGTGCGGTGCGCCCTGCGGGTCAGCGAGCGCAGCACCCGGCCTGCGGTGGTGTACGCGGCGGCGAAGGCGCAGCCGACGAGCAGCGCGTAGAAGGTGATCCGGGGGGTGGTGAACGCGGTCAGGACCGCGATCATCGCCCAGCGCTCGCCGATCGGCAGCACGATCATCCGGCGCACCCACACCGTCCAGCCGACGCTGTCCAGCTTGTCGGAGAGGGCGGCGGTGGGGCTGGTGTTGGCGGTGGCGTCGTGGTTGGCCTCGTTGAAGGAGAAGTCGACCACGTGCCGGCAGGTCTGGAGGACCATCGCGCCGAGCGCGAGTGCCCAGACGTCGTCATGGCCGCCGCGGGCCGCGCCGAGGGCGAGACCGGCGTAGTAGGCGTACTCCTTGGCCCGGTCGAAGGTGGCGTCGAGCCAGGCGCCGAGCGTGGAGTACTTCAGGGCGTAGCGGGCGAGCTGGCCGTCGGTGCAGTCCAGCACGAAGGAGGCGATCAGCAGCACGCCGGCGGCTATGAAACCGCCGCGGCTGCCGGTGGCCGCGCAGCCGGCCGCGATCAGCGCGGTGAGCAGCGAGGCGGTGGTGACCTGGTTCGGGGTCAGGCCGCGGCGGGCGCACCAGCGGGCGATGTAGCGCGAGTACGGGCTGACGCAGTGCGTGGTGAAGAAGCCGTCGCGGGACTTCACGGCCGACTTCAGGCGTACGGCCTCGTCGTCCACGGCGGCGACGGCCTGCCGCGCCTCGTTGCGGGCCTGCGGATCGGCGGGTACGACGGCGACGAGGCTGCCCAGCTCGGGGCGGTGGACCTCGCTGCCGTCGGCGTCCAGCTCGGTGACGATCCGGTCGGCGAGGCTGCTGCCGACGGTGACCGCGGTGCCGCCGCCCGAGGAGGTCTCGCGGGCCACGGCGCGGGTCAGCGCCTGCCGGGCGGCGGGCTGGGCGGTGACGGCGCCGGGTACGGCGGCGAGCGGGAAGCGGGGGTCGGTCAGGCCGAGCCGCAGGGCGTGCACATGGCCGACGAAGCCGGCGTCGACCACGGCGACGCGGTCACCGGCGGGGGCGGCGGCCAGCAGGGTCTCGGTCTCGGCGGTGCTCTCCGCCATCCGGACGTCGAAGCCGAGGGACCGCAGATCGCTCTCGAGCGACGATCCGGGGACCGGCTGACCGGTGACGATGGCGGTCGGCAACCGTACTCACTCCCTGGGTGCCGGCGCGTCGGCGCCGGTCTTCTGCATGGTGGGGCGCCCCTTGCCTGCGGCAGCCGGGCGGCATGTCGGCAGAGGGTATCGGATGAACCGAAGCCCGTGTTCACCGGCCGTTCACGGCCTGTCCCGCGTCCGGGGACCGGCCCTTTGCCGCGATCATCATGGGCGATCCGGCCCCGCCCCCACAAACCGCGGCCGCAGACTCGGGCATCCGGGACAGGGGCGTCGACGTGGGGTACGCGAACGGTCGCCGAGGGCTACCGGGCCGGCCGCCGATCACCCGCACGGCCACGAGCGGCCCACCCCGCGGAGCATAAGGTGGGGAAGCATGACCTGGCTGATCACCGGCGGTGCCGGATACATCGGGGCGCACGTGGCACGCGCCATGGCCGGCGCCGGCGAGAAGGTCGTCGTACTGGACGACCTCTCCACCGCCGTCCCCTCCCGGCTCCCCTCCGGCATCCCGCTCGTCACCGGCTCCACCCTCGACGCGCCCCGCCTGCGCGAGGTCTTCGCGGCGCACGGCGTCACCGGCGTCGTCCACCTCGCCGCCCGCAAGCAGGTCGCCGAGTCCGTCGCCGAGCCCACCCGCTACTACCGGGAGAACGTCGGCGGCCTCGCCACCCTCCTGGACGCCATGGCCGCCTCGGACGTGCGCCGACTGCTGTTCTCCTCCTCCGCCGCGGTGTACGGCAACCCGGACGTGGACCTGATCACCGAGGACACCCCCTGCGCCCCGGTCAACCCCTACGGGGAGACCAAGCTGGCCGGCGAGTGGCTGGTCCGGGCGGCCGGGCGGGCGTACGGCATCTCGACCGTGTGCCTGCGCTACTTCAACGTGGCGGGCGCGGCGGCGCCGGAACTCGCGGACACCGGGGTGTTCAACATCGTGCCGATGGTCTTCGACCGGCTCACCCGCGGCGAGGCTCCCCGGATCTTCGGCGACGACTACCCGACGCCGGACGGCACCTGCGTACGGGACTACATCCATGTGGCCGACCTCGCCGAGGCCCACCTCGCCGCGGCGCGCCGCCTCGCCGGTGCCGGTCCGGCCGGTGATCTGACGCTGAACATCGGCCGCGGCGAGGGCGTTTCGGTCCGGGAGCTGATCACGGTCATCGGCGAGGTCTCCGGCGACCGGCGGGAACCGGTCGTGGAGCCCCGCAGGCCCGGTGACGCGCCCCGCGCGGTCGCCTCGGCCGAACGCGCCGCCCGGGAACTGGGCTGGCGTGCCCGCCGGGACGTCCACGAGATGGTGCGCTCCGCGTGGGAGGGCTGGCAGCTGCATCACGCGAAGTAGCCCGCGAGGGGTCCCGCAGGCATCCCGTACCGCCCTGACCAGCGGATCGTTTCCGCAGGTCAGGGCACATGACAACGGTGTTCAGTGCCGCGTTGCCCCATACCCCCCGCCCGTAGTTGACTGGGCCCCCGGACGACCACGGAAGGACGGTTCCGCCATGGGGGCTGGGCACGATCACGGGCACGCACACACCCACGCGCCGCCCACGGGCACGGCCGCGGCCGCCTACCGCGGCAGGCTGCGGATCGCCCTCGGCATCACGCTGACGATCATGGTGGTGGAGATCGCCGGCGGTTTCCTCTCGGACTCGCTCGCGCTGATCGCGGACGCCGCGCACATGGCGACCGACGCGGTGGGCCTCGGCATGGCGCTGCTGGCGATCCACTTCGCCAACCGCCCGGCGAGCGCCAACCGCACCTTCGGCTACGCGCGCGCCGAGATCCTCGCCGCCCTGGCCAACTGCCTGCTGCTGCTCGGCGTCGGCGGCTATGTGCTGTACGAAGCGGTCCAGCGGTTCGTCACCCCCGCGGACACCCACGGCGGTCTGATGATCCTGTTCGGCGCGATCGGCCTGGTGGCGAACTCCGTCTCGCTCGTCCTGCTGATGCGCGGACAGCAGGAGAGCCTGAATGTGCGCGGCGCCTTCCTGGAGGTCGCCGCCGACGCGCTGGGCTCGGTCGCGGTGATGATCTCGGCCGCGGTGATCCTGCTCACCGGCTTCAGGGCCGCCGACCCGATCGCCTCGCTGGTCATCGGTCTGATGATCGTGCCGCGCACGCTGAAGCTGCTGCGGGAGACGCTGGACGTACTGCTGGAGGCGGCGCCGAAGGACGTCGACATGGCGGAGGTCCGGGCGCACATCCTGGCGCTGGACAGCGTGGAGGACGTACACGACCTGCACGCCTGGACGATCACCTCCGGGATGCCGGTGCTCTCCGCGCACGTGGTGGTCAGCTCGGAGGCGCTCAGCGCCATCGGGCACGAGAAGATGCTGCACGAGCTCCAGGGCTGCATCGGCACGCACTTCGACGTCGAGCACTGCACCTTCCAGCTGGAGCCTGGCGGACACGCGGAGCACGAGGCGCGGCTCTGCCACTGAGCCGGAGCCGCAGGCGCCGGGCGGCGGGCGGCGGGCGGCGGGCGGCGGGCGGCGGGCGGCGGGCGGCGGGCGGCGGGCAGGATCGGCAGGGGCGTGCGGCCCGGAAGTCGTTCATCCGTTCGACGACACCCGGACGGTTCCCTTCCGCGAGGCGGGGGCACGATGATCTACCGGGTCCCCCTTCCGGCGCCGTCGCACGCTCTGACATGCGGGTGTGCCGGGAAGTGCCGGGAGTGCCGGATTCGTACGGCAGACTTGGGGGGCGAAGACCGAGGCGAAGGATGGGTATGCCGATCACACCTGCCACCGAGACGCACAGCTCGACGAACGGCGCCGCTCAGGCGATCCTGCTGGAACTCGTCGACGAGAAGGGCGTGACCATCGGCACCGCGGAGAAGCTCGCCGCCCATCAGGCGCCGGGGCAGTTGCACCGCGCGTTCTCGGTGTTCCTCTTCGACGAGCAGGGCCGGCTGCTGCTCCAGCAGCGGGCGCTCGGCAAGTACCACTCCCCCGGCGTGTGGTCCAACACCTGCTGCGGCCACCCCTACCCCGGTGAGGCGCCGTTCGCCGCCGCCGCCCGGCGGACGTACGAGGAGCTGGGCGTGTCGCCCTCGCTGCTGGCCGAGGCGGGCACCGTGCGCTACAACCACCCGGACCCGGCCTCGGGCCTGGTGGAGCAGGAGTTCAACCACCTGTTCGTCGGCCTGGTGCAGACGCCGCTCGCGCCGGACGCGGAGGAGGTCGCCGCGACCGCCTTCGTGACCGCGCAGGAGCTGGCCGAGCGGCATGCCCGCGACACGTTCTCGGCCTGGTTCATGACGGTGCTGGACGCGGCCCGCCCCGCGGTCCGGGAGCTGACGGGCCCGGCCGCGGGCTGGTGACGCCTTCCCGGCGCCCGCGGCCTCGGCGGTGTCCGCGGTGTCCGCGGCGTCGGTCGGTGTCGGTCGGTGTCGGTCTAAGGGGACGCGGGCTTGAGCGGCAGGGTGGCCCAGATCACCTTGCCGCCGCTCGCCGTGTGCTCCACCTCGACCACCCCGCCCGCCTCTCGGGCCACCTCGCGCACCAGGAGCAGCCCCCGCCCGCCGGTCCGGCCGTGGTCGGCCTCCAGGGCCGTCGGACGGTAGGGGTGGTTGTCCTCCACGGCCACCCGCACCCACTCGGCGCCGACCGCGACCTCCACCGCCAGCACGGGCGACAGCAGGGCCGCGTGCTTGACCGCGTTGGTCACCAGCTCCGAGACGATCAGCAGCAGGCCCTGCACCAGATCCTCGGAGACCGGCACGCCCTGGCGCAGCAGCAGGTCCCGCACCGCGTGCCGGGCCTGCGGGACCGAGGCGTCCACCGCGGCCGCGGTGAACCGCCAGACGCCCTCGTACGGCAGTGGGTGGGGCGCCCGCTCGGCGCCCCCCGCTGGGCGCGGACCGTCCTCGCGCCCGTGGTTGTCCATCGTCCGGTCGCCACCCTCGCGCTCGATTGTCACCACGCACCGAGTGTTGGCAACGGCCGGCTCCGCCCCGGACACCTGAACAGAAGTCGCCGGATATCGAGCGCTTTCCGACCGACTGCTACCGACTGCTTATGACAACGTCACGTGTCGGACTGCTTTTCACGCCTGCTTCTCACGCCTGCCGCTGCTCGCTGACGAGGCCGACGATCCGGCGGCCGCCGTAGCCGGTGGCGACCAGGCCGAGGCCGTCGAACAGCAGGGCGAGCGAGAAGAAGGCGCCGATGACGTACTGGCTGCTGCCGGGCCAGTGGGCGAGGACCAGGATGCCGAGCAGCAGGTCGAAGACGCCGAGCAGGAGGGTCCAGCCGAACTGGGGGCCGCGTACGACCATGCTGCCGACCAGCCGGAAGAGGCCGGCGGACAGGAACAGCAGCGCGGCGAACATGGTGAGCGCGGCGGCGGCCGCGTGCGGCAGCCGGATGACGACGACGCCGGCCGCGATGTTCAGGGCGGCCACGATCACGCCGAGCCAGAAGTAGCTGGTGCCGCGGGCCTGGATCGCGTGCAGCAGGCCGACGATCCCGCCGATCAGCAGCAGCCAGCCGAACAGCAGCATCGAGGTGAGCGTGGCGACCCCGGTGTAGACGAGCCCGACGATTCCGGCGAGGACGAGGATCACGCCGAGCACCGCGAGCAGGCCGAACCCCTGGCGCATCGATGCCGCCCTGTCCTTGGGCTTTCGCGCCCTGGCCATCGCCACCTCCTCGGCAGTCTCCCAGGCCCCCGCTACGAGCATTCTCCCTCTTTGTCCCCCTCCCGGGCGGGGTCGTAACTCCGGAGGCGGGCGGATAGCATCCCGCGCATGGAGCCCCAGCTGTCCCACCAGGTCACCGACTCCGTCGCCACGGTCGTGATCGCCCATCCGGCCAAGCGCAACGCCATGACGGCCGGCATGTGGCGGGCGCTGCCGCCGCTGCTGGCCCGGCTCGCCCGCGATCCCGCGGTACGGGCGCTGGTGCTGACCGGCGAGGGCGGCACCTTCTGCGCGGGCGCGGACATCTCCACGCTGCGGGGGTCGGCCGGACCGGCGCAGGGGCTCGCGGTGGCGGCGGAGGAGGCGCTGGCCGCGTTCCCGAAGCCGACCGTGGCCGCGGTGCGCGGGTACTGCGTGGGCGGCGGGGTGCAGCTCGCGGCGGCCTGCGATCTCCGGCTGGCCGAGGAGGGCGCGCTGTTCGGGGTGACCCCGGCGCGGCTCGGCATCGTCTACCCCTCCTCCTCGACCCGCCGCCTGGTGTCCCTGGTGGGCCCGGCGACCGCCAAGTACCTTTTGTTCACGGCCGAGTTGATCGACACGGAGCGCGCACTGCGCACGGGTCTGGTGGACGAGGTGCTGCCCGAGGGCGAACTGGACAAGCGGGTCGCCGAGTTGACGCGGACGCTGGTCGCCCGTTCGGGGCTCACCCAGGCCGCCGCCAAGGAGTTCGCGGACGGCCGCGAGGACCGGGACGCCCACTGGACGGAGCAGGCACGCACCGCCGGTGACACCGCGGAGGGCGTGAGCGCCTTCCTGGAACGCCGCTCCCCGCACTTCACCTGGACCCCGCCCGAGTGAGGCGGCCGCGCCGCTGACCCGGTACGCCGGATACCACGTCGGCGCGGAGGGCATCCTGGACGCTGGCCGGGAGTGGTACCGGGAGCGCGATCTGCTGCCGGGCGGGGTGGAGACGGCCATCGGGGCCGGGGGCCGTCCCAGTGGCGCACGGCCTGTTACTCACTTTCGGGTGAGCGCGGGGGCGCGCAGGGGCGCGAAAGCGCAGGAAGAGGGCGCATTCAGGGCATAAATGGTTGCTACAGGCGACTGTTACGGAAGTCCCTTATATACGTAATGCCGTCTGCGTGTCCTCCGTGTCGGCAGGGCGCGGGTCGCAGGGTGTGGTCGTGCGGCCGACCGGTCGCACGACCACACCCTTGTGAAGGGGGACCTCGTGTCCGTTCTCACCTCTGTCCGGAGACTGACCGCCGCCGGTGTCCTGGCCGCCGCCGTCGTGGGCGCGGCCGCCCTGCCGGCCGCCGCCGCACAGCCGGTGGCCCGCCCGCACCGGGCCGTCGCCACCGACGCGCGGCACTTCCCGTACCCCGGCGACCGCTGGGGCCGCGACCACCGGCGCGGCCGGGACCACCGCGGCGACGGCCGGTGGTACGGCCACCGGCACGGCGGCGACGGCCGCTTCGGCGACCACGACCACCGCGAGCACCGCGAGCACCGCGGGTACTGATCCTCCGCGTGTGCGGAGCCCTTGGCGGCTATGAACGGTTGAAACGCCCGCCCGCCCTCAGTTCCTCGACCAGATGGGCGGGCGCCTTCTCGGGGGACCCGGCGTCGTAGGGCGGCTGCGGGTCGTACTCGGTCCACAGCTGGACGGCCTGGGCGTGTTCGTCGCCCGCGATCCGGCCGACCAGGGTGAGCGCCATGTCGATGCCGGAGGAGACCCCGGCCGCGGTGACGTACTTGCCCTCGGTCACCACCCGCTCGCCGGTGGGCCGGGCGCCGTACTTCTCCAGCATCGGCAGCACGGTCCAGTGGCTGGTGGCAGGGCGACCCGCCAGCAGCCCGGCGGCGGCGAGCAGCAGCGAGCCCGAGCACACCGAGGTCGTCCACGTGCTCGTGGTGTCGGCGGTGCGCAGCCAGTCCAGCAGGACCGGGTTCTCCAGCTGGGCCAGGGTGCCGAGGCCGCCGGAGACGACGACGATGTCCGGGTCCGGCAGCTCGTGCAGGGCCCGGTCCGCGGTGAGGGCGAGGAAACCGGTCTCGGTGCGGACGGGCCCGGCCTGCTCGGCGACGAAGGTGAGGCGCACGTCCGGGAGGCGGCTGAGGATCTCGTAGGGCCCCACGACATCGAGGGCGGTGAAGCGGTCGTAGACGACGACGGCGATCTGCACGGTGAATCCTTTCGGGTCCGGCCGACAAGGGTGGCGGTCGGCCGAGGGTGATCAGCGGTGACGGTCGGCCGACAGTGATCGGCGATGGCGGTCGGCCGACGGTGATCGGAGGTGGGCGGTGGCGCTCGGCCGACGGTGGTCCGCGGTCGGCGGCGATGGTCTCCGGCCGTCGGTGGCGGTCCCCGGCCGATTGGTGGCCCCCGGTCGGTGGTGGTGGTCCCCAGTTGTCGGTGATGGTCTCTGGCCGTCGTTGGTGGCCCCCGGTCGGTGGTGGTGATCCCCAGTTGTCGGTGGCGGTCCCCGGCCGATTGGTGGTCTGCGGCCGGTGGCGGAGGTCCGCGGGCGGTGGTGGTCCCCGGTGACGTCGGTGCTCAGTCGACGGCGGCCGGGCGGAAGCGGCGGCGGTATTCGGCCGGGGCGGTGCCGAAGGCCTTGAGGAAGGCGCGGCGCATGGCCTCGGGGGTGCCGTAGCCGCTGGACCGGGAGATCTCCTCGATGCCGTCGGGGGTGTCCTCCAGCAGCCGGCGGGCGTGTTCCAGGCGGACCCGGTCGACGTAGCGGCCCGGTGTCACGCCGGTCTCGTCGCGGAAGGCGCGGGCGAAGTGGCGCGGGGAGAGCGCGGCGCGGGCGGCCAGGGCGTCGACGCTCAGATCGCCGTCCGGGTGCTCGGCGATCCATCGCTGCACGTCCCGCAGCGGCGCGCGCAGCGCGGTCTGGGCGGCCAGCTGGACGCTGAACTGGGCCTGGTTGCCGGGGCGGCGCAGGAAGACCACGAGATGCCGGGCGAGGCAGAGCGCGACGTCCCGGTCCAGGTCTTCCTCCACCAGCGCGAGCGCCAGGTCGATGCCCGCGGTCACGCCCGCCGAGGTGGCGACGCGGCCGTCGCGGACGTAGATGGGCTCGGGCTCCACGCGCACGGCCGGATGCTCGCGCGCGAGCCGCTCGCAGTAGGCCCAGTGGGTGGTGGCCCGGAGGCCGTCGAGCAGGGACGCGGCGGCGAGCAGGAACGCGCCGGTGCACACCGAGACCAGCCGTGCGGGGCGCGGGCCGTGGACGCGCAGCCAGTCGACCAGCCGCGGGTCGGGGGCGCGGGTGCCCTCGCCGCCGGGGACCAGCAGGGTGTGCGGGTCCGCCGCCGCGGTGAGCGCCTCGTCCGGTACGAGCGTCAGCCCGCTGGACGTGCGCACCGGGCCGCCGTCCAGCGAGGCCGTGCGGATCCGGTAGGTGCCGGGGGTGTGCGCCTCGGCACCGGCGAACACTTCGAGCGGCCCGGTGACGTCCAGGCTCTGGACCCCGTCGAAGACGGCGAAGAGGAGGGTGCGCTGCGGCATGCCCCCGATTCTTCGGGCACGGCCGGATGGCCGCAATGACGAATTTCCCACCTTTTCCGCCATGGCCCGCGCGTGCGGCGCACCGGGCCCGGTGCCGTGCCCTGCGCCCCGCCGGAAGCCGCCCTGATCCACGGTTGTCGGTGTCACCTGCCACAATTGCCGCGCAACCTCAGTGGAGAAGGCGGTACGGGATCGTGACGACACCCGGGTCCATCGAAGCAGGATCCATCGAAGGCAGGATCGCCGAGGAACTCGGCGTACGGGAGCGGCAGGTGAAGGCCGCGGTGGAACTGCTCGACGGCGGTTCGACCGTGCCCTTCATCGCCCGCTACCGCAAGGAAGCGACCGAGATGCTCGACGACGCGCAGCTGCGCACGATCGAGGAGCGGCTGCGCTATCTGCGGGAGCTGGAGGAGCGGCGGACCGCGATCCTGGAGTCGGTGCGCGAGCAGGGCAAGCTGACCGAGGAGTTGGCGGCCCGGATCCGCGGCGCCGAGACCAAGGCGCGCCTGGAGGACATCTACCTCCCGTACAAGCCGAAGCGGCGCACCAAGGCGCAGATCGCCCGCGAGGCGGGCCTGGAGCCGCTGGCCGAGGGCCTGCTCGGCGACCCGTCGGTGGAACCGCTGTCGGCGGCCGCCGCGTTCGTGGACGCGGACAAGGGCGTCGCCGATCCGGCGGCCGCCCTGGAGGGGGCGCGGGCGATCCTCACCGAGCGCTTCTCCGAGGACGCCGACCTGATCGGCGAGTTGCGCGAGCGCATGTGGGTGCGCGGGCGGCTCGCCGCGAAGGTGCGGGAGGGCAAGGAGGAGGCGGGCGCCAAGTTCGCCGACTACTTCGACTTCGCCGAGCCGTTCACCGAACTCCCCTCGCACCGCGTCCTGGCGATGCTGCGCGGCGAGAAGGAGGAGGTGCTGGACCTCGTCCTGGAGCCCGAGGAGGCCACCGAGGGCCCGTCCTCGTACGAGGGGATCATCGCCCACCGCTTCGGCATCGCCGACCGCGGCCGCCCGGCCGACAAGTGGCTGACGGACACCGTCCGCTGGGCCTGGCGCACCCGCATCCTGGTGCACCTCGGCATCGACCTGCGGCTGCGGCTGCGCACGGCCGCCGAGGACGAGGCGGTGAACGTGTTCGCGGCCAACCTGCGCGACCTGCTGCTCGCCGCCCCGGCCGGCACCCGCGCCACGCTGGGCCTGGACCCCGGTTTCCGCACCGGGGTGAAGGTCGCCGTGGTCGACGGCACCGGCAAGGTCGTCGCCACGGACGTGATCTACCCGCACGTCCCGGCCAACAAGTGGGACGAGGCGCTCGCCAAGCTGGCCCGGCTCGCCAGGGAGCACGCGGTCGAACTGGTCGCGATCGGCAATGGCACCGCCTCCCGCGAGACCGACAAGCTCGCCGCCGAACTCATCGCGAAGCACCCGGAGTTGAACCTCACCAAGGTGATGGTCTCGGAGGCCGGCGCCTCGGTGTACTCGGCGTCCGCGTACGCCTCCCAGGAGTTGCCCGGCATGGACGTGTCGCTGCGCGGCGCCGTCTCCATCGCCCGGCGCCTCCAGGACCCGCTGGCCGAGCTGGTGAAGATCGACCCGAAGTCCATCGGCGTCGGGCAGTACCAGCACGACCTGTCCGAGACGAAGCTCTCCCGCTCGCTGGACGCGGTGGTCGAGGACTGTGTGAACGGCGTCGGCGTGGACGTCAACACCGCGTCCGTGCCGCTGCTGGCCCGCGTGTCGGGTGTCTCGGCCGGGCTGGCGGAGAACATCGTGGCGCACCGGGACGCGAATGGCCCCTTCGCCTCCCGCTCGGAGCTGAAGAAGGTGGCGCGGCTCGGCCCGAAGGCGTTCGAGCAGTGCGCGGGCTTCCTGCGCATCCGCGGCGGCGCCGACCCGCTGGACGCCTCCAGCGTGCACCCGGAGTCGTACCCCGTGGTGCGGCGCATGGTGAAAACCTCGGGCCAGCAAGTGGCCTCCCTCATCGGCAACACGGGCGTGCTGCGCTCGCTGCGTCCCGCCGACTTCGTGGACGACACCTTCGGTCTGCCGACCGTCACGGACATCCTCAAGGAGCTGGAGAAGCCGGGCCGCGACCCGCGTCCGGCCTTCAAGACGGCCACCTTCAAGGAGGGCGTGGAGAAGATCTCCGACCTGTCCGCCGGGATGGTCCTGGAGGGCGTGGTGACGAACGTGGCGGCCTTCGGCGCGTTCGTGGACATCGGCGTCCACCAGGACGGCCTGGTCCATGTGTCGGCGATGTCCAAGACGTTCGTCAAGGACCCGCGGGACGTGGTGAAGCCGGGTGACATCGTCAAGGTGAAGGTCCTGGACGTGGACATCCCGCGCAAGCGGATCGGGCTGACCCTGCGCCTGGACGACGAGGCGGCCCCGGCGGACCGGTCCGGCGGCGGCAAGCGCCAGCGCGGCGGCGCCCGCCCGCCCCAGCAGCGGCAGGGCGGTCAGGCCGGCCAAGGACAGAACCAGGGGCAGGGGCAGCGACAGGGCGGCCAGGGCCAGCGGCAGGGCGGTCAGGGGCAGCGGCAGGGCCGCGGTGGCGGCGACCGGGGCGGACGGCAGGCGCCGGCCCCCGCGAACAGCGCCATGGCCGACGCGCTGCGCCGCGCGGGCCTGCTGGACCCCAGACAGCGCTGACCCGCGCGCGGAGCCGATCCGCTGACGGTGAAGGGCCGGAGCCCCCGTGGCTCCGGCCCTTCGGCGTCTTGCGCACCAGTGGGCACCGGCGGAAACAGACTTTTCCCCGTATCGGGGGGTTTGGATCAACGAAAGACACGAAGCGGGCACAGCGCCCACCTACCCCCTCCACACTCGCTTCTGTGCACGTGACCGTGCGTGCGAAGCAATGGGGAGGACTCTGTGTTCCGCACCACCAAGCAGCGCCTGGCGGCCTGCGCGTCCGCCGCCGCCGTCGCCGCCGCGGCGGCCTCGTTCGCCGCTCCGACGGCCGCCACCGGCGCCGCGGCCCGAGGCGAGCTGACGTACGGCAGCATCATCCTGCTCCAGAACCAGTACGGCGGTGACGGCGGCTACCTCGATACCAACGGCGTCTCCAGCCAGCCCGGTGCCACCTACAACGTGAGCACCAACAACCGGCCCAACAGCCGCGGTCCGGCCACCTCGGAGTGGCGGGTCGTCTCCGCCACCGGCAAGGCCACCGGCGCGCGGGTGCTCAGCGGTGACGTCGTGTACCTGATCAACCAGTACGGCAGCCACCACACCTACCTCGACACCAACGGTGTCTCCTCCCAGGCGGGCGCCAAGTACAAGGTCTCCGCCACCACGACCAAGGACCGGGGTCCGGGCACCGGCAAGTGGCACATCTTCGGCGTGCGGTCCTCGCCGAACGACGGCCACATCCGCACCGACGACATCGTGCATCTGCTCAACGACTACGGCTCCGCCAACGGCGGCTTCCTCGACACCAACGGCGTCTCCTCGCAGGGCGGCGGCGCCAAGTACGGCGTCTCCACCAGCCCCTACACCGACCGCGGCACCGGCACCGGCTCCTGGAAGGTGCTGCCTTCCTGACCTGACGCCTCGACCGCCGGGCCCCGAGGATGCCGTACCTCGGGGCCCGGCGCCGTCAGTGTTCGGTCACCTTGCCCGCCGCGACCTCCCAGCGCCTGCTCACCCGCACCGCGTCGAGCATCCGGCGGTCGTGGGTGACCAGCAGCAGGGTGCCCGTGTAGGCGTCCAGGGCGGACTCCAACTGCTCGATGGCGGGCAGGTCGAGGTGGTTGGTCGGCTCGTCCAGGACGAGGAGGTTGACGCCCCGGCCCTGGAGCAGGGCGAGGGCGGCGCGGGTGCGCTCGCCCGGCGAGAGGGTCGCGGCCGGGCGCAGCACATGGTCCGACTTGAGGCCGAACTTGGCGAGCAGGGTGCGGACCTCCGCCGGTTCGGTGTCGGGGACGGCCGCGCAGAACGCGTCCAGCAGCGCCTCCGGGCCGTGGAACAGGCCACGGGCCTGGTCGACCTCGCCGACGAGCACGCCCGAGCCGAGCGCCGCATGTCCCCGGTCCAGCGGGAGGCGGCCGAGCAGGGCGGCCAGCAGGGTCGACTTGCCGGCGCCGTTGGCCCCGGTGACCGCGATCCGGTCGGCCCAGCCGATCTGGAGGCTGACCGGCCCGAAGCCGAAGTCGCCGCGCCGCACCTCGGCGTCCCGCAGCGTGGCCACCACGGCGCCCGAGCGCGGGGCGGACGCGATCTCCATCCGCAGCTCCCACTCCTTGCGCGGCTCCTCGACCACCTCCAGGCGCTCGATCATGCGCTGGGTCTGCCGGGCCTTGGCGGCCTGCTTCTCGCTGGCCTCGGTGCGGAACTTGCGGCCGATCTTGTCGTTGTCGCTGCCCGCCTTGCGCCGGGCGTTCTTGACGCCCTTGTCCATCCAGGAGCGCTGCGTCTGCGCCCGCTCCTGGAGGGCGGCCTTCTTGTCGGCGAACTCCTCGTACTCCTCGCGGGCGTGCCGCCGGCCCGTCTCGCGCTCCTCCAGGTAGGCCTCGTAGCCGCCGCCGTAGAGGTTCACCCGCCCCTGGGCCAGGTCGAGTTCGAGGACCTTGGTGACCGTGCGGGTGAGGAACTCGCGGTCGTGGCTGACGAGGACGGTGCCCGCGCGCAGCCCGGTGACGAACCGCTCCAGGCGCTCCAGGCCGTCGAGGTCGAGGTCGTTGGTGGGCTCGTCCAGGAGGAAGACGTCGTAGCGGGACAGCAGCAGGGAGGCGAGCCCGGCGCGGGCCGCCTGGCCGCCGGAGAGGGAGGTCATCGGCTGGTCCAGGCCGACGGCGAGGCCGAGCGAGTCGGCGACCTCCGCCGCGCGCTCGTCCAGGTCGGCGCCGCCGAGGTCGAGCCAGCGCTCCAGGCTGACCGCGTAGGCCTCGTCCGCGCCGGGCGCGCCGTCGACCAGTGCCCGGGTGGCCTCGTCCATGAGCCGCTGCGCCTCGGCGACACCGGTGCGGCGGGCCAGGAACTCCCGCACGCTCTCCCCGGCCCTGCGCTCGGGCTCCTGCGGCAGATGGCCGACGGTGGCGGTGGGCGGGGACAGGCGCAGTTCGCCCTCCTCGGGCGCGAGGAGTCCGGCGAGCATCCGCAGCAGGGTGGACTTCCCGGCGCCGTTGGCGCCGACCAGCCCGATCACATCGCCGGGCGCCACGACGAGGTCGAGCCCGGAAAAGAGCGAGCGGTCGCCGTGCCCGGCGGCGAGATTCTTGGCGACGAGGGTGGCAGTCATCAGGACGCCGATCCTAGTGCGCCCCGCCGCCCGGACCGGTCCCACCGGGGGCTTGCCGGTCCCGGCGGCTGTGAGTATCCCCACGTCAGCCGATCCGCGCCGGGCCCTGACGGGGGCGGCGGGGCAGGGCCTATGGTCCACCCGTGAACAGCGTGAGCGGCGTGGACCGTGAGACGGATGACGAAGTGATCGTGGTCGGCGGCGGGGTCGTCGGCCTCACCACGGCCGTGGTGCTGGCCGAGGCCGGGCGCCGGGTGAGCGTATGGGCGCGGGAGCCCGCCGAGGAGACCACGTCGGCGGTCGCGGGCGGCCTGTGGTGGCCGTACCGCATCGAACCGGAGCGGCTCGTCGGCGCCTGGGCGCTGGAAACCCTTGAGGTGTACGAGGAGTTGGCCGCCGCTCCCGAGGAGACGGGCGTACGGCTGGTCGACGGCGTCCACGAGGGGGCGCGCCTGGATCAGCTGGGCGACTGGGCGGGCCGGGTGCCGGGGCTGCGGGCGGTGCCGGACGGGCTGGCGGCGCGGCTGCCGGTGATCGACATGCCGGTTCATCTGGCGTGGCTGCGGCGGCGGCTGGTGCGGGCCGGGGGCACGGTGGCGCGGCGTGAGGTGACCGACCTCGCCCAGGTGCCCGCCGAGGTGGTGGTCAACTGCTCGGGGCTCGGGGCGCGTTCGCTGGCCGGGGACGAGGGGGTGCGGCCGGTGCGCGGGCAGCTGGTGCTGGTGGAGAACCCCGGAATCGACACGTACTACACGTCCGTCGATCATTCCTCGCCGGTCGCCGCGTACTTCATCCCGCAGCCGTACGGGCTGATCCTCGGCGGCACCGCGCAGGAGGACGACTGGACGCTGGAGCCGGACCCGGCCACGGCCGAGGAGATCATCGCCGGGTGCGCGCGGGTGCGGCCGGAGATCGCGGGGGCGCGGGTGCTGGCCCACAGGGTGGGGCTGCGGCCGTACCGGGATGCGGTACGGCTGGAGCGGGAGCCGCTGCCCGGCGGCCGGACCGTGGTGCACTCGTACGGCCATGGCGGTGCCGGGGTGACGGTGGCGTGGGGGTGTGCGCGCGAGGCGGCCGGGTTGGTGCTGGACCCGGCCGCGTAGGCGCGGGGGCCGTATCGCGGTCGCGCGGCCACCGGTTCGCGTGGGCTGGTCGCGCCCACGCGGCGCCGCCGCACATCGACACGGCCCCGCGCCCCTGAAGACTCCCGTCAGTTGTCAGTCACCCGGCACGCGGCCCGGCCTGCGCGGGGTGCTCAGGCCCCGCAGCCGCCGCGCTGCCGGGGCCTTCGCCGTCGTACCGGAGGTCGCGCGGGTGAAGGCCCCGGCGCCGCCCACCAATGGCAACTGGGCCGAGGTGGCGCCCAGTTGCACCGTCACGGTCGGCTTCGTGGACGGCGGGTCGATGAGGTCGCGGTCGGTGCCCGCGATGATCAGGGCGAGGCGGTGGCCCTTGGGGACGACGTGGTCGGTGGCGGCCAGGGTGAGGGTCATCGTGTAGGACCTGCCCGGCGTGAGCGGGACGCCTTTGGCGAGGGAGGCGTAGTGGCCGAGGTCGGCCCAGCCGCGGCTGAAGACGGTGTAGCCGACCTTGGCGGTCTTCGCGGCGGTCTCCAGGTAGCAGGCGCTGTCGCCGGCCGTGCTCGCGCCCCAGCAGGTGCGGTTCTTCAGGGTGGTGATGCCCTCGGCCTCGTCGGAGTAGTCGCGGATGGTGTCCGGGCCGACGTCCACGAGCACGGCGGACAGATGGGCCGAGGCGGTGGTCGGGGTCGCGGTGACCGTCACCTGGGACATGCCGGACAGGCGCAGGTCGTGGGTGAGGGGCGCGGTGAGGAAGCCGTTCTTCTCGGGTGTGGACGTGGTGAGGTGGGCCGCCCAGTCGCTCTCGCCGAGCTTGGGGTCGTCGGTGAAGGTCTCGGTGCCGGTGGCGCGGCGCAGGCCGAGGCTGCCGACGCCGGGCGCGGTGCCGGGGGCCGGGTGCAGGGTGGTGGCGCGGGTGCCGGCGGGCGGCCAGGTGGCGGAGGTGACCCACTGGTCGGGGTGGCGTTCGATGTCGGCCACCGGCTCGCGGTCGATGCCGTTGTCGTAGCCGAGGAGTTCATGGTCGAACCAGCGGTGCAGGGTGTCGACCCAGGCGCCGCGCCGGTAGTCGAAGGGGTCGACATGGCCGGTCTGGGACAGCCAGAACTTGCGCTCGACGCCGTTCCGGGCGAGGGCGTTCCACCACTGGCCGAAGTGCTTGGTGCGGACGTTGAGGTCCTGCATGCCCTGCGCCACGAACACGCTGGCGCGCACCTTCGCCGCGTCCTTGACGTAGTCCCGTTCGGTCCACAGCGGGGTCCAGTCGCCGCTGCGGGGGCTGCCGTCGGCGAGTTTCTTCTGCTCGGCTGCGCAGTGCGCCTGGGCCGCGTCGCTCTCGACGTATCCGGCGAGGTCGTCGGGACCGCCGTCGTAGAGCGGGGCGCCCTGGGCGAAGTAGTAGTCGTACCAGGAGGAGATGGCGCTGATCGGGACGATGGTCTTCAGGCCCTTGACGCCGGTGGCGGCGACGCCGTTGGCGATGGTGCCGTCCCAGCTCTTGCCGATCATGCCGGTTCTGCCGTTGGTCCACGTCGCCTTGACGGTGTGGGTTCCGGTGCGGCTCGTATAGGCGGTGGCGCGGCCGTTGAGCCAGTCGATCACGGCCTTCGCGGACTGCACGTCGGAGCGCCCGCCGACGTCGACGCAGCCGTCGGAGCGGTTGGTGCCGGCCAGGTCGACGCCGACGACGGCGTAGCCGCGGGGCACGAAGTAGTTGTCGTAGAACAGCGGCATCTGGACGACATGGCCGCTCGCGTCGTACGTCTTGACCTGGCTCTCGTTGCCGCGCCCGCAGCAGGAGTAGTACGGGCTGGCGTCCATGATGACCGGCACCTTGCGGCCCTCGCGGGCCGGTTCGGCGGGGCGGACGATGTCGGCGGCGACCCGGTCGGGCCTGCCGTCGCCGTCCTCGTCGAGGCCGGTGTCCACCCACACGGACTCGCGGACGGCGTGGGCGTAGGAGTAGACGGGGGCGCTCTCGCGGGGCGGCGCGGCCTGGGCGGCGGCCGGGGTGAGGAAGGCGGCCAGCAGGGCGGCGACGGCCGCCGTCGCGAGCGCTCTCCACAGGACGAGGCGCGTGCGCAGCGGCGCTCGGACAGATGTGCTCTTGGGCATGCGCGGACGATAGTCCCGTCAACTCCCGTACAGAAGAGTGCGTTACGGCACGCGGGTGGCTCATTGCGGCCGAATGGCGATCGTGTGACAGCAGGGGTCATGGACAGGGCAAGGGGCACAGGGGGTGAATAGGCTCCGGACAGAGACTTCCGGGCGGAGTACTCCGAACGAGTGCTCGGCACAGGGTGCTTCGCGCGGAGTCTCGTGAACGGACCCGCAGTCCCGACGACTTGGAGCTGACGTGTACCGCAGAATCATCGCGCCGGGCGCACTGGCGGCGGCCTCCCTCCTGCTGGCGATCCCGGCATCGGCCGCGAGCTACTCCCCCGGCGCGCCGGGCATCGGCGATCCCTACTACCCGTACTACGGCAACGGCGGCTACGACGTCTCGCACTACGGTCTGCGGCTGCGCTACCAGCCGAAGACGGACGAGTTGCAGGGCACCGCGACGATCCGGGCGCGGACCACCCAGGACCTGTCCAGCTTCGACCTGGACTTCCTGCTCGACGTGAGCGAGGTGCGGGTCAACGGCGTCAAGGCGTCCTTCGCCCACGCCGAGCAGCACGAGCTGGTGATCACGCCGAAGAAGCCGCTGGCGAAGGGCACGCCGATCACGGTCGTGGTCCGCTACAGCGGGGTGCCCTCCACCAAGAGCGCCTACGGCTTCACCACCTGGCACCGCACCCCGGACGGCGCGGTCGCGGCGGACGAGCCCGAGTCGGCGTGGTGGTGGTTCCCGAGCAACGACCACCCGAGCGACAAGGCGACGTACGACGTGTCGGTCGCCGTGCCGCAGGGCACGCAGGCGATCTCCAACGGCGCGCTGGAATCGGCCGTCTCGAAGCGGGGCTGGACCAGCTACTCCTGGCGGCAGGACAAGCCGCAGGCGACCTATCTGGCCACGCTCGCGATCGGCAGGTTCGACGTCACCCGGAGCCGCTCGAAGCACGGGGTGCCGGTGATCAACGCGTACAGCAAGGACCTGGGCGCCACGGACACGGCCGCGCGGGCGAGTGTGGAGCGCACCGGGGAGATCGTCGACTGGCTGAGCAACTATTTCGGGCCGTATCCGTTCGCCACGGCGGGCGGGTACGTCCCGAACACGACCACCGGGTACGCGCTGGAGACCCAGACCCGTGTCTACTACAGCCCCAAGCAGTTCGCGAAGGGCGCCAACCCCTCGGTGGTGGTGCACGAGCTGGCCCACCAGTGGTACGGCGACGACGTGTCGCTCGACGGCTGGAAGGACATCTGGCTGAACGAGGGCTTCGCGACGTACGCGCAGTGGCTGTGGTCGGAGCACGAGGGCCAGGGCACCACGCGGCAGCTCGCCGAGCAGGTGTACTCCTCGCATCCGGCCGACGACCCCTTCTGGACCGTCAAGCCGGGCGACCCCGGTCCGGACGACCAGTTCGCGGACGCCGTCTACGACCGGGGTGCCGCCGCGATCCAGGCGCTGCGCGAGGCGGTGGGCGACCGGGCCTTCTTCCGCATCCTGAAGGGCTGGCCGAAGGCGCACGCCTACGGCAACGCGTCGGTGGCCGACTTCGAGAAGTACGCCGAACAGGTCTCCGGCAAACCGCTGGCGGGCCTGTTCGACACCTGGCTGTACCAGCCGGTGAAGCCGGCGGCGTCGGCGGCGCGCGGGTTCGCGGCCCAGGGGGCGCCGGTCTCGCCGCCGAAGTCCTGGAAGCAGATCGAGGCCGCGCACCAGGGGCACGCGGCACAGCGGGCGCACGGGGGCTGATCCCGGCCCAGGACAGTGCCCTCCCGGCTCATCGCGTGCGCGTGGTGGGCCGGGAGGGCGTCAGCAGGCCGTGCGGGCGTGCGGGCCGTGTGGGGCCGGCACGCTCCCTCTGGAGGGGCGGCTACTTGGCCGGCGTGGGCAGTTCCTGGTCGCCGCCCGCGTTCACCCGGCGGCGGACGCCGAACCAGCCGGCCACCAGCATGACGGCGATCACCGGGATGAGCAGCAGGGTCTTGCGGCCGACCTCGTGGTCGTCCCACATCATGCCGAGGCAGACCAGCAGGAAGACGATCGTGGCGATCTCGGTGAACGGGGAGAACTTCAGCTGGAAGTGCGGCCGGGTCACCAGGCCCGCGCGGGCGCGGCGGACGAAGATCGCGTGGCAGATCATGATGATCACCCAGGTGCTGATGATCCCCAGCGAGGCGACGTTCAGCACGATCTCGAAGGCCTGGCTCGGCACCAGGTAGTTCAGGCCGACGCCGAGGACGCAGATGCCGCAGGTCAGCAGGATGCCGCCGTAGGGCACCTGGCTGCGGCTCATCACGCGGGTGAACTTGGGCGCGGAACCCGCCATCGCCATGGAGCGCAGGATGCGGCCGGTGGAGTAGAGGCCGGAGTTCAGCGAGGACATGGCGGCGGTGAGGACCACGAGGTTCATCACATCGCCGGCCGCGGGGATGCCGATCTTGGACAGCACGGTCACGAACGGGCTCTGGTCGGCGGAGTACACCGAGCCGGGCAGCAGCAGCGCGAGCAGCACGACCGAGCCGACGTAGAACAGGCCCACGCGCCACATGATCGAGTTCACCGCGCGCGGGACGACCTTCTCCGGCTGCTCGGTCTCGCCCGCGGCGACGCCGACCAGTTCCAGGGCCGCGTACGCGAAGATCACGCCCTGCATGACGAGGACGACCGGCATCAGGCCGTGCGGGAAGACGCCGCCGTGGTCGCTGATGAGGCTCAGGCCCGGCGTGTAGCCGTCGACATGGTGCTGGGTGGCCAGCAGGAAGATGCCGATGAACATGAAGGCCACCAGGGTGGCGACCTTGATGATCGCGAACCAGAACTCCATCTCGCCGAAGATCTTCACCGAGATCAGGTTCACGGTGAGCACCACGGCGAGCGCGATCAGCGCCAGCACCCACTGCGGGATGGGCGTGAAGAAGCTCCAGTAGTGGGTGTAGAGCGCGATCGCGGTGATGTCGGCGATGCCCGTGGTCGACCAGTTCAGGAAGTACATCCACCCGGCGACGTAGGCGCCCTTCTCGCCGAGGAACTCACGCGCGTACGACACGAAGGACCCGGAGGAGGGCCGGTACAGGACCAGCTCGCCCAGGGCGCGCACGACGAAGAAGGCGAAGATGCCGCAGACCAGGTAGGCCAGGGCGAGCGCGGGGCCCGCGTTGTGCAGGCGCCCTCCGGCGCCGAGGAAGAGGCCGGTGCCGATGGCGCCGCCGATGGCGATCATGTTGACGTGGCGGGCCTTGAGGTCCTTGCTGTAGCCGGCGTCGCCCGCGTCGGCGGGCGTCTGCGCCGCCTGCGTAGGGGCGGCGGCCTGTGCCGATTCCACGGCGTCCTTGCTCACGGGTGGTACCACTTCCTGGTGCGCCCGGACCTTGGGGTCCGGGGGTCGTGCAGGGCTTGGCCCGCACCACCCCGGTGAGTCGCGGTACAGACCAAGCCAGCAGCTTCCCAGACACGCCGGGCATTACGCGGTGGTCTACGTCACAGAGCGTTACTTCTCACACGATCTTCTCAGCGTCCACATGATGTTCACCACGCGGCGTCCGGGGCGGCCGGGTGGGTTTCACAGTAGTGGTGTGACAGCGATACTGCTGCACATGACGACCGATGCCGGGGAGATGAGCCTCACCGTCGACGAACTGGCCGCGCGGGCGGGTGTGACGGTGCGGACCGTGCGCTTCTACGGGAGCCGGGGACTCCTGCCGCCGCCGGTGATCGGACCCCGGCGGGTGGGCCGGTACGGGGCTGAGCACGTGGCGCGGCTGGCGTTGATCGAAGAGTTGCAGCGGCAGGGGATGACGCTGGCGGCCATCGAGCGGTACCTGCGGCAGCTGCCGTCCGACCTGTCCGCCCACGACCTGGCCATCCACCGGGCCGTGGTCGCCTCCTGGGCGCCGGACTCCGTGGAGACGCTGTCGCGCGCCGAGCTGGAGCGGCGGGCGGGACGGGCGCTGGCCGACGAGGAGCTGGAGCGGCTGGCGGCCTCCGGGGTGCTCGTCCCGTGCGACGCGGGCGGCGGGAGCGGACAGGACGGCTTCCGGGTCGACTCCGGGCTGCTGCGGCTCGGGCTGGAACTGCTGGACGTGCCGTTGTCGCAGGGCGCGATCCGCGCGGGGGGGGGGGGGGGGGGGGGGGACGCCCGAGGCGCCGGCCCTCGGACTGGCCTACCCTTCCTCGGCGCAGGGGGGGAAAAGGGGACCCGGGGGGCATGGGAGGTGTTTGCGTCCACATCCCCGCCCGTTGT
>NZ_JBWKES010000002.1:255319-295257 GCF_056435325.1 Streptomyces sp. NPDC043952
TTCCCCTCTTTCCCCCCCCCCCCTCCCCCCACCCCCCCCCCGCCCCCCCCCACCCCCCCCCCCCCCCCCCCCCCCCCCCCCCGGCCCGTCAGCTCGCCCGGCTCTTCCGCGGCGAGGTGGCCGAGCGGGACACCCGTGATGTGCGGGACCTGTCGGCGCACATGCACCCGCTGGTGGTGCAGGCGCTGCTGACCACGTTCCAGCGTTCGCTGCGCGAAGAACTGAGCGAGCTGCTCAGCGGGGAGGGACGGTCAGGCGGCTGAGTCCGTGAAGGTCTCGCCCCTCTCCGCCTTCTCCACCAGCAGCGCCGGCGGCTCGAACCGCTCGCCGTAGGTCCCGGCGAGCTCCCGCGCGCGGGCCACGAAGGCGGGCAGGCCGACACCGGCCCCGGCGCCGCCGTCGTAGCCGTTGATGTACTGGAGCACGCCGCCGGTCCAGGCCGGGAAGCCGATGCCGAGGATGGAGCCGATGTTGGCGTCGGCCACGGAGGTCAGCACGCCCTCCTCCAGCAGGCGCACGGTGTCCAGCGCCTCGGCGAACAGCATCCGCTCCTGCATGTCCTTGAACGAGATCTCGTGCCCGGCCTTGGTGAAGTGCTCGCGCAGGCCCGGCCAGAGCCCGGCGCGCTTGCCGTCCTCCGCGTAGTCGTAGAAGCCGGCGCCGCCGCTGCGGCCGGGGCGTCCGAACTCGTCGACCATGCGGTCGATGACGGCCTCGGCCGGGTGCGCGGTCCAGGTGCCGCCGGCCTCCTCCACGGCCCGCTTCGTCTCGTTGCGGATCTTGCGCGGGAGGGTGAGGGTCAGCTCGTCCATCAGGGAGAGGACCTTGGCCGGGTAGCCGGCCTGGGCGGCGGCCTGCTCGACGGAGGCGGGCTCGATGCCCTCGCCGACCATGGCGACGCCCTCGTTGATGAAGTGGCCGATCACCCGCGAGGTGAAGAAGCCGCGCGAGTCGTTGACGACGATCGGCGTCTTGCTGATCTGCCGGACCAGGTCGAAGGCGCGGGCGAGGGCCTCGTCGCCGGTGCGCTCGCCCTTGATGATCTCGACCAGCGGCATCTTGTCGACCGGCGAGAAGAAGTGCAGACCGACGAAGTCCGCCTGGCGCTGCACGCCCTCGGCCAGGGTGGTGATGGGCAGCGTGGAGGTGTTGGAGCACAGCAGCGCGTCGGGCGCGACCACGGACTCGATCTCCTGGAACACCTTGTGCTTGAGCGCGGTGTCCTCGAAGACGGCCTCGATCACCGCGTCGCAGCCGGCCACGTCGGCGGCGTCCCCGGTGGGCGTGATCCGGGCGAGCAGCGCGTCCGCCTTCTCCTGGCTGGTACGGCCGCGGGAGACGGCCTTGGCGCACAGCTTCTCGGAGTAGCCCTTGCCCTTGAGCGCGGCCTCCAGGGAGACGTCCTTGAGGACGACCTCGATGCCGGCGCGGGCGCAGGAGTAGGCGATGCCCGCGCCCATCATGCCGGCGCCGAGCACGGCCACCTTGCGGACCTGGCGGGAGGCGATGTCCTTGGGCCGGTTGGCGCCGGAGTTGACCGCCTGGAGGTCGAAGAAGAACGCCTGGATCATGTTCTTCGCGGTCTGCCCGGTGACCAGCTCGGTGAAGTAGCGGGTCTCGATGGTGCTCGCGGTCTCGAAGTCGACCTGGGAGCCCTCGACCGCCGCGGCCATGATGTTGCGCGGCGCCGGGTAGGGCGCGCCGCCCGTCTGCTTGCGCAGGTTGGCCGGGAAGGCGGGCAGGTTGGCGGCGAACTTCGGGTGGGCCGGGGTGCCGCCGGGGATCCGGTAGCCCGGCACGTCCCAGGGCTGCTGGGACTCGGGGTGCTCGTCGATGAAGGCGCGGGCCTTGGCCAGCATCTCCTCGGGCGTCTCGGCCACCTCGTGGACCAGCCCGTTCTCCAGGGCGCGCCGCGGGTTGTACTGGGTGCCCTGGAGCAGCACCTTGAGCAGCGCGTCGGTGATGCCCATCAGGCGCACGGTACGGGTGACGCCGCCGCCCGCGGGCAGCAGGCCGAGGGTGACCTCGGGCAGGCCGATCTTGGAGCCGGGGGCGTCCAGGGCGATGCGGTGGTGGGAGGCGAGCGCGATCTCGTAGCCGCCGCCGAGGGCCGCGCCGTTGATGGCGGCGACGACCGGCTTGCCGAGGGTCTCGATGCGGCGCAGCGCGTTCTTGATCGCGGTCGCGGTGTCGAAGACGGCCTGGGCGTCCTCGGGGCCGGCCTGGATCATCTCCTTGAGGTCGCCGCCCGCGAAGAAGGTCTTCTTGGCGGAGGTGTAGATGATGCCCCGGATGGAGTCCTTCTCGGCCACCGCGCGGTCCGCGATCGCCTCGATGGAGGCCTTGAAGGCCTGGTTCATCGTGTTCGCGGACTGGTTGGGGTCGTCCAGGACCAGGGTGACGACTCCGGTGTCGTCCTGCTCCCAGCGGATGGTGGTGCTCTCGGTCATGACAGTCGTCTCCGTTGAAGTCGCTTGGTTCCGCGGGGAGTTCAGATGCGCTCGATGATGGTGGCGATGCCCATGCCACCGCCCACGCACAGGGTGACCAGGCCGTAGCGCTTGTCCTGGCGCTCCAGTTCGTCCACGAGCGTGCCGACGAGCATGGCGCCGGTCGCGCCGAGCGGGTGGCCGAGCGCGATGGCGCCGCCGTTGACGTTGACCTTCTCCAGCGGCAGGCCCATCTCCTCGACGAAGCGCAGCACGACGGCGGCGAACGCCTCGTTGATCTCGACCAGGTCGATGTCGTCGATGGTCAGGCCGGCCTTGGCGAGCGCCTTGCGGGTGGCGGGGGCGGGTCCGGTGAGCATGATGGTGGGCTCGGAGCCGGAGACGGCGGCGGAGACGATCCGGGCGCGCGGAGTGAGGCCGTAGCGCTCGCCGACCTCCCTGGAGCCGATGGCGACGAGCGCGGCGCCGTCCACGATGCCGGAGGAGTTGCCCGCGTGGTGGACGTGGTCGATCTTCTCCACCCAGTGGTACTTCTGGCGCGCCACGGCGTCGAAGCCGCCGAGTTCGCCGATGTCGGCGAAGGACGGCTTGAGCTTGGCGAGGGAGTCGGCGGTGGTACCGGGGCGCGGGTGCTCGTCGCGGTCGAGGACGACCAGGCCGGCGCGGTCCCTGACCGGGACCACGGAGCGGTCGAAGCGGCCCTCCTTCCAGGCGTTGACCGCGCGCTCCTGGGACAGCGCCGCGAACTCGTCCACGTCCCGGCGACTGAAGCCGCCCAGGGTGGCGATGAGGTCGGCGCCGATGCCCTGCGGCACGAAGTCGACGGCGAGGTTGGTCATCGGGTCGTTGAACCAGGCGCCGCCGTCGGAGGCCATCGGGACGCGGGACATCGACTCCACGCCGCCCGCGAGGACCAGGTCCTCCCAGCCGGAGCGGACCTTGGCCGCGGCCAGGTTGACGGCCTCCAGGCCCGAGGCACAGAAGCGGTTCTCCTGCACGCCCGCGACGGTGTCCGGCAGTCCGGCGGCGATGGCGGCGATGCGGGCGATGTCGGAGCCCTGGTCGCCGACCGGGCTGACGACGCCGAGCACGATGTCGTCGATGGCGGCCGGGTCGAGGTCCGGGAAGCGGTCGCGGATCTCGTGGATGAGGCCGACGACCAGGTCGATGGGCTTGGTGCCGTGCAGGGCGCCGTTCGCCTTGCCGCGGCCGCGCGGGGTGCGGATCGCGTCGTACACGTACGCTTCGGTGCTCACTGGGGTGCCTTTCGGGAGGGTCGGCCGAGCGGGTTCGGGTCGCGCAGCTAGGGGGCAGTGGCGGCGCCCGCGTCCGGCCGGTCGCCCGCGCGTGCGGGCAGGTCCCAGTCGCGTGCCACGGCCTCGGTGTCGGCGCCGGGCAGCGCGGGTCCGGTGCGGACGGCGGTCGGGGTGGCGGAGAAGCGGGGCGCGGGGGCGGGCTGGGTGATGCCGCCGTGGTCGGTGAAGGTGGAGCGGGCGGCCAGGTGCGGGTGGTGCGGGGCCTCGCGCAGCGACAGTACGGGGGCCACGCAGGCGTCGGAGTCCGCGAACAGGGCGGTCCACTGCTCGCGGGTGCCTTCCCGGAAGCGGGCGGTGATCGCTTCGCGCAGTTCCGGCCAGCGGGTGAGGTCGGTGCGGGCGTCCTGGAGGTGGTCCAGGCCGAGCAGACGCAGGAACTCGGCCGAGAACCGCTCCTCCAGGGCGCCGACCGCCATATGGCCGCCGTCGGCGGTCTCGTAGGTGCCGTAGTAGGGGCAGCCGCCGTCCAGCAGGTTGGCGCCGCGCCGGTCCTGCCAGGCGCCGGCGGACAGCATGCCGTGGATCATCGCGGACAGGTGGGCGGTGCCGTCCACGATGGCGGCGTCCACGACCTGGCCGGTGCCGGTGGCGCGCGCGTGGTGCAGGGCGGCGAGGACGCCGACAGCCAGGTAGAGCGAGCCGCCCGCGTAGTCGCCCAGGAGGTTGGCGGGCACGGCCGGGGGCTCGCCGGGGCGGCCGATCATGCCGAGGGCGCCGGTCAGGGCGATGTACGACACGTCGTGGCCCGCGCGCCGGGCGAGGGGGCCGTCCTGGCCCCAGCCTGTCATCCGGCCGTAGACCAGACGGGGGTTGCGGGCGTGGCAGTCGGCGGGGCCGACGCCGAGGCGCTCGGCGACGCCCGGCCGGTAGCCCTCGACGAGGATGTCGGCGCGTTCGGCGAGGTCCAGGACGCGGGCGGCGCCGTCCGGGGACTTGAGGTCGACCACGATCGAGCGCTTGTTGCGGTTGGTGATGTCGTGGGCGGGGTCGATGCCGAGGCCGGGGCCGCCGGGGCGGTCCACCCGGACCACGTCGGCGCCGAGGTCGGCGAGCAGCATGGCGGCGAACGGGCCCGGCCCGATGCCGGCCAGCTCCACCACGCGCACGCCGCCGAGCGGGCCCCGCTCTGCCGCTGCCGCCGTGCTCATGCCGCCCCCCAAGCGTGTGACACAACTGATGTAACACCGGTGATGCTATGAACGCCGTCCATCCGGCACAAGACCTGAACGAGCAAGCGCTTAGCCAAGTGCCCGTACTGGCCGAACATCACCCGGCCGCCCGCGGCACCCGGTTCTCACGCTAGCCTCGGCCACCGACAGCGGCGCGGGCTGCGCGACCGAGGGGTTGTCATGGCGTGACCGAGGGGTGGGTCATGACGTGATCGAGGGGTGTCATGGACAGGCGAGGTGGGTCATGAGCGGGCTGGACCGTCCCTACGACGTGGTGCTCTACGGGGCGACGGGCTTCGTCGGCGCGCTCACCGCGCACTATCTGGCGGCGCACGCGCCACGAGGGCTGCGCTGGGCGATCGCCGGGCGCGACGAGGTGAAGCTGCGGCGGCTGCGGGACGGGTTGCCCGCGGGCGCGGACCCCGGCGTGCTGCGCGCCGACGCGGCCGCCCCCGCCTCGCTGCGCGCTCTGGCCGGGCGGGCGCGGGTGGTGGCCACGACCGTCGGGCCGTACCTGCGCCACGGCGCGGGACTCGTCGCCGCCTGCGCGGACGCCGGGACGGACTATCTGGACCTCACCGGCGAGCCGGAGTTCGTGGACCTGATGTACGTACGGCACGACGCACGCGCGCGGGAGACCGGCGCGCGCCTGGTGCACGCCTGCGGCTTCGACTCCGTGCCGCACGACCTCGGCGTGTACTTCACGGTGCGGCAGCTCCCGGAGGGTGTGCCGCTGCGGGTGGACGGCTATGTGACGGCCGACGCGGCGTTCTCCGGCGGCACCCTGGCCTCGGCGCTCGACCAGTTCGCGCGCGGCCGGGAGATGCTGGCCGCCGCGCGTGACCGGGCCCGGCACGAGCCGCGGCGCCATGGGCGCCGGGTGAGCGCGCCGGTGGGTGCGCCGCGGTTCGCCCCGGAGGTCGGCGCGTGGGCGCTGCCGCTGCCCACCATCGACCCGCGGATCGTGAGCCGTTCGGCACGCGTCCTCGACCGGTACGGGCCCGACTTCCGCTACCGGCACTTCGCGGCCGTCCGCCGGCTGCCCGTCGCGCTCGGCGGGACGGCCGCGGTCGGCGCGGCGGTGGCCGCCGCCCAGTTGCCGCCCTTGCGCCACTGGCTGTCCGGACGGCTCCGTCCGGGCGAGGGCCCCAGTGCCGAGAGGCGGGCCAGGAGCTGGTTCTCGGTCCGCTTCGTCGGCGAGGGCGGCGGCCGGCGTGTCTACACCGAGGTCGCGGGCGGCGACCCCGGCTACGACGAGACCGCCAAGATGTTCGCCGAGGCCGCGCTCTGCCTGGCCCTCGACGACCTGCCGAAAACGTCCGGCCAGGTGACGACGGCCGAGGCGATGGGCGACGCGCTGACGCGGCGGCTGCGGGCGGCGGGGATCACGTTCCGGGTGGCGGCGCGACGGTAGCGGCCGGAACCATGCGGTGCGCGGGCGCCCCCGTGCGACGATCGGCGCTCCGACCGGACGAGGCCCAAGGAGGCGCGAGAACCGTGAAGTTCGTACTCGAGGTGACCGTGGACGAGAACGCGACGGCGCAGGAGCGGGCCGCCGAGCTGGGCCGGATCCTGCGCTACTGGGGCGGCAATCTGCACCACTACGCGCTGGAGCCCGGCGACGGCTCGCCCGTCTACGACTCGGAGTACAAGGAAGTCGGTGTCTGGCGGCTCGCCGCCGGCTGAGCGGCCGTTTCCCGCGCCGCCTCCTTGAGCGCCCTGCGGCACAACCCGTCCGCGTGCCGGGTGGTCTCGGGGAGGCGGTAGGCCGGGGTGAGGGCCAGCGTGTGGGCGAGGGCGTTGGACAGCGACACGCGGTGGCCGACGGAGACGAAGACGGGTTTGACGGCGTCGCGCGTGCGAAGGGCGCGGCCGACCTCCTCGGCGCCGGCGAGCAGCGGGGCGGAGCTGCCGCGGGCCGCGGCGGGGTCGTCGTAGGTGAAGGTGAACGGGTTCTTGGCGACGCCGATGGCGGGCAGGCCGGTGAGCACGCCCAGGTGGCTCGCCAGGCCGAAGCGGCGGGGGTGGGCGAGGCCGTAGCCGTCGCACACCACCAGGCCGGGCGCGCAGGGCAGGGAGTCCAGCGCGGCCAGGACCGCGGGCAGTTCGCGGAAGGCGAGCAGTCCGGGGACGTAGGGGAAGGACACCCGGCCGACGGCGGTCGACTCGGCGACGACGCCGAGCGTGGCGGCGTCCAGGACGACGGCCGCGGCGGCGACCAGGTCGCGCTCGTCGTCGTAGGCCACGTCCACCCCGGTCACATGGCCCTCGCCCGGCGGCGGGCCCGGCTCGTCGAGCACCACCCGGCCGCGCAGTTCGTCCTGGACCGCGCGGGCCTCTTCCTCGCTGGCCGGCCAGCCCGCCGGTACGCCTGCGGTCGTCATGACGGCCGACTGTACGTGCCCGCGCCGGACCGCCCCGCCGCCGGGGTCGGCGCGTTCCCCGCGCCGGCTCAGCCCTTCCTGGCGTTCAGCGCGCGCTGCAACTGGTCCTTGTTCATGTGCGAGCGGCCCTCGATGCCGCGCTGCCGCGCCTCGTTGTACAACTGGTCGCGGGTCGGGCCCTGGGGGCCGGTGCGGTTGCCCGACCGCTGCCCGCCGCGCCTGCTGGACGACATGTCCTGGGTGGAGGTGCGGCTCGCGGTCTTGGACTCGCCGGACCGCGCGCGCTCCTTGTTGACGGTCCGCGCGGCGATCTCCTTGGCGCGTCCCGCGCTCTCGCCCCGCTCCTGCGCGCTCTCCTTGATGTGCTCGTACTGGCGTTCGCGCTTGGGGCTGGAACCGGCTGGCATGATCGCTCCTTTCACCTCGAAGGCTCGTACGACGCCTTCGGGGCGCGAGTACCCGGCTCCCGGCGCGCCTACCTCACCGTTCCAGCCGGGCCACCCTGCCCTGCTCGCCGGCCGCCCAGCAGCCGAGGTCGGGGGTGCAGGAGACGGTGTCGTACGAGCCGGAGTCGATCGTGCGCCAGGTGCGGCCGCCGTCCGTGGTCAGATCGGTGCCGGTGGGGCCGACGGCGAGCGCCGCGGCGCGGCTGTGCGGCAGCCAGGCGACGCCGGAGCGGTAGGCCGGCGGGGGTGTGGCGGCGCTCTGCCAGGTGCGTCCGCCGTCACGGGTGACGGCCGCGGCCCGCGGCGAGGGCTCGCCGGCGCGGTAGTCGCCGCCGACGGCGAGGCCGTGGACGCGGTCGCGGAAGGCGAGCGCGAAGACCCCGCGGGCCGGGTCCCCGGCCGGGACCGGGGTGTCGGTGGCGGTCCAGGTCAGCCCGCGGTCGGCGGAGTGCAGCACGCGCGCGCGGGCGCCGCCGCCGGTGGCCAGCCAGACGTCCTTCGGGCCGGAGGTGACCAGGCACTGCCCGCTCGCCGCGAAGCCCGCCTCGCCGTCCAGGGCGGGCGGCATGCCGGTCGCGGGCAGCACCCGCCAAGAGCGGCCGCCGTCGCTCGTGGACAGGAGGCGGAACCTCCCGTCGACGGGGTCGCCCATCGCGAGGCCGTGGCTGCGGTCGAAGAAGGCCAGGCAGTCGTAGAACGCGTCCGGGTCGGTGTTGCGGAAGGACTCCGTCCAGCTCGCCCCGCCGTCGTCGGTGCGGTAGATCCGGGACGCCTCGCCCTCGCCGATGGCCAGGACCACGGCGTGCCGCGCGTCGGACGCCTCGACGTCCCGGAACTCCAGGCCGGGCGCGCCGGGCGGGGAGACATCGCGCCAGGAGGTGCCGCCGTCGCGGGTGAGCAGGACGGTGCCGCCGGTGCCGGCCAGCCAGGCGGTGTGCCGGTCGACGGCGGCCAGGCCCCGGAAGCGGACCTGGGGGGTGCCGGGGTCCTTCGCCGCCCAGTGCACGTCCTGGGGGCGGGCGGGCGCCGCGGCCGACGGGACGGTCAGCGCGGCCAGCGCCGCGCCGCACGCGAGGCCCGCCGCCGTCAGCCTGCCCATCCGCCGGACGCCCCTTGTGTCCCTCTTGTCCCTCGCGTTCCCCATGCGCCTCATGGCGGGCGAAGCTAGCCCACGGCCGGGGCGCCGTCCAGGGGGCCGACTGCCGTACGTGCCAAGGGCGGCCGCGGGGGCATGAACGCGGTGACCGAGGTCACTCGTCTCCCAGGTGCACGCCCCGGCCCGTTCCGTCGTCTCCTCCAGTGCCGGGAGTCACTTGGCCGCAGTCCAGCCGTCACGAGGGAGCAAGGCGTTGTCCACCGTCATCGAGCAGCCCGTAGAAGCCCGCCTCGTCGCCGCCGCACCGCGCATGCAGAGCATTCCCGCCACCCTGTGCTACGACCGCTGCGACCCGTTCGCCGTGCGGATGACCTTCCCGGCCCCGGCCACCCTGGAAGGCGTCGAGGTCTGCTGGACCTTCGCCCGCGAACTGCTCGCCGCCGGGCTGCGCGCTCCCGAGGGCCACGGTGACGTACGGGTGCGGCCGTACGGCTACGACCGCGTCGTGCTGGAGTTCCACGCCCCGGAGGGCACCGCCGTCGTCCATGTGCGCGCGGGCGAGATACGGCGCTTCCTGGAGGCGACCGGCGAACTGGTGCCGGTCGGCCTCGAACATCTCCAGCTCGACCTGGACCACCATCTCGCGGAACTGATGCGGGACGCCTGACGGCGGGAGATCGGGAGAGCGTGGCGCGCGTCCGGGCGGCCGGCGGGCCCGGCCGGGGTACGCGCACAACCGCGCCGGTAAATGTTTTGACTCCCGCCGGCGGTGCTCCTACCGTTGATCCCGGTTCTGTTGCCGTCGATCGGAGAAGGACGTTGCTCGTCTGAGGTTCGAAGACACCGCGTCGCACCGGTGAGGTGTGCGTGGCGTACGACCCTCGGCGTTCGAGCCGTCCTCCGGCACAGGCCCTTTTTCTTTCCGTACGGCCTCCGGGTGACCCTTCGGTTCCCGCCCCGCGGTGTCTTCAGACGCGTCCGCGAAACCGCACCCACTCCCCCGCGAGGCCCGCATGTCATCTTCCTCCCTCACCTGTACGTCCCTGTCCTTCGCCTGGCCCGACGGCACCACCGTGTTCGAGGGGCTCGACCTCTCCTTCGGCCCCGGCAGGACCGGGCTCGTCGGCGTCAACGGGTCCGGGAAATCGACCCTGTTGAAACTGCTCGCCGGTGAACTCACCCCGGCCGACGGCACGGTCAAGGTCACCGGAGACGTCGGCTACCTCCCGCAGAACGTCACCCTGGACACCGCGCTCCGCGTCGACGCGGCCCTCGGCATCGCCGAGCGGCGGGCCGCGCTGCACGCCATCGAGGCGGGCGACGCGGCCGAACGGCACTTCGAGACGGTCGGCGACGACTGGGACGTCGAGGAGCGCGCCCTGGTCACCCTCGGCGAACTCGGCCTGGGCCACATCGACTTGGACCGCACCGTCGGCGAAGTGTCCGGCGGCGAGTCGGTGCTGCTCCGGCTCGCCGCGCTGCTGCTGCGCCGCCCCGACGTGCTGCTCCTGGACGAACCCACCAACAACCTCGACCTGTACGCGCGCCGCCGTCTCCACCAGGCCGTGGCCGCCTGGTCCGGCGTGCTCGTGGTGGTCAGCCACGACCGCGAACTCCTCGACCTGGTCGACCAGATCGCGGACCTGCGCTCCGGCGAGGTCGCCTGGTACGGCGGCAACTTCTCGGCCTACGAGCAGGCACTGGCCGTCGAACAGGAGGCAGCCGAGCGGATGGTGCGGGCCGCCGAGGCCGATGTGCGCAAGCAGCAGCGCGAACTGTCCGACGCGCAGGTCAAGTTGGCCCGCCGCAAGCGGTACGGGCAGAAGATGTGGGACTCAAAGCGCGAGCCGAAGATCGTGATGGGCGCCCGCAAACGCGCCGCCCAGGTGTCGGCGGGCAAGCACCGCATCCTGCACGAGGAGCGCCTCGCCGAGGCCAGGGAGCGCCTGGACGACGCGGTGGACGCGGTGCGCGACGAGGACGAGATCCGCGTCGACCTGCCGCACACCGCCGTACCGCCGGGCCGGCAGGTGCTCACCCTGGAGAACCTGGCGATGGCCTACGGGGCGCGGGTCGAGGGGATCCTCGATCTGCGCGGCCCGGAGCGGATCGCGCTGGTCGGGCGCAACGGCGCGGGCAAGACGACGCTGCTGCGCACCATCGCCGGACAGCTGGCTCCCGTGGCGGGCACGGCCACCGCGCACGTCCCGCTGCGGTTCCTGCCGCAGCGGCTCGACGTGCTGGACGACGAGCTGACCGTCGCCCGGAACGTGGCCCGGTTCGCGCCCGGCGCCACCAACAACCGGGTCCGGGCGCGGCTGGCCCGCTTCCTGTTCCGGGGCGCGCGCGCCGACCAGCGGGCGGCCACCCTGTCCGGCGGCGAGCGCTTCCGGGCCACGCTGGCCGCGCTGATGCTGGCCGAGCCGGCGCCCCAGCTGCTCCTGCTGGACGAGCCGACCAACAACCTCGACCTGGCGAGCGTCCGGCAGCTCACCTCGGCCCTGGCGTCGTACCAGGGCGCACTGCTGGTGAGCAGCCACGACCTGCCGTTCCTGGAGTCGATCGGCATCACCCGCTGGCTGCTGCTGGCGGACGGGGAACTGACGGAGATCGCGCCGGAGGAGGTGGGCTAGCCGGCCGGGGGGTGGGGGGTTTTGTGCCGGGCGTGCCGGGCTGCATGATGGCGGACCAGCGCCGCACTCGCGGCGCAGGCACCCCATCCCCGACTGGAAAGGCCCGTCGTGCCCAGCAAGAAGGCCCTCGTCCGCCGCCCGAGCCCGCGTCTCGCCGAGGGCCTGGTGACGCATATCGAGCGGCGGAAGGTCGACGTCGAACTCGCCACCGCGCAGTGGGAGGCGTACGTCGAGGCGCTGCGGGCGCACGGCTGGGAGACGTTCGAGGTCGAGCCGGCCGACGACCGCCCGGACTCGGTGTTCGTGGAGGACACCGTCGTCCTGTTCCGCAACGTCGCGCTGATCACCCGGCCGGGCAGTGCGTCCCGCCGCCCGGAGACCGCCGGTGTGGAGGAGGCGGTGGCCGCCCTCGGCTGCTCGGTGAACTGGATATGGGATCCGGGCACCCTGGACGGCGGCGACGTCCTGAAGATCGGCGACACGGTCTACGTCGGCCGCAGCGCGCGGACCGACGCGGCCGGTGTGCAGCAGGTACGGGCCGCGTTCGAGCCGCTGGGCGCGCGGGTGGTGGCCGTACCGGTGAGCAAGGTGCTGCATCTGAAGTCGGCCGTGACCGCGCTGCCGGACGGCACCGTCATCGGGCACATCCCGAGGGTGGACCGGCCCTCGCTGTTCCCCGGCTTCCTCTCGGTGCCCGAGGAGTCCGGCGCGCACGTGGTGCTGCTCGGCGGGCACAAGCTGCTGATGGCGGCGAGCGCCCCGAAGACCGCCGAGCTGCTGACCGACCTCGGCTACGAGGTGGTCACCGTCGACATCGGCGAGTTCGAGAAGCTGGAGGGCTCGGTGACCTGTCTGTCCGTACGGCTGCGGGAGCTGTACGCCTGACCGGGACTCTCTTACGGCGCCTTAACCTACGGTTTCGTAACCTACGGATTCGTAGCTTACGATCTCGTAGGTTTCCCGGCCCCGCTCGCCGGTACCCCCCGCTCGTGCTCCCTGTTCGGCGTCCCCCTGGAGTTCCCGTGACGATCACCTCCCCCCATCTCGCCGGCCCGGCCGCCGCCTGGACCGACGCCCGGCTGCTGTACGCGCTGGAGGAAGTGGTCGAGGGGGAGCTGAACCGCCATCTGAAGGTCGCCAAGGACTGGATGCCGCACGAGTACGTGCCCTGGGGCGACGGGCGCAACTTCCCGGCCCTGTTCGAGGACGGGGAGGCCTGGGCGAAGGACCAGTCCAAGGTGACCGACATCGGCCGCACCGCCCTGGTCGTCAACCTGCTGACCGAGGACAACCTGCCCAGCTACCACCACGAGATCGCCAGCCTGTTCGGCCGCGACGGCGCCTGGGGCACCTGGGTGCACCGCTGGACGGCCGAGGAGGGCCGGCACGGCATCGTGATGCGCGACTATCTGCTCGCCTCGCGCGCGGTGGACCCGGACCAGCTGGAGCGGTTCCGCATGGCGCACATGAGCGAGGGCTTCGAGTCCGACAACCGGCACTCGATGCTGCACTCGGTCGCCTACGTCGCCTTCCAGGAGCTGGCCACCCGCGTCTCGCACCGCAACGCCGGCCATCAGTCCGGTGATCCGGTGTGCGACCGGATGCTCGCCCGGATCGCGACCGACGAGAACCTGCACATGGTGTTCTACCGCAACCTGCTCAAGGCCGCGTTCGAGCTGGCGCCCGACCTGACGATGCGGGCGGTCCGGGACGTCGTCGTCAACTTCCGGATGCCCGGACACGGCATCCCCGGTTTCGAGCGGGCCGCCGCGCAGATGGCGATCGGCGAGGTCTACAACCTGCGCATCCACCACGACGACGTGCTCCAGCCGGTGCTGCGCTTCCTGAAGGTCATGGGGATCGACGGCCTCGGGCCCGAGGGGCGCCGGGCGCAGGAGGAACTCGGCCTGTTCATGGGCGGCCTGGACCTGGAGGCCTCCCGGTTCGACGAGAAGCTGGCGGCACGCAAGGCGCGGATGGCCGCGCGAGCCGCGGGCTGAGCGAGACGCCCGCCGGGGCACCGGCCCCGGTCGTAGGCGGCGGCCGGTCAGCCGGAGGTGCGGCGCAGGGCGAGGCGTTCCTTCTCGGACAGCCCGCCCCAGACGCCGAAGCGCTCGTCGTGGGCGAGGGCGTACTCCAGGCAGGCCGGGCGCAGCTCGCACATCCCGCAGATGCGCTTCGCCTCGCGGACCGAGCTGCCCGGCTCGGGGAAGAAGAAGTCCGGCCCCGTCTGCGCGCACAGGGCCTGCGCCTGCCAGGTCGGGTCGGCCGGGGTGAGGGTGTCGAGGTGCATGACCAGGAGCATGCCGACCGGCGAAAAACGTTCGATCAACGTGCGCTCAACGCCGTCATCGGGGCCCCCGGCCACATCGATGATGCTCCCCGGAGCCGGTCGGTTGCACGGCGGCGCGCGGAATTTCCGGAAACCCGATCGGGCCTGCGGGGTCACCGAGGGTGAGGGCGCCCGGCGGTGCTCCGGCGGCGATCGCCGGTGGGCGGTGCCAGACTCGGCAGTGCACGGGACGGCACCCCGCGAGGAGGGCGGCCATGCTCACCACCGATTTCGCCGACGGCGCGCCGAACTGGCTCGATGTCGGCGCGCCGGACATCGACGGCGCGCGGTCCTTCTACGGCTCCCTGTTCGGCTGGCGCTTCGAGTCGGCGGGCCCGGAGACCGGGGGGTACGGCTTCTTCCAACTGGACGGGAAGACCGTCGCCGGTGGTATGCGGTGCGGGCCCGAGCAGGGGCCGCCGGCCTGGACGCTGTACTTCCGGACCCAGGACGCGGCGGCGACCGCCCGAGCGGCCGAACAGGCCCACGGGCAGGTGCTGTTCGGGCCGGTCGACGTGATGGGCCAGGGACACATGGCCGTCCTGCGCGACCAGGCCGGTGTGCGGTTCGGGGTCTGGCAGCCCGGCCGGACCAGGGGCGTGGACCTGGCGAACGCGCCGGGCGCGCTGTGCTGGGCCGAGCTGCACACCCCGGACATCGCGGCGGCGGCCGCCTTCTACCACCGGGTGCTCGGCCTGGAGACCTCCGGAGTGTCCTTCCCGGACGGCGTGTACACATGCGTCAATCCGGCGGGCGCCGGGGAGGACGCGATGTTCGGCGGGGTGGTGCCGCTGGACCGGGTGGAGGGCGAGCCGTACTGGCTGCCGTACTTCGCGGTCGAGGACACCGACGCGGTCGCGGCGGCGGCGGAGCGGCTCGGCGGGTCGGTGAGCGCCCCGCCGGTGACGGTCGAGGGCGTGGGGCGCATCGCCGGGCTGGCCGATCCGTACGGGGCACGGTTCGCGGTGCTCGGGAGCGAGCGGGCGCGGGGGTGAGGCGGTAAGGCGGGTGGCAAGAAGGCGGCCGGGGGGCGGCTCAGGCGGATGCCCGGCGTATCAGCGTGGTCGGCAGGATCACGCCGGGTCCCGGAGCCAGGCCCACCGGGTCGGCGCCGTCGAGTACGGAGGTCGCGTCCAGGGCGGTGGCGCCAGGCGAGCCGGAGGCGCCGGGCACGGCGGAGGCGCCGGGCACGGCGGAGGCGCCGGGCACGGCGGAGGCGCCGTGCGCGGCGGAGGTGCCGCGCAGCAGCAGGCGGGCCATCAGGCGGCCCATCTGCTCGATGTCCTGACGGATGGTGGTCAGCGGCGGGTCGGACTGCTCGGCCAGCGGCAGCATGTCGTCGAAGCCGACCACCGCCACGTCCTCGGGCACCCGCAGCCCCCGCTCCCGCAGCACCCGCAGCGCGCCCAGCGCGGTGAGGTCGTTCGCGGCGAACACGGCGTCCACATCGGGGCGGCGGTCGAGGAGTTCGCGCATGGCCCGCTCCCCGCCCGCCGGGGTGAAGTCGCTCTCCACGACCAGTGAGGGATCGCCGCCCCCGCCGGCCGTCTCCGCCATGACGTCCCGGTAGCCGTCGAGCCGGTCCACGGCCGAGGTCTGGTCCAGGGCGCCGGTGATGTGCGCGATCCGGGTCCGGCCGAGCCCGGCGAGATGGCGCACGGCGGTGCGCGCGCCGCCCCGGTTGTCGGTGTCCACGTACACCGGCGTGCCGGTACGGTCCCGCCAGCCCGGCCGGCCGCCGAACACGGTGGGCACCCCGGCGTCGTGGATGAGTCCGGGCAGCGGGTCGTCCAGGTGCAGGGAGAAGACCAGCGCGCCGTCGACATGGCCCCCGGCGAGATACCGGGCGACTCGGGCGTGGTCGTCCCGGCCCTCGGTCAGCAGCAGCACCAACTGGTTGTCGTGGGCGGTCAGTTCCTTGCTGATACCGCGCAACTGGAGGGCGAAGAAGGGGTCGGTGAAGACGCGGGTCTCGGGTTCGGCGATGACGACGGCGACGGCGTCGTGCCGCTTGGTGACGAGGCTGCGCGCCGCCTGGTTGGGCACGTAGCCGAGTTCGGCCACGGCCCGTCGGACCCGCTCGGCCAGCGGTTGCCGCACGCCGTACCCGCCGTTGACCACCCGTGACACGGTGGCTCTGGACACCCCGGCGCGGGTGGCCACGGCCTCCAGGGTGGGACGCGATACTGCCTCGGGCACCACGGGACTCCTCATCGGCCGGTTACCGCCAGGATAACGAGCGTTCGGCGTCCGGCGGGGTGCCGTACGCGATCAGGGCGCCGGGTTCTCGCGGGCCCGGCTCGGCTGGACGCGTTTGGGCTCGCCGGGCATCTTCGGGTACTCCGGCGGGTACGGCAGGTCGCCGAGCCCGTGGTCGTGCTCGTCGCGGCGGGCGAGTTCCAGCAGGGCGTCCAGGGAGTAGGCGTGGTCGTCCATGTCGGCGTGTACGTCGCCGAGTTCGGCGAACCGGGCCGGCATGGTGGCCAGGTCGAAGTCGCGGGGGCGGGCGGAGCCGACCTCCGTCCAGCGCAGTGGCGCGGAGACGGTGGCCTCGGGGCGGGGCCGTACCGAATAGGCGGAGGCGATGGTGCGGTCGCGGGCAGTCTGGTTGTAGTCCAGGAAGATGCGGGCGCCGCGCTCCTCCTTCCACCACTTGATGGTGACGTGTTCGGGCATCCGGCGTTCCATCTCCCGGCCGACGGCGATGGCGGCGCGCCGCACCTGGGTGAAGGTCCAGCGGGGTTCGATGGGCACGAAGACGTGCAGTCCCCGGCCGCCGGAGGTCTTCGGCCAGCCGCGCAGCCCGCCGAACTCGTCGAGGACGGCGCGCAGTTCGTGGGCGGCGCGGACGGCGTGCGTGTAGTCGGTGCCGGGCTGCGGGTCGAGGTCGATGCGGAGTTCGTCGGGGTGGTCGACGTCGCCCGCGCGCACCGGCCAGGGGTGGAAGGTGAGCGTGCCGTACTGCGCGGCCCACACCACGGCGGCTTCCTCGGTGGGGCACATCTCGTCGGCGCTGCGGCCGCTGGGGAAGGTGATGTGGGCGGTCGGGATCCAGCCGGGCATGCCCTTGGGGGCGCGTTTCTGGAAGAACCACTCACCCTCGATGCCGTCCGGGTAGCGCTCCAGGGTGGTGGGGCGGTCGCGCAGGGCGCGCAGGATGCCGGGGCCGACCGCGATGTAGTACCGGGCGAGGTCCAGCTTGGTGAAGCCCCGCTCGGGAAAGAACACCTTGTCCGGGCTGGACAGCCGTACGGTCCGCCCGGCCACCTCCAGTTCCACCGCTTCGGCCATGCGGCCACCGTAGGCGCCCCCCGCGCGGCTCGCACACCGGGCGCGCATGGGTGCGCACGCCGGGCGCGCGCGACCGGGCGCGCGCAGAATCGGTGCCATGGAGCTGCCCGTCATGCCCCCCGTGAAGCCGATGCTCGCCAAGTCGGTGGCGAGGATCCCGCCGGGCATGCACTACGAGGCGAAGTGGGACGGCTTCCGGTCGATCGTGTTCCGCGACGGCGCCGAGATCGAGCTGGGCAGCCGCACCGGCAAGCCGCTGACCAGGTACTTTCCCGAACTGGTCGAGGCGCTTGGGCAGCGGGTGCCCGAGCGGTGCGTGCTCGACGGAGAGATCGTGATCGCGCGGGACGGGCACCTGGACTTCGACGCGCTGACCGAGCGGATCCATCCGGCGGCCTCGCGGGTGCGGACGCTGGCGGAGCGCACCCCGGCCTCCTTCGTCGCCTTCGACCTGCTGGCGCTGGACGACCACGCCCTGCTGGACGTGCCGCTCACCGACCGGCGCACGCTGCTGGAGCGGGCCCTCGCGGACGCCACACCGCCGGTGCACGTGGCGCCCGCGACGACGGATCCCGCGGTGGCCGGCCAGTGGTTCGAGCGGTTCGAGGGCGCCGGGCTCGACGGGATCGTGGCCAAGCCGCTCGACCTGCGCTACCGGCAGGACGAGCGGGCCATGTTCAAGATCAAGCACGAGCGTACGGCGGACGTCGTGGTGGCCGGGTACCGGCTGCACAAGAGCGGCCCGGTGGTCGGCTCGCTGCTGCTCGGGCTGTACGACGGGGAGGGCAGGCTCCAGCATGTGGGCGTGTCGGCCGCGTTCCCGATGAAGCGGCGCGCCGAACTGGTGGAGGAGCTGGCGCCGCTGCGGATGGACGACGTCACCGGTCATCCCTGGGCGGCCTGGGCCGAGGAGGCGGCGCACGAGAGTGCCCGGCTGCCGGGCGCGCCGAGCCGCTGGTCGGGCAAGAAGGACCTGTCCTGGGTGCCGCTGCGGCCCGAGCGGGTGGCCGAGGTCGCCTACGACCACATGGAGAACGGGCAGCGCTTCCGGCACACCGCCCGCTTCCGCCGCTGGCGCCCCGACCGGACGCCCGAGAGCTGCACGTACGCCCAGCTGGAGGAGCCGGTGCGGTACGACCTCGCGGAGATCCTCGGGGAGAAGGGCTGAGCCCTCCCCCGCCGGGGATCTCCGGTACCCACGAGGTGCCGTTACGGCTTCATGAGGATCTTGATCGCGCCGTCCTCCTTGCGCTGGAACATCTCGTAGGCGTGCGGCGCCTCGGACAGCGGCACCCGGTGCGTGGCGAAGTCCTCGACGCCGAGCGGGTCCTCGTCGGTGAGGTACGGCATGATCTGGTCGCTCCAGCGGCGCACGTTGGCCTGGCCCATCCGCATCTGGATCTGCTTGTCGAACAGGGTGAGCAGCGGGAGCGGGTCGGCCATGCCGCCGTAGACGCCGCTGAGGGAGATGGTGCCGCCGCGTCGCACCAGGTCGATAGCCATGTACAGGGCGCCGAGCCGGTCGACGCTGAAGCGTTCCGCGAAGGGTGCGGCGACCGCGCGCGGCATCAGGGCGGTGGCCTGCTGGGCGAGCCGCGCTGCCGCGCTGCCGTGGGCCTCGGTGCCGACGGCGTCGATCACCGCGTCCGGGCCCCGGCCGCCGGTCTCGTCCTTGATGGCGTGGATCAGCGCCTTCTCGTCGTCGAAGGCCCGGAGGTCGTACGTCTTCACGCCCCGCCGGTTCGCCCGTGCGAGCCGCTCGGGCACGAGGTCGATCCCGAAGACCTGTTCGGCGCCGCGTGCCTTGGCGATGCGGCAGGACATGTCGCCGATCGGGCCGAGGCCGAGGACCGCGACGCTGCCGCCGGGCGGGATCGCGGCGTACTCGACGGCCTGCCAGGCGGTGGGCAGCACATCGGAGAGGTAGACGAAGCGGTCGTCCGGCGGGCCGTCGGGCACCTTCATCGGGCCGAACTGCGCCTGCGGCACCCGCAGATACTCGGCCTGCGCGCCCGGCACGGCGCCGTACAGCCGGGTGTAGCCGAACAGGGCCGCGCCCATCCCCTCGCCGGTGACCTGGGTGGTCTCGCACTGGGTGTTGAGCCCGGAGTCGCACATGAAGCAGTGGCCGCAGGAGATCTGGAACGGCACCACGACCCGGTCGCCGGGCTTGAGGTTGGTGACCTCCGAGCCGACCTCCTCCACGATGCCCATGGGTTCGTGGCCGAGGATGTCGCCGGGTGTCATGAACGGGGTGAGCACTTCGTACAGATGCAGGTCCGAGCCGCACAGCCCGCTGGAGGTGATGCGGATGACGGCGTCGGTGGGTTCCTCGATCTTCGGGTCGGGCACGTCCTCCACCCGCACGTCCCGCTTGCCCTGCCAGGTGACTGCCTTCATGAGGTCGCGCTCCCTTGGTCGCGTACGTCCGTTTTGCGGTAGCGGCCGGGTACCCGTGTGTCCGGGCGCCGAACCCCCTGGTGGGCGCGGTGCGGGTGCCGGACGGGGGTGCACGGGGTATGACCCGTGTGGGCGCCCGGCCGGACGCGCGGCGGCGGACCACGGACGACGGACGGGGTGGCGAGGGTGGGCGGGAGACGCGGTGCCCGAAGGGGTGGGGTGGCGGCGGGTGTGCTGGTCGCCGTCCTGGCATCGGGCTGCGGCGGGCCCGGCGGACGGCGGGACGAGCACCCGGTGCCCACTCCGCCCCCGGCTTCCACGGCCGCGGGCGGCTCCCCGCTCGCCGTGAAGATCGACGATGTGCCCGCGGCCCGCCCGCAGACCGGGCTCGACGCCGCCGACGTGGTGTACGCGGAGCAGGTCGAGGGCGGTCTGAGCCGGCTGATGGCGGTCTACGCGAGCCGGCTGCCTGGCGCCGTCGGGCCGGTGCGCAGCGCCCGCGAGTCCGATCTGGAGCTGCTCGCCCAGTTCGACCGGCCGTATCTGGCCTTCTCCGGCGCCCAGCGCAAGCTGCTGCCGCTGATCGGGCAGGCGCCGGTGCGGCCCGAGTCGCCCGGCGAGGCGTCCGGCGCCTACGACCGGGACAGCGCGCGGGCCGCGCCGCACAACCTCTATCTGCGCCCCGCGCGCCTGCTGCGTTCCGCTCCGGGCCGGGGCGCGCTGACCACGGGTTTCCGCTACGGCCCGGCCCCCGCCGGGGGCACCCCGGTGGTCTCGCGCACCGTGCGCTACCCGTCGGCCCGCTTCACCTTCACCTGGTCACCGGCCCGGCGCGGCTGGCTGATCGCGATGGACGGCACGCCCACGACCGACACGGACGGCCCCCGGCCGGCGCCGCCGACGGTCGTCGTGCAGTACGTCGGCATCCGCGACTCGCGCTACCACGACGTGCTCGGCAACCCCACTCCCTACACGGAGACGGTCGGCGCCGGGCGGGCGGAGGTGCTGCGCGACGGGCACTCCTTCGCCGCCACCTGGTCACGGCCGGCGGCGCCCGACGGTACGACGTTCACCGCGGCGGACGGCCGGCCGCTGGACTTCGCCGCCGGCCAGGTGTGGGTGGTGTTCGTGCGGGCGGGCTGAACCGCCGTACCACGCAGGGGAGTTACCGCTCCCCTCCCTCGGCGAGCGCCGCCCGCGCCTGTGCCACCAGGCCGTCCGCGCCGCAGGAGCGGGCCAGGTCGAGGCCCCGGTGCAGGTCGGCGGCGGAGCGGGCGAGGATGCCGTACTCGATGCGGGCCGCCGCGTGTTCGTACTGGGAGGGCGATGCCTCCAGATACGTGACGGCGCGGCGGGCGAGCTGGAGTGCGCGGCCGCCGGTCTCCAGGGCGGCGGGCAGCGCAGGGCTTCGCCGATGGCGGTGTCGGTGCCGAAGCGCTCGGCCTGCCGGCGGGCGCCGGCGGCGAGCCGTTTGCTGCGGGCCGGGTCCTGTCCGGCGAGGGCCCTGGCGAGGTCGACCGACCAGGGTGCGAGGACCGGGTTGTGGCCGCCGCGGGAGACGGCGGTCTTCTCGGCGGCCTCCAGCTCGTTGACGCCCTCCTCGGTACGGCCGACGGCGAGCAGCAGCCGGCCGCGCACCGAACGGACGTCGGGCAGCACGATGGTGGACGGGTAGGGCGGGGCGAAGCCGTACTGTTCGGCGACCGACCAGGCGTCCTGGACCCGGCCGCGGGCCAGCAGGGTGTCGACCAGGCCGCAGGTGGCCGACCAGTGCAGCGGCAGGCGTCGGCCCACCCGTTCGGCCAGCACGAGGGCCTCGCGCAGGGTGGCCTCGGCGTCCCTCAGGCGGCCCTGCCTGCGGTAGGCGAGACCCAGGTAGGCGTTGGCCAGGGAGAGGTGGCCGCCGTGCCAGCCGGCGCCCGTGTACACGCGCAGGGCCTCGGCGAACAGGCTCTCGGCGCGGTCGAGCCGGTCGGTGTAGACGTAGGCGCTGCCGAGCATCGTCAGCAGCTCGATGCCCCACTCCCGGTCGGTCCAGCCGAGGCCGGGCGCGAGCCGTCCGTTGACCAGGGCCCGGTCGCACAGTTCGACGATCTCGGCGGCGCTCTCGCCGTGCGTCATGGCGTCGAAGCCGCGCAGGATCAGCAGCGCGCGCTCGGTGTTGTCGCGGCCGGTGCAGGTGGCGGCGAGTTCGGCGAGGCTGCGGGAGCGGGCCGGTGCGGCGCTCTCGCCGTGGATGCCCTCCCACATGTACTGGAACGCCTGCAACCGCATCCGCACGGGCCCCGGTTCGTGCCGGGCGGCCTCGGCCTCGACGGTGCGGACGGCCTCCTCCAACTGGTCGTTGTGGAGCAGGGCCTGGGAGAGGCGGACCACGGCGTCGACGCGTTCGCCGCCGTCGAGGCCGCGCATGCCGAGGGCGCTGCGCAGATGGCCGATGGTGACGGCGGGCGCGGTCAGCAGGGTGGCGCAGCCCAGTTCGTACAGGACATGGGCGTGGATGTCGGGGCGGGGCGGCTCCTGGAGGGCGCGTTCCAGGCAGACGCGGGCGGCGTCGGGCGCGCCGACGGCGAGGTGTTCGCGGGCGGCTTCGCGCAGCCGCTCGACCAGTCTCTCGTCGGCCTCCGGATGGACCAGCAGCAGGTGCCGGGCCGCTTCGGCGGCGCCCCGGCCCAGCTCGGTGACGATCTCGGCGGCGACGCCGTGCATGGCGGTGCGCACGCCCGGCGGGATGGAGTTGTAGACGGCGGAGGCGATCAGCGGGTGCACGAACTCCAGGTCGGCGCCGCGGTGTTCGGCGGCCGTGGGGTCGGGCGTGGTGAGGATGCGGGCGGTGCGCAGCAGTTCGGCGCAGTTCCGGGCGTCCTCCTCGTCCATGGTGGCGAGGCGGGCGGCCGAGCCGAGGGTGATGCCGGTGCCGAGGACGGCGGCGGCCCAGGCGAACTGGGTGGGCTGGAAGCCGAGTTCCCTGATCCGGTCGACCAGTCCGCCGCCGCGGGCCGCGCGGTTGAGGGCGCGCAGCTCCCCGGCGCGGGCCTCCACCGGTGACACTTCGCTCTCCTGCACCTTGGCGAGGAGTTCGACGGCGTCGTACGGATTGCCCGCGGTGACGGCCCAGACCTCGCGGCAGAACGCGTCGTCGGCGTGCTGGCCGAGGGTGGCGCGGGTGAGTCCGGCCGCGGCGTCCGGGGTGAGCGCGCGCAGGTTGTTCACGGGGCGGCCCGCGGCCTCGGCGACCGCGTCGAGGTGGCGGGCGCTCTCCCCGCCGACCTCGCCGGGTCTGCGGGCGACCACGACGAGGACGGACAGGTCGTCCAGGCGTTCGGCGAAGGCGGCGAGCCAGCGCAGGGTCTCCTGGTCGGCCCAGTGCGCGTCGTCGATCAGCAGCACGAGCGGCCATTCGCGGCGGGCGAGCCGGCGGACGGCGGCGACGAGGCCGTCGCACACGTACTGTGGGTCGGCGCTCTCCTCCTGCGGTTCGGCTATGCCGAGGGCGGGACCGGCGATGTCGTACCAGTCGCCGAGGTACTCGCGGGCCTCCTCGGGCAGCAGCGACAGCAGCGCGGGCTGGAGCAGCTGCCGTACGACGTTGAAGGGCACGGATCTCAGGGTCTCGGCGCCGCGGGCGTACCACACGGTGCAGCCGCGGCCCTCGGCCATGCGCCGGGTCTCGGCCAGCAGCGCGGTCTTGCCGAGGCCCGCCTCGCCGCGGAAGACCAGCAGGCCGCCCGCGGAGGACTTGTCGGCGCGCAGCTCCTCGATGGCCCGCGCGACGGTGCCGATCTCCGCGTCCCGCTCCCACAGGGGAGCCGAAGCGGCCGCCGCCGGCCGTCCCTCCGTCATCCCGTTCCCTCCCCAAGGTCGCCCGAATGACGTACAGACCCCGAGCGTAGCCGTCCGGTGGGATATGTGGTGGACGGTCGGGGCAGCTGTTGCACAGCCGAGTGAAAGTCCGGGCGGCCGGGCGACGCGGACCCGCCCCGAGCAGCGGTGTCGTCGGCGGACGGAGCGTCAGCAGTGACTCAGGCGGGGCGCGTTGCGCGCGGGAATACGGCACGAGGGGCCCCCGGAGCGCGGGCGGTGGCGGCGGGATCGGCCGGGAACTTCGTGGAGTGGTACGAGTTCGCGGTCTACGGCTTCCTCGCGACCGTGCTCGCCGAGCGCTTCTTCACCCCGGCGGGCGGCGGCGCGGTGCAGGGGCTGGTGCGGACGTACGCCTCCTTCGCGCTCGCGTTCTTCTTCCGGCCGCTCGGCGCGGTCCTGTTCGGCAGGCTGGGCGACCGGTACGGGCGGCGGCCGGTGCTGATCGGGGTGGTGGCGCTGATGTCCGGCGCGACGGCGCTGATCGGGGCACTGCCGACGTACGGCGCGGTGGGGGCCCTTGCGCCCTGGCTGCTCACGCTGCTGCGGATCGTCCAGGGGCTGGCCGCGGGCGGGGAGTTCGGCGGCGCGGTGGCGGTGCTGACGGAGTTCGCCCCGCCGGGGCGGCGCGGGGTGTACGGGGCATGGCAGTCCTTCACGGTGGCGCTGGGGCTGCTGGGCGGCGCGGGGGTCACGGCGGTGACCGCGGCGGTGCTGGGCATGGAGCGGCTCACCGCGTGGGGGTGGCGGCTGCCGTTCCTGCTCGCCGTGCCGCTGGGCCTGCTGGCGCTGTGGCTGCGCACCGGCCTCGCGGAGACGCCGGAGTTCCTGGAGCGGCCCAAGTCGCCTGCCATGAGGCTCGGTTGGGGTGCGATCACGCTGGCGGCGGCGCGGGTGACGGGCTGGTCGGCGGCCGGATACACCTTCCTCGTGGTGCTCCCCTCCTACCTCCAGAGCGCGCTGCACGCGGGGTTCGCGCAGGCGCTGGTGGCCGCGGCGGTGGCCAACGCGGGGTTCGCCGCGGCGATCCTGCCCGCGGGGGCGCTCAGCGACCGGGTGGGTCGGCGGCCGGTGCTGCTCGCGGGCGCGCTGCTGGTGGTGGCGGGCGCGCTGCCGGTGCTCGGCCTGCTCCAGGATCCGGGCGCCCCGGTCCTGGCGAAGGCCCTCGCCCTGGCCGGCGCCGGCGCGGTGGTGGGCCTGCTGGCGGGCCCCGGCCCGGCCCTGCTCGCCGAGATGTTCCCCGCCCGCGTCCGCTGGACCGGCCTGGGCCTCGCCTACGCGCTGTCCAACGCGGTGTTCTCCGGCTGCGCGGGTCTGATCATCACGGAGGCGGTGCGCCGGACCGGGAACCCGGACGTGCCGGGTTACTACGCGGCGGCGGCGTGCGCGGTGAGCGGGCTCGCACTGCTGAAGAGGACGCCACAGGAGGGGAGTCGGCGGGACGCGTCGCCGAACAGGGCTTTCCGGAACGCGGGTTGGAGGAAGCGGTGCGGGTGATCGGGCTGATGTCCGGGACGTCGTACGACGCCGTGGACGCGGCGGCCGGTGAACTGCGGCTGGCCGGCGACACGTTGGCCCTGCGGCCGCTCGGCATGGTCAGCGCGCCGTACGAGGAGCCGCTGCGCACGGCGCTCGCGCGGGCGATGCCGCCCGCGGCGTGCGGGTTCGACGCGGTATGCCGCCTGGACACCGGGATCGGGCAGGCGTTCGCGGCGGCGGCGGTGCGGGCGAACAGGGAACTGTGCGCGGACCGGGCGGAGTTGGTGGCCTCGCACGGGCAGACGGTCTACCACTGGGTGGCGGACGGACGGGTGCGCGGCACCCTTCAGCTCGGGCAGCCCGCGTGGATCGCGGAGGCGACCGGGCTGCCCGTGGTCGCCGACTTCCGGGCGCGGGACGTCGCGGCGGGCGGCCAAGGGGCGCCCCTGGTCAGCCTGTTCGACCTGCTGTGGCTGCGGGGCCGGCCGGGCCGGCCGGTGGCGCTGAACATCGGCGGCATCGCCAACCTGACCGCACCGGACGGCACCGCCTTCGACACCGGGCCCGGCTGTGCGCTGCTGGACGCGGCGGTGCGGGAGTTCAGCGGCGGACGGCTGGCCTACGACGCGGACGGCGCCCTCGCCGCGCGCGGCCGCCCCGACCCGCGGCTGCTGGCACGGCTGCTCGCGGAGCCGTACTACGCGCGGCCGGCGCCGCGCACCACCGGCAAGGAGCTGTTCCACGCCGGGTATCTGCGGGCCGCCGGCGCCTTCGACGGGGCCCGCCCGCAGGACGTCCTCGCCACGCTCGCCCTGCTGACCGCGCGGACGGTCGCGGACGCGGTGCGGTCCGTCGGCGCGAGCGAGGTCATCGCGTCCGGCGGGGGTGTGCGCAATCCGGTGCTGGTGCGTCTGCTGCGGGACCTGCTCGGCCGGATCCCGCTGCGCTCCTCGGACGAGCTCGGGCTGCCCGCCGCCGCGAAGGAGGCGTACGCCTTCGCCGTTCTCGGCTTCCTCACCGTGCACGGCCTCGCGGGCACCGATCCGCGCAGCACGGGGGCGCGGCGGCCGAGCGTGCTGGGGTCGGTGACACCGGGGCGGGACGGGTTCCGGATGCCGGAGCGCGCGGCGTGCGCGCCGGTGCGGCTGGTGGTGGAAGGCGGGGCGGGGGACCGGACCGGGGCGGCCGAAGAAATCGGGAGGTGAATTGTCCGGGGTCGAGGGATTGGCGGCAGATCCTCTCATCGCACTTTCACGGTTGCCTCATACGGTGGGGCCATGACGCAGGTGACTCCTCCCGGGTGGTACCCCGACCCCGGGCAGACGCATGACGGTCCGCCCACCGAGCGCTGGTGGGACGGCAAGGCATGGACGGACCGGGTCCGCCCCGCCGGGACGGCCGCGACGTGGGGTCCCCCGACAGCGGCGGCGCCCGGCGACGAGCCCGCCCCGCCCGTGGACACGGCCGCGACCACGGACCCGGCGGCGCGGGCCGCCCAGGCACCGGCCGACGGCAAGACGCAGGAGCCCGGCCAGGCACCGGCCGACGGCAAGGCATCGCAGCCCGGCCAGGCACCGGACGGCGAGGCGGCGGACGGCGGCCAGGCGGTGGAGGGCGGCCGGGCAGCGGGGACCGGCGAGGCGGCGGGGGCCGGCACGGCGGCGGGTTCGGGCCCGGCGACGCAGGCCGACCCGGCGGCACAGCCGGGCCCGGCCGCGCAGGGCGGCGATCCGACGGCACCGGCAGGCCCCGTGCCGCCCGCCGGCCAAGCCCCCCTCACCGGTCCGGCGCCGGGGGCCACTCCCCCGCCGCCCGCCGGCCAGGCGCCCTCCGCCGCCCACGGCCACGGCTATGGCTACGACGCCTACCCCGGCCACCAGCCCCCTCCGGGCCGGCCCGGATACCAGCAAGCTCCCGGTCAGCCCGGCTTCCAGCAAGCTCCCGGTCAGCCCGGCTACCCGGCGTACACCGGCTACCCCTCCTACCCCGCCCCGCCCCCGCCCTCCTCCCGGAGCGGGGTGCGCACCGGCATCGCCGTCGCCGCGGCGGTCGCGGTACTGGCCTGCATCGGGATCGGGGTGTACGCGCTCACCGACGACGGCGGCGGCCAGGGCGGCAACCGCGCCGGGGCGCAGCACAGCACGGGCGGCGGGCAGAACGGCGGCGGGTTCGGCGGTCCGGAAGGCCCCGGCGGGTCCGACGGCTCCGGCGGGTCCTCCGGCGGGCAGGACGGCTCGGGCGGCCTCGGCGGACCGGGTGGTTCCGACGGCTCGGGCGGCTCGGGCGGCTCCGGGGGCTCCTCGCCTTCGCCCGCACCCAAGATCAAGGGCGGCGGGACCGTGCCGGACGCGATCGACGGCGTCAGCCTGCCCGTGCCGAAGGGCTGGACCGGGCAGGCGATCAGCGTCGGCGCGCAGGTCACCTCGGACGACTCCTACAAGTGCCCCGGCAACAGCTCCCAGACCTGCACCGCGGGCGGCGCCTACACCGCACCCGCCGTGGCCCTGGGCACCGACGGCGACACCGCGGAGCAGGTCGCGAAGGCGGACATCGCGGCGAACGCGAAGGAGTCGTACGGCGGCAGCACCTACGGCAGCATCACCTCGCACCAGCAGCTGGCCGCACAGGCGGTGACGGTGGCCGGGCAGAAGGGCTACATGGTGCGCTGGAAGGCCGTGACCAGCAAGGGCTCCGACGGTCTGGTCGAGTCGGTCGCCTTCCCCTCCCCGAACGACTCCCGGCAGATGGTCGTCGTGCGCTTCGGCATCGACGTCGGCCAGGACACCGGGGTCATCGACGAGATCCTGAAGGGCATCAAGGTGTCCTCCTCCGGCGGCGGCAGCGGCCAGAACGTCTGACCCCTCTCCGGCGCCCGGAATCCCCACCGGGTGCCGGAGAGTCCGGCCGGGCGGGACCCCCCTCCGCTCAAGGGGAACCCCGCCCGGCCGGGGGTGCGCGCCGCCCCCGTCCCCACGGTGCGGCGCGGGCAGGCCGCCGTTCAGTCATCCCGTGAACGGCGGCCTGGGTCTCATCTCAGTCCGAGCGCGGGCAGCACGGTGGCCTCCACGAACCGGAGCAGGTAGCCGGCGTCGGCGTACTGGCCGCTGAGCACGGGCCGCACGCGCAGCACGCCGAACATCATGGCGGGGATGAACTCCAGCGCGGGATGGTCCGCGGGGATCTCGCCGCGCGCCACGCCGCGGTCGAGGATCTCCTGGAGCGCGGCGATCTCCGGGTGCACCAGCGCCTCGCGCAGCGCCTGGGCCAGCTCCTGGTCCTGGGTCACCGCGGAGCCGAGCGCCTGGAGCAGCTTGGTGTCCTTGCCGGACCAGTCGCCCGCGGCCCGCGCGGCCTGGCGCAGGTCCTCGGCGAGCGAGCCGGTGTCGATACCGGCGAAGCGCACCCGCCCGCGGGCCCGCAGCGCGGCGGCCACGAACTGGGGTTTGTTCTTCCACTGCCGGTAAAGCGTGGACTTGCTGCACCGGGTGCTGGAGGCGATGCCCTCCATGGTCACGGACTCGTAGCCGCACTCCCGGATCTGTTCCAGCACGGCGTCGAAGAACTCCCGCTCACGCTCCGGCGTGATCTTGGAGCGGCGCGAGGCGACGACCGTCTCCGGTCCCTCCGCGGCCTGCGACGTCATGTTCGCGCTTCCCCTCACTCACGGGCGCCATCCGCGGGCGCGGGCGCCCTGTGCCCGGATTCCAGTGTGTCGCACTTCAATCGATACGGCAGTGTACCGGTACCCGATCGTATCGGTACACTGCCGTATCGGTACACCATCGTTTCGGTACGGACACGTACCAAAGAGGTGCCGCACCGTGCCGCACCGTACCGAAGCGTTGCCACACACGATCGTCAGCGAAGGGGGCCGGGAGATGACTGCGCTCACCGAGCCTGCCGAGGCGGAAACGGACCCGGACGCCCCGGCGCGGCCGGGTCTCGTCCGCGAGTTCCTGCTCGTCGCGGGACTCTTCCTCGTCTACAAGCTCGGCCGCCAGCTGGCCACCGGCCACACCCTGCGCGCCTTCCACAACGCCCATCGCGTCTGGGACCTGGAGCGGGCCCTGCACCTGCCCCACGAGACCGCCGTCCAGTCGGCGCTGCTCCACGGCGACGTGCTCGTGCGGGCGGCCAACACCTACTACGCGACGGTCCACTTCCCGGCCACGCTCGCCTTCCTGGTCTGGCTCTACCTCCGGCGGCCCGCCCACTACGTCTGGGCCCGCCGGGTCCTCGCGGCGGTCACCGCGGCGGCCCTGGTGCTGCCCTTCACGTTCCCGCTGGCCCCGCCGCGCATGCTGGCCGGGACCGGCCTCGTGGACACCGCCCGGATCTACGGCCCCTCCGTGTACGGGCCGCCGGCCCACGACCATCTCTCCAACCAGTTCGCCGCGATGCCCTCGCTGCACTTCGGCTGGGCGCTGATGGTGGCGATCGGCCTGATCACGGCCACCCGCTCCCGGTGGCGCTGCCTGTGGCTGCTGCACCCGCTGGTCACGCTAATGGTGATCGTGGGCACGGCGAACCACTACTGGCTCGACGCGCTCGCCGCGACCGCCATGCTCGGCATCGCCCTCGCGCTGCTCCGTCCCCCGCACCGCGCCACCACCCCGGCGGCGGGCCACGGCACCGGCCGGATCGTCCCGCGCCAGCGCCAGCGGGTCCTGGCGGGAGCGGGCCGATGAGCGCCGCCGAGCTGCTCGCCGTCGCGCTGTCCCTGGTCTCGGCGGTGGCCTACGCGCTCGCCGCGGTCGCCCAGGAGCGGCTGGCCGCCCGCGAACCCGGCACCGGGCTGCTGCGGCTGCTCGGCACCGGCGCCTGGTGGTCGGCGGTCGGGCTGAACGCGGCGGCGGCGCTGCTGCACGTGGTGGCCCTGAAGTACGGCCCGCTGACCGTCGTTCAGCCGCTCGGTGCCCTCACCCTGGTGGCGGCCGTGCCGCTGGGCGCGCGGGCGGCCGGGCGGCGGGTCAGCGCGGTGGAGTGGCGCGGTACGGCGCTCACCCTGCTCGGCCTCGGCGCGGTCCTGGTCACCGCGTCCGGGCCCGCGCCCGCGCGGGTGCTGAGCCTGCCGGAGGCGGTGGCGGTGGCCGGTACGACGGCCGCGCTGATCGGCGCCCTGTCCTGGCCCGGCGCCCGGCCGGGGCTGCGGCACGCGACCGCGTCCGGGTTCGCCTCGGGGGTGGCCTCGGCGCTCACCCAGACCGTGACCGTGGCCGCGACCGACCGCTCGGGGCCGGTGCTGAGCACCGAGGTGATCGTGGTCGCGGTGCTGGTCGCGGCGTTCGCCGTCGGCGGGCTGCTGCTGTCGCAGACCGCCTACCGCGGTGGCCTGGGCGCCCCGCTGGCGGTCGTCACGCTGGCCAACCCGGTGGCCGCCGCGCTGATCGGGCTCACCCTGCTCGGACAGGGCCTGACCGGTGGCGCGGGCGGGGTGCTGCTGGCGCTCGCCGGGGCGGTGCTCGCCGCCCGTGGGGTGGTGCTGCTCACCCGCGTCACCGAGCCGCGGGACACCGGGAAGAACGGGGGGAGCGCGGACGGCGGGGAGCCGGACGACCATCCGGTGGCCGCGGTGCTCGCCCTGCGACCGGGGACCGCTGCGGCCGAACCCGCCCTGCGCCCCCGGCTGCCGGAGCAGCCCGGACGGCCCGACCAGCCGGGGCACCTCACGGCGCTGTGACCGTGGCGCGGACAGACGTCGGCGGCCGGTGCGCGCGTTTCCGCGTGCCCCGGCCGCCGTCGCCGTATCCGTTGTTCTGCCGTGCTGTGTGCGCTGTGCCGCGTGCCCCCGTACGGGAGGGGGTCAGTTCCAGCCCCGCGAGTCCTGCTTGAGCGCGGTGTCGACGGTCAGGGCCGTGGCGACCACCAGGCTCAGCAGCGGCTCGGGCAGCTGGTAGTGGATCTGGAGGACGTAGTTGTCCGCGGAGGTGAACAGCGTCTTGGCGAGGCCCTCCCAGGTCTTGGTGATCCGGGCCACCTCGTTGTCCGCGTGGTCGACGATCGCGAAGTTCCACGCCCGCCAGTTCTCCGCCTTGATCGCGCCGACCTGCTGGCCGTTCACGTTCATCGCGAAGTTGATCTTGCCGATCATGTTCTGCTGGACGATCTCGCCGACCTGCGAGCCGTCCGGGCGGGACACGATCACCCGCGACTTGAATATCTTCGCGGGCCGGGTCAGCAGCAGCTGCGGCTGGCCGTAGGCGTCGCGGATCTCCAGCTTGTGGGTCAGGAACTGGTCCCAGCTGGAGACGAAGCGCAGGATCTTGCGCAGCGCGCCCTGCCCGACCTCGGTGACCGAGCCGAGCTCGCGGCCGTTCTGATCCATGACCTTGTACTCGTTGGTCAGCTCGATCAGCTTGGCCTTCTGGTTCACCACCAGCACCGGCTCGGTGAACAGGGTGCCACCGCCGGGGCCGCCGGCCACGAGGCCCGCCTGCTGCTGCACCTGGCGCTGCACCCGGGCGTCGGGAGCGGCCTGCTGCTGCGGGAACTGCTGCTGCGGCACGGCCTGCTGGGCCTGCTGCTGCGGTATGCCCGGCTGGGCCGCCGCGGGCTGCTGGCCCTGCTGGGTCTGGTTGTTCGTGTGCTCGGTCCACTGGCTTCCGTCCCAGTAACGGAGCGTCTGCGGCGCGCCGTGCGGGTCCGGGTACCAGCCTGCCGGGGTGTTTGATTGCGTGGTCACCGGGGCACACTACCCTGCTCTGACCGGTACCTGACCAGCCCGGCGGCGGCGGTGTTCATCGCCCGTTCACTCCGTCGCGAGCGCCGGGTCGCTGACGCCGGGCCGTCCGTTCTCCACGTGCCCGGCGAAGCCGCGCAGGAAGGCCGGATCGTCCGCCGAGGTAACCGTCAGGTCGTACCAGAGGTGGCTGTGCGCGAGGTCCACGGTGTGCCGGACGTTCGCGCCGGGCCGTACGGACACGGCGACCGGAGCGCCGCCGTAGCCGTCGGCTATCTTCAGCCGGGCCGTGCCGGTCCCCCGGTTGGTGAGGGTGAGTTCGACCCGGTCGCCGGCGTGCCGGGCGGTCACCTCGGGGCCCGCCGCCTTGTTGCGGCCCTTGAAGACGCGCAGGAAGCCGTTGGGGCCGTGCACGGCGAGGTCGTAGGAGCCGCCGGAGTAGGCCGAGTTCCAGGTGTCGGAGAGCGTCTTGCCGGCCTCGGTGGTGTAGGACCAGGGGCCGTCGGTGCGGTTGCCGGAGGTGACCAGGAAGACCGCGCCCGCCTGCGCGCCCGAGGCGAAGGTGAGGGTGAAGGTGCCGGCCGAGGTGTCCGCCGCACCGTCCGCGAGGGGCGCGTACTTCAGCGGGCGGGTGGGCCGGCTGCCGCGCTCCTGCCGGGGCAGCGAGGGGTTCGCGGGCGGCTTGGGCACGTAGTCGGGGTGCCGGTCGTGGTCCGGCGGCAGGTAGCCGGCGGTCGAGGGCAGCGAGACGGGCCCGGCGTCCTTGCGGGAGAAGTCGAAGGCGCTGGTGAGGTCGCCGCACACGGCGCGCCGCCAGGGCGAGATGTTCGGCTCGCGCACCCCGAAGCGCTGCTCGATGAAGCGGATGATCGAGGTGTGGTCGAAGGTCTCGGAGCAGACGTAACCGCCCTTGCTCCAGGGCGAGATCACCAGCATCGGCACCCGCTGGCCGAGACCGTACGGTCCCGCCGTGTATCCGGCGCCGCCCGGGTACAGGTCGGCCGAGGCGTCGACCGTCGACTTGCCCTGGGCCCCGGAGGCGGCCGGGAAGGGCGGCAGGACGTGGTCGAAGAAGCCGTCGTTCTCGTCGTAGGTCAGGAACAGGGCGGTCTTCGCCCACACCTCGGGGTTGGAGGTGAGCGCGTCCAGGACCTGGGAGACGTACCAGGCGCCGTAGTTGGCGGGCCAGTTGGGGTGCTCGGTGAACGCCTCGGGGGCGGCGATCCAGGAGACCTGCGGGAGCGTCCCGGCCTTGACGTCGGCCTTCAGCCGGTCGAAGAAGCCCTCGCCCGCCTTGGCGTTCGTGCCGGTGCGGGCCTTGTCGTACAGCGGGTCGCCGGGCCGGGCGTTGCGGTACGCGTCGAAGTAGAGCAGCGAGTTGTCGCCGTAGTTGCCCCGGTAGGCGTCGTCGATCCAGCCCCAGCCGCCGTTCGCGTCCAGGCCGTCGCCGATGTCCTGGTAGATCTTCCAGGACACGCCCGCCTGCTCCAGGCGCTCGGGGTACGTCGTCCAGCCGTAGCCCTTCTCGTCGTTGCCGAGGACCGGGCCGCCGCCTTTGCCGTCGTTCCCGGTGTAACCCGTCCACATGTAGTAGCGGTTGGGGTCGGTGGAGCCGATGAGGGAGCAGTGGTAGGCGTCGCACACGGTGAAGGCGTCCGCGAGCGCGTAGTGGAAGGGGATGTCCGCGCGGGTGAGGTACGCCATCGTCGTCGCGGACTTGGCCGGTACCCACTTGTCGTACTTACCGCCGTTGAACGCGGTGTGCCCGTCGTTCCAGCCGTGCGGCAGGTCCTGGATGAAGGCGAGACCGAGGTCGTCGGCGTCCGGGTGGAAGGGCAGGATGTCGCGGGTGCCGTCCGACTGCTGCCAGACGGAACGGCCGTTCTGGCTGACCGGGCGCGGGTCGCCGAAGCCGCGCACGCCCTTCAGCGAACCGAAGTAGTGGTCGAAAGAACGGTTCTCCTGCATCAGGACGACGATGTGCTCGACGTCCTCCACCGATCCGGTGCGGTGGTTCGCGGGCAGGGCGGCCGCGCGCTGGATGCTGCTCGACAACGCCGTGAACGCCGTGGTGGCGCCCGCGATCCTCTCGTCCTGACGTCCGTGACTGCCGCGCCGAGTGTGCCAAGCGCGGCGAACGTCAGGGAAGGGTGAGGTGTCACCCGTGTGAAAGGTGCGGGGCCCGCGAACGGTGGCCGGACCCCGGATGCCGGTCCGGTGGCCTCAGTCCTCGGGCGGCGGTACGACCGTCAGGTGCGCCGGCGTGGCGCGTTGCCTGCGCGGGCGGCGCACCGGGGCGGCAGCCCGGCGGGCATCGCGCGGGACCAGGGTCAGGCGCCGGCAGCCCAGTTCGCGCAGGGCCTGCGGGGTCTCGTCCACGATCCGGCACTCGCTGGAGCCCCGGCGCGGGTCGGGGTGCAGCAGCAGCCGTACGGCCCCGTCGAGCCGGGTGCCGCGCTCGCCGACGGCACGGATCCAGTGCGGCAGACCCTGCCGGTAGGCGGCCTCCATGAGCGGGTCCTGGGCGATGTCCCGGCGGATGGCCTGGAGTTCGGGATCGTGGCCGTACGCGTCCATGGCGCCCTTGAGCTGGGCCAGCATGGGCAGGCACCAGCCCGCCTCGTGGTCGCCGAGGACGAGCCCGGCGTCCGGGTGGAACAGCACGAACCGCAGGAAGTTGTCCCCCGGCATGGCCGTGGGGTGCGGGCGCGCCCCGCCGAACAGCGTGGCGTAGGCGTCGTTGGCCAGCACCACGTCCCAGCGGTGGTCCACCACCAGGGACGGGAAGGGCACGGCGTCCAGCAGCACGCCGTAGTCCTGTAGGTACGACTGGGTCTCGGAGGTCTCGGGGACGGGCCGCGGCGCCGGCCGCTGCCCTCCTGCCTGATGTGCCATCGGGAGGTCACCCCTCTTGCCTCTGCGGCCTTCACGCGGCGATGTGATCCTGCTTCCCCGCGAGGAGTGATGTCAACTATCGTGGCATTCCAGGCCGGTTGACGGCTGAAATTCGCCACAGTTGTGGCGACACCTGGATGTGGGTTCACGGCACCGGCTAATCTCCGGGAAGTTCACGGCGACCGCCGGTCCCGGTACCGGGCATGCCCTATGCACGGACGCACCTGTTGCCCTTGCTCGAGAGACGTAGGAGTTCTGTCGGTGACGGATGGCTACGAGGATCCGGGCGCCGCGGCGACCGCCCAGCTGCCGGCCGTCGTCGCCCGCGTCACCGCGCTCGCCGAGCGGCTCGGGGTGTCCCAGGCCGAGGTCTTCGACGTCGCGCGGCTCTCGGTCGCCTGCGGGGTGCCCGAGCCGGTGGTCAAGGCCCTGCTCAGCGGGCGCCCGGCGGGCGAACCCGATGTCCAGGCACGGTTTTTGCAGCGCCTCGGGCTGCTGCGGCGCACCCGGCTGAAGCCGAACGGCCGCAAGTACACCCAGCAGGAGATCGCCGACGGCGCGGGCATGTCCCGGCAGCAGGCCGGCGCCCTGATCAACGGCGACCGGCGGCCCACCATGGAGCACTGCGACGCGTTGCAGCGCTTCTTCCGGGTGCACGCCGGGTTTCTGACGGCGGAGGACCCGGAGGCGCTGGCGGGCGCGCTCCAGCGCACCGAGCAGGAGCTGCTCCAGAAGCTGGCCGACCGGGAGCGGGCCGCGGCCGGGCCCGCCGAGGATCCGCTGGAGCGGCTGCTCCAGGACCACGGGGTGCGCGGAATAGCCTGGCGGGCCGCGCAGTTGCCGACCGACCAGCACCGGGACAAGGTCGCGGAATGGCTGGACATGCTCCTGGAGAGCGTGAAGCGGCCGGAGTCCTGAGGGCGGTCCGGGGCGCGGCGCCGGGGGCGGTTTCGCCCGATTGTCAGTGGTGGGCGGCAAGCTGGTATGCGTGCGCCGCAGCGCGCGTGACCGTGACGCCTATCCGGGGAGAGCCGACCGATGCCGACCGCCGTCCTGACCGACCATGAGCGCACCGCCGTCCAGGCCTACTTGCGGCTGCTGCACACGGTGCGCGCCGCCTTCGACGGTCCACCGCAGGGAGCGCCGCCCGCCCTGGTGCCGCCCTCGGTGCTCGCCGAGGCGGAGACGGCCCTCGCGAAGGCGGGTCTCGCGGGCAATGAGGCGGAGTTCTTCCGGATGCTGGGCGAGTGGTGCCCGTCGGCCGGCTGATCGGACGCAGGGCTATGGCCGCCGTCGCCGGGATCCGGCCGCGGTGACAGGGGCCGCCGGGGGTGCTCGGGGGTGCCGTCGCTCGTCAGGCGGGGTGCGGGATGACGATCGTGGTGTTCACCAGCGCGTCCCCGGCGGCCCAGCGGCCGTCGAGGACCTGGAGGCGGCGGCCGCCCACGAGCGGGCCGGGGACCAGGAGTTCGGCGTGCAGGGTGCCGTGCGGGGCGCCGTCGGGGGACGGGCGCAGGGTGATGTCGGCCTCGGAGAAGTCCAGCCAGGCGCGGGTGAGCGGGAACCACGCCTTGTACACCGACTCCTTGGCGCTGAACAGGACCCGGTCCCAGTGCACGCCGGGATCCCGTTCGGCGAGCCGCCGCAGGCGTGCCGTCTCGGCGGGCAGGAAGACGGAGCCGCCCACGCCGTCGGGCAGCGGGCCGTGCGGTTCGGCGTCGATGCCCAGCGAGACGAGGTCGGTGGCGCGGACCAGCGCGGCGGCGCAGTAGCCCGCGCAGTGGGTCATGCTGCCGACGATGCCCGCGGGCCACCGCGGGGCGCCGCGCTCGCCGCTGACCACGGGCGCCGCCGGGACGCCGAGCTTCTCCATGGCGCGCCGGGCGCAGCCGCGCACGGCGGCGAACTCGCGGCGCCGCTTGCCCACGGCGCGGGCGACGAGCACCTCCTCCTCCGGGTGGAGCGGGGAGTCCCACAGCGGGTCGTCAGGGAGTGCCTCCACGGCCACGACCGACTCCGGGAGCAGCTGCTCGATCACCGGTTTCCACCTCCATCGGCAGGATGCGGCGCGCCGTGCCCGGCGTCGCCGCCCGCTTGCGCCACTCGCGGGGGTAGCCCACGGAGACCTCGGTGAAGCGGACTCCGTCGTGCCAGGTGGTGCGGGGGATGTGCAGATGGCCGTAGACCATGGTGGCGACGCGGAACCGGCGGTGCCAGTCGGCGGTCAGCTCGGTGCCGCACCACATGGCGAACTCGGGGTGCCACAGCACCTCGGTGGGGTGCCGGTGCAGCGGGTAGTGGTTGGCCAGTACGGTCGGCAGGTCGCCGGGCAGCGCGGCGAGCCGCTTCTCGGTCCACGCCACCCGGTCGCGGCACCAGGCCTCGCGGCTCGGGTAGGGGTCCGGGTGCAGCAGGTACTCGTCGTTGCAGACGATGCCGGTGCCCTCGGCGTAGGCGAGGCCCTCGGCCTTGGTGGTGCAGCCGGCGGGCAGGAAGCTGTAGTCGTAGCCGAGGAACAGCGGGGCGACGGCGACCGGGCCGCCGGGGCCGTGCCACACCGGGTAGGGGTCCTCGGGGGTGAGGACGCCGAGTTCGCGGCAGACCTGGACCAGGTGCTCGTAGCGGGCGACGCCGCGCAGCTGTACGGAGTCCTTGGGGTGGGTCCACAGGTCGTGGTTGCCGGGGGTCCACAGGACCGTGCGGAAGCGGGCCGCGAGGGTGGCGAGGGTCCAGCGGATGTCCGCCACGGTCTCCGCGATGTCGCCGGCGACGATCAGCCAGTCCTCGTCGCCCGTCGGGTGCAGCTGCTCCACCAGCGCACGGTTCTCCGGGTAGGAGATGTGCAGATCGCTGATGGCCAGCAACTGGCCGGGACCGGCCGTCGGCTCCACCCCGTGTCCCCCTTCCGATCAGCGCATTGTCTGGTCCACAAGAACATAATCACGTGCGCCGTTCAAGAGCCTTTCGGGTCGGCCTGCAAGAGCCTTTCGGGTGGGCCTATTTGAGGTAGGCCAGCCCCGGATGGGCGGCGAGGTAGCCGTCCGTCAGCCGGCGGGCCACGGCCACGGAGTCGATCAGGGGGTGCAGGGCGAAGGCCTTGACCGCGGTGGCCCGTGAGGCGGTCTCGGCGGCGGCGAGCACCTCGCGCTCCACCGCCTTGACCGAGGCGACCAGGCCGGCCGCGTGGGCGGGCAGCGGGGCGGCGGCCAGCGGGTGGGCGCCGTTCGCGTCCACCAGGCAGGGCACCTCGACGACCGCGTCGGCGTCGAGGTCCGGGAGGGCGCCCTGGTTGCGGACGTTGAGGATGAGGGTCGTACGGGCGTCGCGGGCGATGGCGCGCATCAGGGCGAGGGCCACCTTCTCGTAGCCGCCGGAAAGGTCCTCCTCCTCGCGTTCGCCGGCGCCCGCGGCCTCGCGGTTCTCCGCCATGTACGTCGCCTCGCGCTCGGCGCGGGTGCGGTTCCAGGCGCCCAGCGCGGAGACGTCCGGGCGCCCGGCCTCCGCGTAGAAGCGGGCCTGCTGGTCGCGCAGGAAGGCGCCGCGGGTCAGGGCGGCGTCCTGGTAGGCGCGGACGGTCTCCCGGTTGAAGTAGTAGTAGTGCAGGTACTCGTTGGGGATCGCGCCGAGCGAGCGCAGCCAGTCCGGGCCGAAAAGCCTGCCCTCCTCGAAGGAGCCGAGCAGTGCGGGGTCGGCGAGCAGCCGCGGCAGTTCGTCGCGTCCGCCGATGCGCAGGCCGCGGACCCAGCCGAGGTGGTTGAGGCCGGCGTAGTCCACGAAGGCGTCCTCCGGGTCGGCGCCGAGGACGCGGGCGAGCCGCCGGCCGAGGCCGACCGGGGAGTCGCAGATGCCGATGACGCGGTCGCCGAGGTGCCGGGACATCGCCTCGGTGACCAGTCCGGCCGGGTTGGTGAAGTTGATCACCCAGGCGTCGGGGGCTAGGCGGGCCACACGGCGGGCGATGTCCGTGGCGACGGGCACGGTGCGCAGCCCGTAGGCGATGCCGCCCGCGCCGACCGTCTCCTGCCCGAGCACACCCTCGGCCAGCGCGATCCGCTCGTCCTCCGCCCGGCCCTGGAGGCCGCCGACGCGGATCGCGGAGAACACGAAGTCGGCGCCGCGCAGGGCCTCGTCGAGGTCCGTGGTGGTGCTCACGCGGGGTGCGTCGGTGGTCCCGGCGGCCTGCTCGGCGAGGACGCGGGAGACCGCGTGCAGCCGGCCGGCGTCCAGGTCGTGCAGGACGACCTCGGTGACCCGGCCCGCGGCGCGGTCGGTCAGCAGCGCGCCGTACACGAGGGGCACGCGGAAGCCGCCACCGCCCAGAATCGTCAGCCTCACGTCCCACGCACCTTTCCCGAGTCCCGTAGCCCTGCCGGGGCACATCATCCCCGCCCGCCGCCTCCCGGCGCACGCCTCCGCCCCTTCCTGTCCCGGAAAGCGCAGGGACAGCGGACCGGAATACGCCCCGCCGTCGACCGGAACCGGCGCACCGGACGCACCCCCGTCACCCGGTGGCCGCCGATCCGTGGTTGCATGCGGTTTCCGACCGCACGCAAGTGACAGGAGCCTGATGAAGCGTCAACTCGCCGCGCTCACCGCCTTGGTGGGCGCCCTCGTGTGTGCCGCCCCGAGCGCGTCGGCGTCCGAGCCGGCCCGGTGGACGGCGGCCGGGACGTCGTACACCGACACCCTGGGCGGCGGCCAGGGCCTCGCCAGCCGGGCCGACGGCTCGCTGCTGCACCGCGGACTGCTCGACATCCCGCTGGATCTGCGGGTCAAGGGCTGGAACCACGTGGGCGATCCGGACATCGCGCGCGGCTATGTCTTCGACGCCTACCAGGGCGCGGACACGGCCACGTCGAAGATGTACGAGGTGACCACGCCGGACGGCAAGCGGTACGACTACGTGCACCCGCTGGACGCGGGCGAGAAGGTGAACAACTCCTTCGCCGCCGTCTCGCCCGACGGGCAGTGGCTGGTCTCCGGCGAGTGGGAGGACCAGGACCGGCTCCAGGTGTTCCCCGCGCCGCTGCTCAACCCGGCCACCCCGCGCACCGGCGGGACGCTGGCCCAGGCCGGGCAGATCAGCCTGGACAAGCCGGTCCGCGACATCCAGGGCTGCGACTTCGTGACCGCCACCCGGCTGGTGTGCGCGTCCGACGACGGCTCGGGCGAGCTGTTCCCGCAGAGCAGGCCGCTCCTCCAGGTCGATCTGCCGCACCCGCTGGACGGCAGGCCGGTCACCGGCCACGTCTCCAGCCTCTTCGGGCTCCCCCAGCACAGCGTGTGCAAGGGCACGTTCGAGGCCGAGGGCGTCGACTACGACCCCGCGACGCGCACCCTGCGCGCCGAGGTGGTCGCACCGGGCGTGTGCGCGGTGGCGACGACCGTGTACGCGTACCACCTGGATTAGGACCACGGGGTGGGGGGGGGGGGGGGGGGGGGGGGGGGGGGGGGGGGGGGGGGGGGGGGGGGGGGAGGGGGGGGTGGGCGGTTTCTGTCCCCCTTTT
>NZ_JBWKES010000002.1:295267-418802 GCF_056435325.1 Streptomyces sp. NPDC043952
GGGGGGTTTGTTCCCCCCGGGTCGGGTGTTCCCCGCCCCCCCCCCCCCCCCCCCCCCCCCTCCCCCCCCCCCCCGGCCCCCCCCCCCCCCCCCCCCCCCCCCCACCTTCGGCAGGTGAACTCACCCACCACGTACGGTCTTTCACCGTTTCAAGCCTTGACGGCCGAGGACTCCGGGAGCACATTGGCCCCACCCTGAGAGCGCTCTCATCGGGCCACCGCATCCCCGCTCCCCGAGAGGGTCTGCCGGTGCCGAGAGGCGCGGGAGGTGTCCGACCTGGCGAGGACCCCGGCTACCGCGCCTCGGCGAAGCGCGCCATCTGCTCATCGGTCAGCCGCAGTTGGCGGGCCGCGAGCGCCTCCTCGATCTGTTCCACCCGGCTCGCGCCGACGATGGGATCGATCCCCTGCCGCATCAGCCAGGCGAGGACGACCTGGTTCCGGGTGGCCGCCAGTTCGCCGGCGACGGCGTCCAGCACCGCGAGGACCCGCTCGGTACCGGGGTGATCGTAGGTGCCCGGCAGCGGCTTGTCCGGGCGCGCGTACGAGCCCCACAGCAGCGAGCTGTACGACCACACGGCGAGCCCCTCCGACGCCGCGAGGTCCAGGTCCTCGGCGGTGAGCATCCGGTGGCCGGCCTCCGCGACGGGGGTGAGCGGGCGCGGCTGGAGCAGCGAGTGCCGCAGTTGCAGGGCCGTCCACGGGGCCACCCGCAGCTCCCGCGCGAGACTCCGGGCGCGCTCGACGCGCCAGGCGGCGTGGTTCGCGGCCCCGATCCGCAGCGCCACTCCCCTGTCCACCAGTTCGCCGAAGGCCCCGACCGTCTCCGCAAGCGGCACGGCCCGGTCCTCGGCATGCGCCCAGAGCAGGTCGACGTGCTCGACGCCCAGGCGGCGCAGGCTGCCTTCGACGCCCGCGCGGACGGCGGGGGCGGAGAGCCCTTCCGCGCTCTGCGGCCAGGCGCCCGGCACCAGCGGGTTCTGCCGGACCTTCGTGGCGATCCGCACCGCCTCGCGCGCCCCTGGACGGGCCCGCAGCCAGGCGCCGATGACCCGTTCGCTGGCTCCGCCGGCTCCCTCGGGGTCGGCCCAGAAGGAGTAGCAGTTCGCGGTGTCGAGCCAGCGACCGCCGCCGGCGACGAAGGCGTCGAGGACCGCGAAGGCCCGCTCGGGCTCCACGCGGGTACCGAAGTCCATGGTGCCCAGGACGACGTGGGGATGGGTGGTGTGCACCCGGCCGGTGTTCATGCGGCCCATGCTCGGACCTGGAGCGCGCTCCAGGTCAAGAGCCGTGGCGGCTACCGCAGTTCGGCGCGGAAGGCCGCCGGCGTTCTCCCGGTGTGCAGTTGGAAGAACTTGGAGAAGTTCGCCGCGTCCGGGAAGCCGACGGCCGCGCCGACCCGGCCGATGGGCAGCTCGGTGTGGGCGAGGAGGCGCTTGGCCTCCAGGACGACGCGTTTGTCGATGAACCCCTTGGGCGTCTCGCCGGTGGCCGCGCGCACGGCCCGCACCAGGGTGCGGCGGGAGTAACCGAGGGCGTCCGCGTAGGCGCTGACGCTGTGGTTGGTGGCGAAGCCCTGCTCGACCGCGTCCCGGAACAGCGTGAAGGTGTTGTCCGCCTGCTGCCGTGAGCCGGGCGCGGAGCTGGCGGCGAGATGGGCGAGGCGCAGCAGGAACGCGGTCAGGTCGTGCCGCAGGACGGCCGTGTGCAGGCTGGGCGGGAGGGTCGTCGTGTCCTCGTACTCGCGGCGCAGCTGCTCCAGGGCCGCCCGCAGCGCTTCGAGCTGGGCCGCGTCGGGGTGCAGCAGCGGCGGCAGGTCGTAGCGGTACAGGCCGGTGGCCTCGACGGTGGCGCGGGGCAGGAAGCCGGGTTGCATGGTCAGCACGGTTCCGCGGTACACGCACTCGCGGGAGAAGCGGTGGACCTGTCCGGGTCGTATCCACAGCAGGTCGCCGGCCGCGGCCTCGTACTCGGTGAAGTCGACCATGTGGCGGACGGGGCCCTCGGTGAACAGCAGGACGACGTGGAAGTCGATGCGGTGGACGCGGTCCAGCGGGATGTCGGTCCGCCAGGAGCGGTCGGTCCCCATCCGGCCGATCCGCATGCCGACACCGCCGACGGCCAGCTCGGTCGGGAAGGGGAGGGTTCTGATGCCGTCATCGGCCGCCGTGCCGTCCTCTTGGCGCGTTGTGTCAGCCATGTCCGTTTCGTGCCGTCCCTGCTCCGCGATCACTGTCCCAGATTCACCACAGGGTGACACATCCCGCCCTTCCGTCGAAAAAGTCAGACTTTTAAGTTTGAACGCGTCCGGCCAGCCCTTCCGTACTGAACGAGGACTTCTTGAAGATGAGCACGCACACTTCCGGTGGCTTCGAGTGGACCGATCTCGACCGGCGGGCCGTGGACACCGCCCGGCTGCTGGCGGCCGACGCGGTGCAGAAGGTGGGCAACGGCCATCCGGGCACCGCGATGAGCCTGGCGCCTGCCGCGTACACGATCTTTCAGAAGGTGATGCGTCACGACCCGGCGGACCCGGAGTGGACCGGCCGTGACCGGTTCGTCCTCTCCCCCGGCCACACCTCGCTGACCCTGTACACCCAGCTGTTCCTGGCCGGGTACGAGCTGGAGCTGGACGACCTGAAGGCGTTCCGCACCCACGGTTCGCGGACCCCCGGCCACCCGGAGTACGGGCACACCGCGGGCGTGGAGACCACCACCGGGCCGCTCGGCCAGGGCGTCGCCAACGCGGTGGGCATGGCGATGGCCGCCCGCTACGAGCGCGGCCTGTTCGACCCCGAGGCCCCCGCGGGCACCTCCCCCTTCGACCACACCGTCTGGGCGATCGTCTCCGACGGCGACCTGGAGGAGGGCGTCTGTGCCGAGGCGTCCTCGCTCGCCGGCCACCAGAAGCTCGGCAATCTGGTCTTCCTCTACGACGACAACCACATCTCCATCGAGGGCGACACCGCGACCGCGTTCTCCGAGGACGTGCTGAAGCGGTACGAGGCATACGGCTGGCACACCCAGCGCGTCGAGCCCACCGCCGACGGCGACGTGGACGTGCCCGCCCTGTACGCGGCCCTCGATGCGGCGCGCAGCGAGACCGGGCGGCCCTCGATCATCGCGATGCGCACGATCATCGCCTGGCCCGCCCCGAACGCCCGCAACACCGAGGCATCCCACGGCTCGGCGCTCGGCGCGGAGGAGGTCGCGGCCACCAAGCGCCTCCTCGGCTTCGACGCGGAGCGGTCCTTCCAGGTCGAGGACGAGGTCCTGAAGCACACCCGGCGGGCCCTGGACCGGGGCGCCGAGGCGCACGCGGCCTGGGACAAGCGGATCGCCGAGTGGCGCACCGCGGAGCCGGCGCGGGCCGCCCTGTTCGACCGGATCAGCCGGGGCGAGCTGCCCGCGGGCTGGGAGGACGCCCTGCCGGTGTTCGAGGAGGGCAAGTCGGTCGCCACCCGCGCCGCCTCCGGCAAGGTGCTCCAGTCGCTCGGCCCGGTGCTGCCGGAACTGTGGGGCGGCTCCGCCGACCTCGCCGGCTCCAACAACACCGACATCGACAAGTCCAGCTCGTTCCTCCCCGAGGGCAACCCGCTGCCGACCGCCGACCCCTATGGCCGTACCGTGCACTTCGGCATCCGCGAGTTCTCCATGGCGGCGGAGATGAACGGCATCGCCCTGCACGGCAACACCCGCGTCTACGGCGGCACCTTCCTGGTGTTCTCCGACTACATGCGCAACGCGGTGCGGATGTCCGCGCTGATGCAGCTGCCGGTGACGTACATCTGGACGCACGACTCCATCGGCCTCGGCGAGGACGGCCCGACCCATCAGCCGGTCGAGCACCTGGCCTCGCTGCGCGCCATTCCGGGCCTGAACGTCGTCCGCCCGGCGGACGCCAACGAGACCGTGATCGCCTGGGCCGAGATCCTGAAGAGGCACGCCACCAGCCCTGCCCCGCACGGGCTCGCGCTCACCCGCCAGGGCGTGCCGGTGTACGCGCCGAACGAGGACGCGGCCAAGGGCGGCTATGTGCTGCGCGAGTCCTCGACGGAGGTCCCGGAGGTGATCGTCATCGCGACCGGCTCCGAGGTGCAGCTCGCCGTGGCCGCGCGGGAGCGGCTGGAGGCCGAGGGCATCGGCACGCGGGTGGTCTCGATGCCGTCCGTGGAGTGGTTCGAGGAGCAGCCGCGCGCCTACCGCGAGCGGGTGCTGCCGCCTGCCGTGAAGGCGCGGGTGGCGGTGGAGGCCGGCATCGGGCTGACCTGGTACCGCTATGTGGGTGACGCGGGCCGGATCGTCTCCCTGGAGCACTTCGGCGCCTCCGCCGACGCGGGGACCCTGTTCACCGAGTTCGGCTTCACCCCCGAGAACGTCGCCGCGGCGGCCCGCGAATCGCTCGCCGCCGCGCGCGCCTGACACCGACACACAAGGAAAGATGATCACTGTGACCGAAGCAATCGCGACTCCGGGAGCCCTCAAGCGCCTTGCCGACGAGGGTGTGTCCATCTGGCTGGACGACCTGTCGCGGGGGCGGATCACCTCGGGCAGCCTCGCCGACCTGGTGGCGAGCGGCAGCGCCGTCGGTGTCACCACCAACCCGTCGATCTTCCAGGCGGCCATAGGCTCCGGCGAGGGGTACGAGGAGCAGCTCACCGAGCTGGCCGTGCGCGGCGTGACGGTCGACGAGGCCGTACGCATGATGACCACCGCCGATGTGCGGGACGCCGCCGACGTCCTCGACTCCGTGTACCGGGCGACGGACGGCCGCGACGGCCGGGTCTCCATCGAGGTCGACCCCCGGCTGGCCCACCGCACGGCGGCCACCATCGCCGAGGCCAAGCAGCTGTTCTGGCTGGTCGACCGCCCGAACGTGATGATCAAGATCCCGGCGACCAAGGCGGGCCTGCCGGCGATCACCGAGGTCGTCGGGCTCGGCATCAGCGTCAATGTGACCCTGATCTTCTCCCTGGAGCGCTACCGCGAGGTCATGGCCGCCTACCTGGCCGGCCTGGAGAAGGCCCGCGAGCGCGGCATCGACCTGTCCACCATCCACTCGGTGGCCTCGTTCTTCGTCTCCCGCGTGGACTCCGAGATCGACAAGCGGCTGACCGCGCTCGGCACCGACGAGGCCCTCGCCCTCAAGGGCCGCGCGGCCCTCGCCAACGCGCGGCTGGCCTACGAGGCGTACGAGGAGGTCTTCGCCTCGGACCGCTGGCTGGCGCTCGCCGGGGACAAGGCGAACAAGCAGCGTCCGCTGTGGGCGTCCACCGGTGTGAAGGATCCCGCGTACAAGGACACCCTGTATGTGGACGACCTCGTCGCGCCGGGCACGGTCAACACCATGCCGGAGGCCACCCTGCTCGCCGTCGCCGACCACGGCGAGATCACCGGCGACACGGTGACCGGCGGCTACGCGCAGGCCCGTGCCGACCTCGGCGCGATCGAGCGGCTCGGCATCTCCTACGACGAGGTCGTCCAGCAGCTGGAGGACGAAGGCGTCGCCAAGTTCGAGACGGCCTGGCAGGACCTGCTGGACGCGGTGGCGAAGTCCCTGGAGAGCAAGGGAGTTGACGCGCGATGACCGAGAAAGCGAGCCCCGCCCCGGCACCGGAGGAGGTCCGGGTGCCCATCGCCCCGGCCGCCGACTGGGTGAACCCGCTGCGGGACACCCGCGACCGGCGCCTGCCGCGCATCGCGGGTCCGTCGGGGCTGGTCATCTTCGGGGTGACCGGTGACCTGTCCCGCAAGAAGCTGATGCCGGCCGTGTACGACCTGGCCAACCGCGGTCTGCTGCCGCCGGGCTTCTCCCTGGTCGGCTTCGCCCGCCGCGAGTGGGAGGACCAGGACTTCGCGCAGGTCGTCCACGACTCGGTGCGCGAGCACTCGCGCACCCCGTTCCGCGAGGAGGTGTGGCAGCAGCTCGCCGAGGGCATGCGCTTCATCCCCGGCGACTTCGACGACGACACCGCGTTCAAGCAGCTCAAGGACGCCGTGGAGGAGCTGGACGCCTCCCGCGGCACCGGCGGCAACTTCGCGTTCTACCTCTCGGTGCCGCCGAAGTTCTTCCCGAAGGTCGTGCAGCAGCTGAAGAAGCACGGCCTGGCGAGCCCGCCCGAGGGCTCCTGGCGGCGCGCGGTCATCGAGAAGCCGTTCGGCCACGACCTGGCCAGCGCCCGCGAGCTGAACGCGATCGTGCACGACGTGTTCGAGCCGGACCAGGTGTTCCGCATCGACCACTACCTGGGCAAGGAGACGGTCCAGAACATCCTGGCGCTGCGCTTCGCCAACCAGATGTACGAGCCGATCTGGAACCGCAGTTACGTCGACCACGTCCAGATCACCATGGCCGAGGACATCGGCATCGGCGGCCGGGCCGGCTACTACGACGGCATCGGCGCCGCCCGTGACGTCATCCAGAACCACCTGCTCCAGCTGATGGCGCTCACCGCCATGGAGGAGCCCATCGCGTTCGACGCGGAGGCGCTGCTCACCGAGAAGCTGAAGGTGCTCAAGTCGGTGCGGCTCCCGGAGGACCTGGGCCGGCACACCGTGCGGGCCCAGTACGCGGGCGGCTGGCAGGGTGGCGAGAAGGTCGTCGGCTATCTGGAGGAGGACGGCATCGACCCCCAGTCGAAGACCGACACCTTCGCCGCGATCAAGATCGGCATCGACAACCGGCGCTGGGCGGGCGTCCCGTTCTACCTGCGCACCGGCAAGCGGCTCGGCCGCCGGGTGACGGAGATCGCGGTGGTGTTCAAGCGGGCCCCGCACTCCCCCTTCGACTCCACCGCCACCGAGGAGCTGGGCCAGAACGCGATCGTGATCCGCGTCCAGCCGGACGAGGGCATGACGGTCCGCTTCGGCTCCAAGGTGCCGGGCACCTCGATGGAGATCCGGGACGTGTCCATGGACTTCGCCTACGGCGAGTCGTTCACGGAGTCCAGCCCGGAGGCGTACGAGCGGCTCATCCTGGACGTGCTCCTGGGCGACGCCAACCTGTTCCCGCGTCACCAGGAAGTGGAAGAGTCCTGGAAGATCCTCGACCCGATCGAGCAGTACTGGGCGGCGCACGGCCGTCCGGCACAGTACGCGTCGGGCAGCTGGGGACCGCGGGAAGCCGACGAGATGCTCGCACGAGACGGACGGAGCTGGCGCAGGCCATGAAGATCGACCTGACCGACACCACGGCAAGCAAGATCAACAAGGCGCTGGTGCAGGGCCGCCGAGCGATCGGCACCCCGGCCGTGGGCATGGTCCTGACGATGGTCATCGTCACGGACGAGGAGAACGCCTACGACTCGATGCGGGCCGCCGAGGAGGCCTCGCACGAGCATCCCTCGCGCACCCTGGTCGTCATCAAGCGGCACCCGCGCACCCTGCGCGACCGCACCCACTCGCGCCTGGACGCCGAGGTCCGGGTCGGCTCGGAGGCCGGCACCGGCGAGACGGTGGTGCTGCGCACCTACGGCGACGTGTCCGACCACGCCGACTCGGTGGTGCTGCCGCTGCTGCTGCCGGACGCCCCGGTGGTCGTGTGGTGGCCGGTGGACGCGCCCGACAACCCGTCCAAGGACCCGCTCGGCGCGCTCGCCCAGCGCCGGATCACCGACCTGTACGCGGTGGAACGGCCGATGGAGGTTCTGGAGGCCCGCGCCCGCAACTACGCGCCCGGCGACACCGACCTCGCCTGGACCCGGCTGACTCTGTGGCGCTCGATGCTGGCCGCCGCGCTCGACCAGGCGCGGGCGAAGGTGACGTCGGCGGCCGTGGAGGCCGAGGCGGACAACCCGAGCGCCGAGCTGCTGGCCCGCTGGCTTCAGGCGCGGCTCGGGGTGAGCGTGGACCGGGTGGTCACCGAAGGTCCGGTGGTCACGGCCGTACGGCTGGGTACCCGCGACGGCGAGATCGTCGTGGACCGCCCCGAGGGCCCGCTCGCGACGCTCACCCTGCCGGGCCAGCCGCCGCGCACCCTCGCCCTGAAGGTCCGCCCCACCTCCGAACTCATCGCCGAGGAGCTGCGCCGCCTCGACGCCGACGAGATGTACGCCGTCGCCCTGCGGGGCGAGGCCGCCAAGGAGAACGCCTGAGATGGCCGACGTCCATTATCCCAGCCTCACCCGCCGGCCGGAGTGGACGGCGCTCGCCGACCACCGCGCCGAGGGGCCGCTGCACCTGCGCGAGCTGTTCGCGTCGGATCCGGGCCGCGCCGAGCGGTACGTGGTCCGGGCCGGTGATCTGTACATCGACTACAGCAAGCACCTGATCACGGACGAGACCCTGGCCCTGCTGCGGGAACTCGCCGCCGCCACCGATGTGTTCGGGCTGCGGGACGCCATGTTCCGCGGCGATAAGATCAACGTCACGGAGAACCGGGCGGTGCTGCACACCGCGCTGCGCGCGCCGCGGGACGCGGTGATCGAGGTGGACGGCGAGAACGTGGTGCCCAAGGTGCACGCCGTCCTCGACAAGATGAGCGACTTCGCGCAGCGGGTGCGCTCGGGCGCCTGGACCGGGCACACCGGCAAGCGGATCCGCAACGTGGTCAACATCGGCATCGGCGGCTCCGACCTCGGGCCCGCGATGGCGTACGAGGCGCTGCGCAGCTTCGCCGACCGCGACCTGACCGTCCGCTTCGTGTCGAACGTGGACGGCGCCGACCTGCACGAGGCCACCCGCGACCTGGACCCGGCCGAGACGCTGTTCATCATCGCCTCCAAGACCTTCACCACCATCGAGACGATTACCAACGCCACCTCCGCGCGCACCTGGCTGCTGACCGCGCTCGGCGACGATGCCGCGGTCGCCCGGCACTTCGTGGCGCTGTCCACCAACGCGGGCAAGGTGACCGAGTTCGGCATCGACCCGGACAACATGTTCGAGTTCTGGGACTGGGTCGGCGGTCGCTACTCGTACGACTCCGCGATCGGTCTCTCCCTGATGATCGCCATCGGCCCGGACCGGTTCCGGGAGATGCTGGAGGGGTTCCGGCTGATGGACGAGCACTTCCGCACCGCGCCCGCCGAGGCCAACGCCCCGCTGCTGCTGGGCCTGCTGGGCATCTGGTACGGCAACTTCCACGACGCCCAGTCGCACGCCGTACTGCCGTACAGCCACTACCTGTCCAAGTTCACCGCGTACCTCCAGCAGCTCGACATGGAGTCCAACGGAAAGTCGGTGGACCGGCACGGGCGCCGGGTGGAGTGGCAGACGGGTCCCGTGGTCTGGGGCACGCCGGGCACCAACGGGCAGCACGCGTACTACCAGTTGATCCACCAGGGCACCAAGCTGATTCCGGCCGACTTCATCGGCTTCGCCGAGCCGGTGGCCGAGCTGAGCGGTGAACTCAAGGCGCAGCACGACCTGTTGATGGCCAACTTCTTCGCCCAGACCCAGGCGCTGGCCTTCGGCAAGAGTGCCGAGGAGGTCCGTGCGGAGGGTGTGCCCGAGGAGCTGGTGCCGCACAAGACCTTCCAGGGCAACCGGCCCACCACCACCGTCCTGGCGAGGGCACTCACCCCGTCCGTGCTGGGCCAGCTGATCGCGCTGTACGAGCACAAGGTGTTCGTGCAGGGCGCGGTGTGGGACATCGACTCCTTCGACCAGTGGGGCGTGGAACTGGGCAAGGTCCTCGCCAAGCGCGTGGAGCCCGCCCTCACCGAAGGCGCCGAGGTGCCCGGCCTCGACCCCTCCACCACGGCCCTCGTCGCCGCCTACCGCACTCTCAAGAACGCATCGGAGAACTGATCATGCAGCTCGGTCTCATCGGTCTCGGCAAGATGGGCGGCAACATGCGCGAGCGGATCCGCCGCGCCGGCCACACCGTCATCGGCTACGACCGCAACCCTGAGGTCTCCGACGTCAAGAGCCTCGCCGAACTGGTCGAGAAGCTGGACGCGCCCCGCCATGTGTGGGTGATGGTCCCGGCCGGCACCGCCACCCAGACCGTCGTGGACGAGCTGGGCGACCTGCTGGAGCCCGGCGACACGGTGATCGACGGCGGCAACTCCCGCTGGACGGACGACGAGAAGCACGCCGCGGCGCTCGGCATCAAGGGCATCGGCTTCGTGGACGCCGGCGTCTCCGGCGGTGTGTGGGGCCTGCAGAACGGCTACGCGCTCATGGTCGGCGGCGAGAAGGAGAACGTGGACCGGCTCCAGCCGATCTTCGACGCGCTCAAGCCGGAGGGCCCGTACGGCTATGTGCACGCGGGCCGGGTCGGCGCCGGGCACTTCTCCAAGATGGTCCACAACGGCATCGAGTACGCGATGATGCAGGCGTACGCCGAGGGCTGGGAGCTGCTGGAGAAGGTGCACTCCGTGGAGAACGTCCGCGAGGTGTTCCGCTCCTGGCAGGAGGGCACGGTCATCCGCTCCTGGCTGCTCGACCTCGCGGTCAACGCGCTGGACGAGGACGAGCACCTGGAGAAGCTGCGCGGCTACGCGGAGGACTCCGGCGAGGGCCGCTGGACCGTCGAGGCGGCCATCGACAACGCGGTGCCGCTCCCGGCGATCACCGCCTCGCTGTTCGCCCGGTTCGCCTCCCGGCAGGACGACTCGCCGCAGATGAAGATGATCGCGGCGCTGCGCAACCAGTTCGGCGGCCACGCGGTCGAGAAGAAGGGCTGACCGTGGCGGACCTTCTGCTGGTCCGCCACGGGGAGACGGAGTGGAGCAGGTCGGGACAGCACACCAGCTACACCGACCTGCCCCTGACCGACCACGGCGAGGAACAGGCCAAGTCCCTCGCCCCGCTCCTGTCCGGCCGGACCTACTCGCTCGTGCTGAGCAGCCCGCTCGGCCGCGCCCAGCGCACCGCCGCCCTCGCGGGCCTGACCGGCGTCGAGCCCGAACCCGCCCTGCGGGAATGGGATTACGGCGGCTACGAGGGCATCACCACCGCCGACATCCACCGCACCCGCCCCGGTTGGGACCTGTGGACCGACGGGGTGGTGCCGGGGCCCGAGGGGCATCCGGGCGAGTCGCCCGCCGAGGTCGGCGCCCGTGCCGACCGGGTGCTGGCCCGCGTGGAGAGCGCGCTCGCCGGGGACGGCGGCGATGTGGTGCTCGTCGCCCACGCCCACGTCCTGCGGGTCCTGACGGCCCGCCGGCTGGGCCTCGCGCCCGCACAGGGCCGGCTGTTCCAGCTGGCCACCGGCACCGTCAGCCGGCTGTCCACCGAGCACGGGCACCCCGTGATCGCCGAGTGGAACCGGCGGCCGTAGCACCGCACGCACCGTGGTCCGGGTCACCCCGTGTGACCCGGACCACGGCATTCGCGCTGTCATGTTCGCGTCTTAGAATCGGGGCACCGAGCGCACCACCGCGGCGGACCGAGGCCCTGAGGAAACCCCCGATGACCAGCGTCGAAGAACCGGTACGACCCGGCGGGCGGGTGCGGGACGCCGCGCGCACCAGGGCCGAGATCCTCGACGTGGCCACCCGCGAGTTCGCGCGGGCCGGTTACGAGGGCGCGCGGGTGGAGGAGATAGCCGCCCGCACCCGCACCACCAAGCGGATGATCTACTACTACTTCGGCGGCAAGGAGCAGTTGTTCACCGCCGTCCTCGAACGGGCCTACGGCGCCCTGCGCGACGCCGGGCGCCGGCTGGACGTCGCCCACCTCGACCCGGTCGCGGCGGTCCGGCACCTGGCCGAGACGGTCTTCGACCACCACGAGCAACACCCGGACTACGTCCGTCTGTTGAGCACCGGGAACATCCAGGGGGCGGAACACGTCAGGGCCTTACGGAGACTCGGCGCGACCGGCTCCCCCGCGCTCGACGCGCTGCGGGAGATCCTCGCCGCCGGGCAGGGCGCTGGGGTGTTCAGGACGGACGTGGACGCGGTCGACGTGCACGCGGTGATCAGCTCGTTCTGCTTCTTCCGGACGGTCGGCCGGCGTACGTTCGGCGCGCTGTTCGGGCGGGACCTGACCGATCCGGAGCGGCGGGGGCACTACCGCAGGATGGCCGGGGACATGGTGATCGCGTACCTCACGGCCGGCGGGACGGGACCGGTCGGCCGCTGACGGCCGGACCGGCTCACTCGGGCCGGGTGACGGCGGCGTCGAGCAGCGGGCCCAGTTCGCGCACCACCGTGGTCAGCGGCCGTACGTCCCGCTCGGCCCGTGCCATCAGGATCGCGCCCTCCAGGGTGCTGATCATCAGCGTGGCCAGGGCCGCGGAGCGGTCCGCCGGTACGCCCAGGGCGGTGAGGGCCCCGGCGAGCGGGGTCCGCCAGGCGGTGAAGGCGGCGGCCACGGCGGTGCGGGTCGCCTCGTCGGAGGCGGCGCGATCGACGGTGGCGGCGGCGACCGGGCAGCCCGCGGCGAAGCCGTCCCGGTCGTACTCGTCCGTCCACTGCGCGGCCATCGCCGCGAACAGGGCGCTCGGCACCGGCTCGGGCAGCTGCTCGACGAAGCGGGCGATCCGTTTGCCGGCGTACCGTCCGGCCCAGGCGACGGCCTCCGTGACCAGTTGTTCCTTGCCGCCTGGGAAGTAGTGCTGGAGGGAGCCGCGCGGGGCCCCGGCGTGCGCGGCGACCTCGCGCATGCCGGTCGCGGTCACCCCGTCGCGCCGGATGAGCTGGGCCGCGCTGAACACCATCCGCTCGCGCGGGCCGCGCTCCCGCTCGCCCATGTCCCGCCTCCGTGTCTCTCTGATGTCCCCCCGGACAACTCTATGACCGGCGTCATAACGCCCGCTACTATGACGACTGTCATAATCGGTCGGCACAGCGAAGGACGGCTCCCGTGCGCGTCGGATTCATCGGTCTCGGAGTGATGGGCGGGCCGATGGCCCTGCGCCTGGCGGCCGCCGGCACACCGCTGGTGGTCTGGAACCGCACCCCGCACCGCACCGAACCGCTGCGCGCGGCCGGTGCCGAGGTCGCCGCGGACGCCGCCGGGGTGTTCGCGCGGGCCGAGGTGGTGCTGCTGATGCTCGCCGACGAGCCGGCCCTGGACGCGGTCCTCGGCCGCGGCACCCCGGAGCTGGCCGCGCGGGTCGCGGGACGGACCGTGGTGCACATGGGCACGACGTCCCCCGAGTACTCGCGCGCCCTGGAGGCCGACATCCGTGCCGCCGGCGGGGGCTATGTCGAGGCGCCGGTGTCCGGATCGCGGGTCCCCGCGGAACAGGGGCGGCTGGTGGCCATGCTCGCGGGCGAACAGGCCGCCGTGGACGTGGTACGGCCGCTGCTCGCGCCGCTGTGCGGCGAGGCGTTCGGGTGCGGGGCGGTGCCCGGCGCGCTGCTGATGAAGCTGTCGGTCAACCTGTTCCTGATCACTCTGGTGACCGGGCTGGCCGAGGCGTTCCACTTCGCCGAGCGGCAGGGCCTGGACCCCCGCCTGTTCCTGGACGTCCTCGACGCGGGTCCGATGGCCAGCCCGGTCTCCCGGATGAAGGCGCCCAAGCTGCGCGAGCGGGACTTCGCGGTGCAGGCGGCCGCGCTCGACGTCCTGAAGAACAACCGGCTCGTCGCCGAGTCCGCCCGCACGGCCCGCCTGGCCTCCCCGCTCCTCGACGTCTGCCACGCCCTCTTCCAGGAGACGGTGGCGCAGGGGCACGGCGGAGAGGACATGATCGCCGTACTCAGGGCGATCGAGGCACGGACGGAGAGCGCGGCCTAGGCGGTACCACGAGCGTCTTCTCGCTGGTCGATCACCAAGCTCAACTTCCGCTCAGAACACTCACCTTTCCTTGACGATCTCTCGCTGACCCCACGATTGTTGTGCACATGCCGCTCACCCCTACATCGCCCACTCGTGAGTTGAGGACGGTCTGATGAAGCCTCTTTTGCCGGCTGTCGGCTTGTCGGCTCTGGCGCTCCTCACGGCCTGTTCCGGTGGGGGCCACCCTCAAGACACCGCGACTCACGGTGCGTCGAGGGCGACGGGTGCGGCACCGGCTCCGGCACAGACCCCGACGTCGCCGGACCGTCTTCCCGATCCGGTCCAGTCCCCGGTCCCTGTCGGGTCGAAGACCCTCTACACGGGGTCGGGGCACGGTGCGGGCGGTGTCGCGCTTCCCGCGTCAGCGGGGAAAGCCTCGTCTATCAAGGTGATGTGGACATGCGCCGGCCCCTCCAGGTTCAGCATCACGGCCGCCGGAGGAACCCTCGCCGGTTCCCAGTGTGGTGACGGGAGCGGGGTGTTCACCGCCGCGGTACCGCACGCCAACCTGCGTGACCTGGCGTGGAAGTTCGCAGCGGCCAATTCGGTGATCTGGCGCATCGTCGTCGTACAGCCGCCCGGGAACTGATGCCAACGCCGTGTAGTTCGCGGTTGGGCACGTCGCCAAGGGCCTGCGAACACCGCGGGAATCGTGTCCCCGCCTTGCAGGAGAAGCCGCAGGGCCGCTCAGGCGTAGGTCTGCGCAGGTACGCGCCGAGTTATCTTGTTCGCGACGACCCGGTCCTCGTTCCTCAAGCCCCCTTTTGATGGCGGGGCGCTGGTGGGCCCCACGATCGTGGGGCCCAGCGACCACGATGCGGCCGGCCTCGTCGCGGCCATCAGCGAGTGGCCGTGATCAACGCACCCGATCCGTGCCCTCGTCGGGGGCCGACTCGTCGGTGAGTCGGTTGTTGCGGTCGATCTCCGGCATGTGTGTCTCGGCCCAGACCCGCAGGGCGGAGAGCGGTTCTTCGAGGGACAGGCCCAGCCCGGTGAGCCGGTAGTGGACGGCGGGCGGCACGGTGGGTTCCACCCGGCGCGCGACCAGACCGTCGCGGACCAGGCTCCGCAGGGTGACGGACAGCATCTTCTGCGAGATGCCGGGGATACGGCGCCGCAGTTCCGCGAAACGGAGTTCATCCGGAGCCTCCTCGGCCAGCACCTTGACCGCCATCGACGTCCACTTGGTGCCGATACGGTCGAGCAACTGACGGGTCGGGCAGCGCGGATCCAGCAGATCGCCCCGCTCACCGGGCCGCCGACCGGGCTCGCCGCGCCTCGATGTGGTCACTCCGGGCTCACCACCTGAAGGGAAAGTGCCGTCTTGGACGGACCAGAGTAGTTCCCTAGCGTGACCTGGTCACCATTCCTCACCACACTTCTGGAGCCTCTCCATGCCCGAACTGCGGCGCGTCCCCGTCAACGGTGTCGAACTGAACGTCGCGCTCGCCGGATCGGGCCCGGCCGTACTGCTGCTGCACGGCTTCCCGCACACCTGGGAGCTGTGGACGGACGTCATGGCCGACCTCTCCGGCCGCTACCGCGTCATCGCGCCGGACCTGCGCGGGTTCGGCGCGAGCAGCCCGGCCGCCGGCGGGTACGACGCGGGCACCCTGGCCGAGGACGCCGCCGCGCTTCTCACCACGCTCGGTGTGTCCTCGGCCGCGGTGGCGGGCATCGACGCGGGTGCCGCGCCGGCCTTCCTCCTCGCCCTGCGCCGCCCCGGTCTCGTCCGGCGCCTGGTCGTCATGGAGTCCCTTCTGGGCGGGCTGCCCGGCGCCGGGGAATTCCTCGCCGACGGGCCGCCATGGTGGTTCGGCTTCCATTCCGCCGCGCCCGGCCTCGCCGAAACCGTGCTGGAGGGCCACGAGGCCGCCTACGTCGACTGGTTCCTGCACGCCGGCACACTCGGCGACGGGGTGCGCCCCGCCCTCCGGGACGCCTTCGTCCGCGCGTACACCGGCCGCCCGGCGCTGAGCCGCGCGTTCTCGTACTACCGGGCGCTGCCCGAGAGCGCCGTACAGATCGAGCGGGCGGTCGCCACCGCCCGCCTGACGGTGCCGACGCTGGCATTGGGCGCCCGGCCCGTCGGTGCCGCGCTGGAACGCCAGCTCCGCCCGATCACCGACCGTCTCACCGGACACGTCATCGAAGACTGCGGCCACATCATCCCGCTGCACCGCCCGCGCGCCCTGCTCACGCTGCTGCATCCCTTCCTGGCCGGTGAGGACACGAAAGCAGCGTGAGCAGGGGCCGACTTTCGATACGGGCCCCGGTCCGCCTCAGCGCTTGGGGATGCCGTACACCCGTGCGACGTGCAGCCGGACGACCAGCCGGCGGTCGCGGACCATCGCGGCGCGGTACTCGTCCCAGTCCGGGTGCTCGCCGAGCACCGCGCGGTAGAGCCGGATCAGCTCCTCCACGGTCTCGTCGTGGGGGTCCCGCGCGACCGGGGACAGCTCGGCCATGCCCTCCGCGACGGTGTACGCCCAGCGGTCGTCGCTGGTGACGTGGTACGAGGCGCGGGGATCGCGGCGCAGATTGCGGGTCTTGGCGCGGTCGTCGGTGACGGAGATGCGGATGATCCGCTCGTCCGGGTCGTAGGCGTGGCTGACGTTGGACAGCTGGGGGCGGCCGTCGCGGCGGAGGGTGACGAGTACGCCGCCGTGTCCTTCGGAGAGCAGCGGGAGGAGCGCGTCCTGCGTGGAGTCCTGGGTCATGCAGGGGTCAACCGCGCGCGGTCCGGACCGCATTCCCCGGCCGTCCGCCATCCGAGGGCGCCGGACAGCGGCAGCAGACAGTGTCTACGGCGCTCTGGTAGACACTGTCTATGGCCGAGTCGGACAAAAGTCTGCGCGAGCGTCTCGTGGACGCGGGCGCGCAGTTGCTGGCCGCCGAAGGGGTACAGGCGCTGACCTTGCGGGAGATCGCCCGGCGCGCGGGCGTCTCGCACGGGGCGCCGCGCCGCCACTTCCCCACCCATCGGGAACTGCTGTCGGCCATCGCCCGGCGGGGCTTCGGCGAACTGGCCGGGCGAGTGGAGACGACCCTCGCCGGGGCGCCCGGCGACGCCCGTGGACGGGTGGCCGCGCTGTCCCGCGCCTATCTGGACTTCGCGCTGGACAGTCCGGGGATGTACGAGCTGATGTTCCGTCACGATCTGCTGGAGAGCGGCCACTCGGGGCTGCGGGAACAGAGCCTGCCCCTGTTCGCGCTGTTCGCCCGGCTGGTCGGCGAGGTACGGCCGGACGCCGACGCCCGCCGGGTGACGGCCGCCCTGTGGGCCAACCTGCACGGACTGGCCCAGCTGTGGCGCTGGCGCAGCATCCAACTCGCCACGGACAGCGAAGACTTGAAACCGCTGCTCGACGCGGTACTGGACGCGCACCTCGGCGCGGGGGCCGGGCGGTGAGCCGGCGGCTGACGCTGGTGAGCAGCGTGGCGGGCGCGGCGATCGTCGCGCTGGACGGCACGGTCCTCACCGTCACGCAGCCCCGGCTGCAACACGACCTGGGTGCCACGTTCGCCGAGGTGCAGTGGACCAGTACCGCGTATCTCATCGCGGTGGCCGCCCTGTTGGTGTTCACGGGGCGCCTCGGTGACCGCTGCGGGCACCGGCGGATGTTCGGGCTCGGCATGCTGGGGTTCGGCGCGGCCTCGGCGGGCATCGCGCTCGCGCCCGGAGTCGGCTGGGTGATCGGACTGCGCGCGGTGCAGGGGGTGTTCGCGGCGCTGCTCCAGCCGGCCACGCTCGGCATGCTGCGGGGCGCGTACCCGGCGGACCGGCTGGCGCGGCCGCTCGCCACCCGCACGGCCGTGACCGGACTCGCCGCGGCCCTGGGCCCGTTGGCGGGCGGCGCGCTGGTGACCGGGCTGGGCTGGCGGTCGGTGTTCCTGGTCAATGTGGGACCCGCGCTCGCCCTCGGCCTGCCCGCCCTGCTCCGTCCGGACCGGCACCCGGACCGGCACCCGGACGGGCGCCCGGACGGAGGCCCGGCGGCGGTCCGTACCCCGCTGGACCTGCCGGGCGCGCTACTGCTCGCGGTGGCGCTCGGCTGTCTTACGCACGCGCTGGTCACCCGGCCGGTGTCCGGTGCGGCGATCGGCGCCGGCCTGCTCGCGGCCGCCCTCCTCGTCCGGCACGAACGGCGTGCGCCCGGCCCGCTGCTGCCCCCCGAGGTGATCGGCTCCAGGGTGGTCGGGGCGGCGCTCGGCATCCTGCTCGCCGCCTCCGCCACCCTGTCCGGCACCCTGTTCACCGTCACCTATGTGCTCCAACAGCGCCTGGGCCTCGACCCGTTCGACAGCGCCCTGCGCGCCCTGCCGCTCGCCGCGCTGATGGTCGGCTCCGCCACGCTGTGCCCCCTGGCGCTGCGCCGGTTCGGTACGCGCCGTACGACGGCCACCGCGATGGCGCTGCTCGCGCTCGGCGTCCTGGCGCTGTCGCGGGCCGCCGCCACGCCCGCGCTGCTCGCCGGGTTCGCCCTGCTGGGCTGCGGGTTCGGCACCGTGATGGTCGCGGCCGGGCACGCGATCGTACGGCGGGCCGAGCCGGCCGTCGCCGGGGTGGCGGGCGGCCTCCAGCAGACCGCGCTGAACATCGGACCCGCCGTGGGCGTGGCCCTCGCGGCGGCGCTGCACGACGCGGGCACCCCGGCCACGCTCGGGGCGCTGGCGGCGGTGGCGGGCCTCGGTGTGCCGGCGGCCCGCGCGCTGCCCGGTGCCGGAGGCGGCCCGGCCGTCGTACCGGCCCCACCTGCTCCGGCCGTCACCGCTCCCGCGCGGCGAGGTGCTCGGTGAAGAAGGGCGTGGCCTCGGCGACCGCGCGGTCGACGTACTTCGGGACGTCGTAGAAGTCGATGTGCGTGGCGCCCTCCACCACGACGAGCTTCTTGGGGCTCCGCACCCGGCCGTGCAGCTCGGTGGAGTGCCACAGGGAGCCCGCCTCGCTGCCGGCGACGATGAGGACCGGCTGGGTGAGCAGGTCCTCGACCAGGTGGAAGGCGTCGTAGCCGAGGATGCGGGCGATGCTGCGGGTGAACAGCTTCTTGTTCCGCGCGTTCGGGTGCCGGGCGCGGGCGGTCAGGTAGTAGTCGTGCGCCTCGGCCAGATCGCGCGGGGTGTTCTCGTCCGGCTCCCGGGGGACGTACGGGAGGTACGCCTGCTCGGCGCCCCGGGCCTCGGCGGTGCGCTGCGCGGCGGCCGCGTCGAGGGCCGGGACGGCGGCGGAGTCGGGCTCGGTGCCGTACCAGCCCTTGCGGTAGCCGCTGCCGATGTCGACGGCACTGACCGTGGCGACGGCCCGCACCCGGTGGTCGGTCATGGTGGCGCTGACCGCGTAGCCGCCGCCCGCACAGATACCGAGGACGCCGATGCGGTCGGGGTCCACGAAGCCGAGCGTCTGGAGGTGGTCCACGGCCGCGCGGACGTCCTCGACGCGGGCCGCCGGATCCTCCAGGAAGCGCGGCTCACCACCGCTCTCGCCCTGGTGGGAGGCGTCGTAGGAGCGTGACGAATCCCTGTTCGGCCAGCTTGGCCGCGTACAGCCCGGCCGTCTGCTCCTTGACGCCGCCGCCGGGGTGGACGATGACGAGCGCAGGGTGCCGGCTGCCGCGGTCGGGGTCCGGGGGCAGATGGAGATGGCCGGACATCGCGACCGGGCCGTTGGTGAAGGTGATGGCCTGCATCGGTGGGCTCCCTCGGTGTGGGGTCGGGGAACGCGCCGTGCCCGGATCACCCCCGGCCAGGTGGGGCTGCCGGCGGGGCCGCGCCGCCGGGTCACCGGGCTGCGCCGCGAGGAGGTCGCGGTGCCGGCGGGGGTGCGAGCCCCGAGTGCTACGTGCAGATCGAGCGCGGGGACGTGGCGGGGGTGTCCGAGGTGATCCTGCACGCGATCGCCCGCGCGCCCCGGCTGGACGAGACCGAGACCGCACACTTGTTCGACCTGGCGCGTGCCGCCGCCACGGCGAAGGCCGGCCAGGGCCGGGGGCGGCGCCGGGTGGCCGCCCGGCAGGCGCCCGTCCCCGTCCCGCCCGGCGTGCAAGCCCTGATGGACGCGCTGGTCGAGGCGCCCGCGGTGGTCCAGAAGCGGTGGTCCAGAACGGGCAGCTGGACATCCTCGGCGGCAACGCCCTGGGCCGCGCCCTGTGCGCCCCGGTCTTCGAACGGGCCGGCGACGCGCCGCCCAACCTGGCCCGGTTTCTCTTCCTGGACGAGCGGGCCGGGGAGACGTTCCCCGAGCGGGAGGGCGCGGCCGATGCCGCCGTCGCCCTCCTCCAGGTGGCGGCCGCGCGCTCGCCCTACTCCAGGGCGGTCACCGGCCTCGTCGGCGAACTGGCCACCCGCAGCACGGAGTTCCGCACCCGGTGGGCCGCGCACGACGTACGGGCCCACCGGCGCGGCAGCAAACGGTTCCGGCATCCCGCGGTCGGCGATCTCACGCTCGACTTCGAGGCCCTGGAGATCGCCGGCGGCGACGGAGCAGCGGGCGCCGGGCGCGCCAGGGGTGTCCGCCGCCGCCGAGCGGTAGCGGCGGCTGTTACGACCGCGCCGCCGACCTGCTCCGGACCAGCGCGAACGCGGCGGTGGCCAGGCCCAGGACGCCGACCACCAGGCCGGCGACACCGAGGTCGCGGGCGGTGGAGTCGCTCGCCTTCGCGGTGGTCGTACCGGCCGGCTTGGCCGGGGCGGCGGCGGGCGAGGCGTCGTCCGCGGTGAGCTTCAGCGCCGGGGCCGGGTTCTCCGGCTCGTCGTCGCCGGAGGCCGGCTGCTCGATCCACCGGACGACCTTGCCGTCCGAGTAGGTCTGGAGCGTCTTGAACGCCAACTGGTTGGTGTCCTCGGGCAGTTCACCGAAGGCGACGTTGAAGTCCTCGTACTGCCCCGGTTCGATCCTGCCCCCGGTGAAGGTGATCTCGGAGGCTGCCTCGGTGATGGTGCCGTCGTCGGTCTTGACCGGCGTCTTCAGCTTGGTGGTGGTCACCTTGGCGGTCCAGCCGTCCTCCGGGTGGACCAGGACGCCGAGGACGGGGTGGTCGGTGGGCAGGAATACCTGGACCTTGCTGGTGTAGGCGTGGTCCTCCTCGTTGGGCACGCGGAAGGTCAGCACGCCGTCGGTGGCGCCCTTGGCGTAGCTCTCCGGGTGGACGGTGACGTGCGCGGACGCGGCACCGGCGGCGAGCAGGACCGAGGCGGCCGTGAGGGCGGTGACGGCGCCGGCGCGGCGCAGGGCGATGCGTGATGCGGACATGGTGAGTCGATCTCCGTACGGTGACGAGTGACAGGGTCAGGGGTCAGAGCGGGTACGGGATCGGGGCGGGCGGTCCGCGCCGGGTGACCGCGTGCCGCAGCGGGGTTCGGCGAGGCGGGGCACCGGCGGACCGGTCACGCGGGACCGGTTCGGCACAGGCGGGCAGCGGGGCGGGCCGCCAGCGGACGAGGAGGGCGGGGACCAGCGCGGCGGTGCGCCGCAGCAGCGTCCACAGCGCGGCCTCGCCCCGCCGCAGCCACCAGGAGGCGGCGAGGGCGGCGAGGAGGTGGGCGGCCGTGGCGTGGGCCATGGTGTGCGTGGCCGTCCCGGACATACCGGCCGCACCGTTCATGCCCGGCATGTCGGCCATGCGGGAGCCGGTGCGGGCCGCGGGGGTGCCGGTTCGGGCCGCGTCGAAGCCCAGGTGCAGCCCCGCCTGGGTGAGCAGCATCGCCGCGCCGATCCCCGGCCCCGACCGCTCCCGCCCGCCCAGCGCCCAGCCGAGCGCGAGGACCGCGAGGAAACCGGCCGCGTCGCAGCGGAGCGACGGCATCTCCCCCATGGCAAGCCCGTGGCCGACGGCGGCGAGCAGCACGCACACCGCGGCGAACACCGCGGCCCGCAGGCCTCTCACTACCGGGGATGCACTCACAGCGCCCGATCCTCCCACGGCGGGCAGCGGCGCGCGCAGTGCCCGTGGCATTCGGCCGAGACGGGTGGGGAGGGCGGGTACAGGGGGGCGGTCGGTCGGTGGGGGAGGCGGGGCGACCGGCGCGGGTACGACGAGGCGGCCGGTCGGCGGGGCGTGCGCCCGGCGCGGCTACGGCCGGGCGCGTGCCGGGCGCGGCCACGGCCGGGCGCGTCGGCCGATGCCGCCGGGCGACGATCAGCGGCCGGGCGCCCGGCGGTCGTGGTTCAGGCGGCGCTGCGGCCCCGTTCCCGGTGCGCGCGCGCGATCTCCGCGTACCGGTGGCCGCTGCCCTTGATGGTCCGGGTCTGGGTGCGGTAGTCGACGTGGACCAGGCCGAAGCGCTTGTCGTAGCCGTAGGCCCATTCGAAGTTGTCCAGCAGGGACCAGGCGAAGTAGCCGGCCAGCGGGGCGCCCCGGCGGGCGGCGGAGGCGCAGGCGGCGAGGTGGGTTTCGAGGTAGTCCTGGCGTTCGGGGTCGTGGACGGTGCCGTCGGGGCGGACCGTGTCGGGGAAGGCGGAGCCGTTCTCGGTCACGTACAGGGTGCGGGCGCCGTACTCCTCGGTGAGCCGGAGCAGCAGGGTCTCGATGCCGCCGGGGTCGATCTCCCAGTCCATGGCGGTGCGCGGCACGCCCTCGCGGCGGACAGCGCGGGCGTACGGCGCGGGGCCCTCGGGGTCGTCGGTGACGTGTGCCGGGAAGTAGTAGTTCAGGCCGAGCCAGTCCAGCGGCGCCGCGATCGTCGCCAAGTCCCCACCCCGCAGCGGCAGTTCGATGCCGTAGGTATCCACCATGTCGGCCGGGAAGCCGCGGCCGTGCACGGGGTCGAGCCACCAGCGGTTGACATGGCCGTCGTGCCGGCGGGCGGCCGCGATGTCCTCGGGGCGGTCGGTGGCCGGGTGCACGGTGGAGAGGTTGTTGACGATGCCGATCCGGGCGTCCGGGACGGCGGCGCGCACGGCCTCGGTGGCGAGACCGTGGCCGAGGAGCAGATGGCAGGAGGCGCGGACCGCGGCGGTCAGGTCGGTCCATCCGGGGGCCATCGTGCCCTCGTAGTGGCCGATCCAGGCCGAGCAGGACGGCTCGTTGAGGGTCGTCCAGAGCTTGACGCGGTCGCCGAGGCGCCGGGCCACGGCCTCGGCGTACGCGGCGAACGCGTGGGCGGTGTCCCGCTCCGGCCAGCCGCCGCGGTCCTGGAGCGTCTGCGGCAGGTCCCAGTGGTAGAGGGTGACGCAGGGGGTGATGCCCGCCGCGAGCAGGTCGTCCACCAGCGCGTCGTAGAAGGCGAGGCCCCTGGGGTTCACCTCGCCGGTGCCGCCGGGGACGACGCGGGGCCAGGCGACGGAGAGGCGGTAGGCGTTGAGGCCGAGGCGGCGCATCAGGGCGATGTCCTCGCCCCGGCGGTGGTAGTGGTCGCAGGCGACATCGCCGTTGTCGCCGCCCGCGATCTTCCCCGGCGTGTGGGAGAAGGTGTCCCAGATGGAGGGTGTCCGGCCGTCCTCGGCGACGGCTCCCTCGATCTGGTACGCCGAGGTGGCCGTGCCCCACAGGAAGTTGTCCGGGAGTGCGGCGAGGTCGATGCGTTCGGACACGGAAGTCCCTTCGGAATACGGGGTGTTGCCGGTCACTTGACGGCCCCCGCCGTCAGCCCGGCCACGAGGTAGCGCTGGAGCAGCAGGAAGCCGGCCACCACGGGCACGCTGACGACCAGCGAGGCGGCCATGATCTGGTTCCAGTAGACGTCGTTGAGGGTGGAGTAGCCCTGGAGGCCGACGGCGAGGGTGCGGGTGGTGTCGTTCGTCATCACCGACGCGAACAGCACCTCGCCCCACGCGGTCATGAACGCGTACACGGCGACGGCCACGATGCCGGGGATCGCCGCCGGTACGACGATCCGGAACAGCGCGCCGAGCGGACCGCAGCCGTCGACCAGTGCCGCCTCGTCCAGGTCGCGCGGCACCGAGTCGAGGTACCCGATGAGCATCCAGATGGAGAACGGCAGGGAGAAGGTGAGGTAGGTGAGGATCAGGCCGCCGCGGGAGCCGAACAGGGCGATGCCGGTGGCGTTGCCGATGTTGACGTAGAGGAGGAACAGCGGGAGCAGGAAGAGGATGCCGGGGAACATCTGCGTGGACAGCACGGTGACGGTGAAGACACGCTTGCCCCGGAAGTCGTAGCGGCTGACCGCGTAGGCGGCGAACACCGCGACGACGACGGACAGTACGGTCGCGGAGCCCGCCACGATCAGGGAGTTCACGAAGTAGCGGGCGAGCGGCACCGTGGACCACATGTCGATGTACGGGCGGATCGTCAGCCCGCTCGGCAGCCAGCGGAACTTCCCGGAGACGTCCGCGAGCGGTTTCAGCGAGCTGGAGACCATGACGTACACCGGGAGCAGGACGAAGCCGGTGAGCAGGGTGAGGAAGACGCGCCGGGTCCACAGGAACGAACGCGGCGGTGCCAGCGGCGAGTTACGCATCGGTGGTCCTCCGGCCCCGCGAGGTCGCCAGCAGATAGGCGCCCGTCACCACGAGCAGGAAGATGAGCAGCAGGACGGACATGGCGGAGCCGGTGCCGAAGTTCCAGGTGGCGAACGAGGCTTGGTAGATGTGCACGGAGACGAGGTCGGCGGCGGCGGGGGCGGACTTGCCGAACAGCACGTAGGGCGTGTTGAAGTCGTTGAACGTCCACAGGAACAGCACCAGGACCAGTACCTGGTTGACCGGGCGCAGGCAGGGCAGGGTGATGCGGCGGATCCGCTGCCACGTCCCGGCGCCGTCCAGCGCGGCCGCCTCGTACAACTCCCCCGGAATGTTCTGGAGTCCGGCCGTCACCACGAGGAAGGCGAACGGCCAGCCCTTCCACACCGACACGGTCAGCAGGGCGCAGAAGCTGTTGTCGCCGATGAGCCAGAAGGCGGGCCTGGCGCCGATGTGCAGCTGGTCGTGCAGGACGTGGTTCACCAGGCCGTTGTCGTGCTGGAACATGAACACCCAGGTGATGACGGCCGCGTAGACGGGCAGCGCGTACGGCACCAGGAACAGGGCTCGCAGCAGGCCCCGGCCGCGGAAGGCGTCCTGGAGGAAGAGGGCCGCGGCGGTGCCGATCAGCCAGCACAGGGCGACGGACAGCAGGGTGAAGCCGACGGTGACGAGGAAGGAGTGCAGCAGGGCCTCGCCGACGGGGGCGCGGAAGTCCACGGACAGGCGGTAGTTGCCGAGGCCGGACCAGGGGGCGGTGCCCCAGTCGCGGATGTAGAACTGGGTGAGTTCCTTGAAGCTCATCACGATGCCGATGGCCATCGGCACCAGATGGACGAGGAGTTCGAGGACGAGGGCGGGCAGGAGCAGCAGGTACGGCAGCCCGGCGCGGCGGAGCCTTTCGGTACGGCGGCGGGCCGGGGCCGCCGCCGTACCGGGAGGCGACTTCGCCACCGACTCCTCAAGGGTGTGGGTGGTCATGGCCGTTACGCCGCCGGCATCTGCTGCTGGGCCTTCTGGAGCGCGGCCCTGACCGATGCGGTGGTCACGGCGCGCCCGGCGGCGGCGTCGGCGAACAGGTCCTTGACGGCGGTGCCGACCGTCGTCTCGAACTGCGATTCGTCGGGCACCTGCGGCAGGGGGGCGGCGCTGGTGGCGAGGGTGTTCTTCAGCACCGTGTTGGCGGGGGTGTTGAACGCGGGGTCGTCCTGCGCGCTGGTGACCGGCGGGATGGAGCTGTAGGCCTTGTTGAGGATCTTCTGCTCGGCGTCGGAGGTCATGAACTTCACGAACCGCGTCGCCCCGTCGAGGTTGTGGGTGTTGCGGAAGACCGCGATGTTGATGCCGGCGGCCATCGAGTCGACCCGGGTGCCGGGGCCGGGGGTGCCGGAGCGCACCGGCACGGGCGCGACGCCGTACTGGCTGTCCTTCATGCCCTGGGAGGCGAGGTTGGCGGAGGCCGACTGCCACAGCAGCATGGCCTGCCGGCCCTTGGCGAAGTCGCTGACGGACTGGTTCTGCGCGTATTCGGCGTCCCCGGCGGGGATGATCTGGTCCTTGGCCATCAGATCGACATAGCTCTGGACCGCGTCGACCACCTTGGGGGCGGTGAAGTCCGGCTTGCCGTCGGCGGTGAAGAAGTCGGCGCCGCGCTGCTTGGCGAAGACGAAGACGTGGTGGATGTTCTCCGACACGTTGGAGCCCTCGGCGCCCAGTGGGGAGATGCCCTTCGCCTTGATCTTCTTGCCGTCGGCGATCAACTCGTCCCAGGTGGCGGGCGGTTGGGAGATACCGGCGTCGGCGAAGATCTTCTTGTTGTAGTAGAGCGCGTACGCCAGCGCGTACAGCGGTACAGCGGCCGGGTCCTTGCCCTTGACGCCGGTCGAGGCGAGCGCGGACGGCACGAAGCGGCTCTTGCCGCCGATCTTGTCGAAGTTCGCGGCGTCCCAGGGCAGCAGCGCGCCGCTCGCCTGGAGGGAGGCGCTCCAGGAGTTGCCGATGTTCAGCACGTCCGGGCCCTGGCCCGAGGTGGTCGCGGTCAGGATCCGGTTGAGCAGGTCGGGCCAGGGCACGACCTCCAGCTTCACCTTGATGCCCGTCTGCTTCTGGAACTTGTCGAGTTCGGGCTGGAGGACCTGCTTGTCGACGGCGACGCTGGCGCCCTGGTTGGAGGCCCAGTAAGTCAGCGTCTTCGGCGCGTCGTTGGACCCGCCTCCCGTGGACGAACCGCCTCCGCAGGCTGTCGCCGTGAGGGCGAGAGAGAGGGTGACGGCACCGACGGCCGCGGCTCGGATGCTGCGCATGTCTCCAGGTGTCCCTTCCCGGCGTCGAGAACCTTCGGGATCGCGCCCCGGTACCGGCCTGCCCGGCCGGCCCCCTCCGAAGACCCTCACGTCTTAATTTAGGACGTGAGTTAACCGGCGCGGATGCGCGCCGTCAAGGGATGCGGCAGAGGTTCCTCGCGTTCTTCGCACCCTCGGATCCCGCGGGAATGGGGGCGGGTCAGAGGCGGGGCGGGGTGCGCGGAAGGGCGCCGGTGAGGGTCAGGGACCGGGCGGGATGCGCGGGGAGGACGCCGGAGAGGGGGCTAGACGCCGGGCAGGGCACGGAGGGCACCGGAGAGGGTCAGGGCCGGGCGGGATGCGCGGAAGGACGCCGGTGAGGGTCAAGGGCCCGACAGGGGACGCGGGAGGGCGCCCGTGAGGGTCAGGGCGACGAGGCGCGCGGCGAACTCCTCGTCGAGCGGGGCGCCGCTGACGAGGGCGCGGGTGAACAGGGCGCCGCCGATGGCCTCGACGACGAGAGCGGGGTCCGTGTCCGGCGCGAGTTCGCCGCGTTCGACGCCCCGGCGGACCATGACGGCGCCGCGTTCGAGGCGCTCGGTCCAGTAGGGCAGCCGGCGGTCCGGCAGGGTGTCGTCGCGTTCGACGCTCAGCCGGAGCAGCGCCTCGCCCTGCGCCGTCGCGAGCAGCCGGGCCAGCGCGCCGAAGTAGGCGGTGAGATCGTCGCGCACGCGTCCGGTGTCCGGCACCGGCATCGTCGCGTCGAGCTGTTCGGTCAGCGCTTCCAGGATCAGGTTCTCGCGGGTCCCCCAGCGCCGGTAGACGGAGGTCTCATGGACGCCGGCGGCGCGGGCGACGGCACCGACGGTGGTACCGGCGAGCCCGTGCGCGGTCAGGACGTCCACGGTGGCGGCGAGCACGGCGGAGCGCATCCGGGCCCCGCGGCGGCGCAGGGGCGGTGCGTTCCGGTCGGACGAGGGCATGCCCCACCTTAACGCAAGGCCACTTGCTTTACCCCTCGGGCGGGCGTAGGTTCATCGCAAGGCGACTTGCGTTAAGGGGCTCGCGGCCCACGGGGTCGCCGCCGTGCCAAGGAGGCCATGTCATGGAGCAGATGCTCGCCGCCCGGCTGCACATCCCGAGCCGCACCCTGCGGATCGAGGAGGTGGCGCGGCCGGAACCCGGTCCCGGCCAGGTCCTGGTGAAGGTGGAGGCCGCGGGCGTCTGCCTGTCGGACGTCCATCTGATCGACGGCACCCTCACCCCGCTGCTGCTGCGCGGCGACACGGTCACCCTGGGCCACGAGGTGTCCGGCACCATCGCGGAGACCGGCCCCGGCGTCACCCGCTGGACGCCGGGTCAGCGGGTGGTGCTGTACGCCGGCGAGATCCGCGACGGCGTGACGTACACCCGCGGCGTGGACTACGACGGCGGCTGGGCCGAGTACGCGCTCTCCGCCGAGCACGCGCTGACCGAGCTGCCCGCGGCCATCCCCTTCGACCAGGGCGCGATCATCCCGGACGCGGTCTCCACACCGTGGGGCGCGATCACGGTCACGGGCGCCGTGCGGCCCGCCGAGGCGGTCGGCGTCTGGGGCGTGGGCGGACTCGGCGTGCACGCCGTCCAGTTGCTGCGGGCGATCGGCGCCTGCCCCGTCATCGCGGTCGACCCCAACCCCACCGCCCGCGAGCGCGCCCTCGACCGGGGCGCGGACCTGGCGCTGGACTCCGCCGACCCGGCGCTGCGCGAGCGGATCCGCGAGGCGACCGGCGGTACCGGGCTCGCCGCCGCCTTCGACTTCGCCGGCGTCCCGGCCGTCCGGGCACAGGCGCTGTCGGTGCTCGCGCCCAGGGGCCGGCTGGTCCTGGTGGGCCTGACCGACCAGCCGCTGACCGTGGCCGACGGCACCCGCTTCAGCTACCTCCAGCAGCAGATCCTCGGCCACTACGGCTCCGACATGCCGGTCGCGCTGCCGCAGCTGCTCTCCCTGATCCGGAACGGCCGGCTGGACTTCTCCGGCTCCATCAGCGGCGAACTGCCGCTGGCGCGGGCCGCGGAGGCGGTGGAGCGGCTGGAGAAGAAGACCGGCGACCCGATCCGGCTGATCCTTCGTCCCTGACCGGACGCCCGGAAGGACGCGCGGTGGCGGGATCACCCCGGCAGGGGAACCCCGCCACCGCTTTCACGTACCGCACCGCTTCTTCACACACCGCCGCCAACTCGACCTATCGACGCGGGAGTTCACGTCCCCGGCGCCGGCCGCGCCGACTCCCACACCGTGTGGAACGCCAGCCGCAGGCACGCCGCCAGGGCCGGGTGTTCGATGAACAGGGTCGTCGTGGTCCCCGCCCCCGCCACCGGGTCCGGCATGTCGCACAGGACGAGGGAGGCGTCGGCGACGACGAGCTTGAGGGGCAGGCCGGGGGCGAAGCGGGCCTCTTCCCCGGCGGCGGCGAAGCGCCGGACGTGCGCCACCGTCTCGGGATCGGCCAGGGCCTCGGAGAGGTAGATCGCGCGGACCGTGCCGCCGCCCCGGCGCAGGCGGCGCACGGCGGTGATGCCCGCCGCGTTCTCCGCCGGTGCGACGAAGGGAGGTTTGCAAAAGGTGAGGAGTTCGTGACGGGCCTGGGACTGAATGTCGGCGAAACGTTCACCGATGGCCCTCGGGTCGCGCAGGATCTCGATGCAGTCCAGCGGGTCCGTGTGCCGCCGGCCCTGGGCCCACAGCGGGCCGAGCAGACCGGCGAGTTCACGGGAGGCGCGTTCCAGCCGCTCGACGGTCTCCCGCTGGGCGGACATCAGCCGGGCGAGGGCCGTTTCGGGGGGCTCCGCGGAGTACGTCGTCACACGTCCGGGGCGTGCGGTGGCCAACTGCCGCCGCACCAGGGCGTCCAGGACGTCGTACACGCGCTGGCGCGGAACGTCCGCCTCGCGGGCCACCTCGGCGGCCGTATAGGAGCCGCGCCTGAGCAGCGACAGATAGATCCGCGCCTCGTAGCGGGCGAGCCCGAGGGACATCAGGCGGTTGACGGTGGTGTCGTCCAGCTCCATGACCGCAGAAGATATCGGCCAACCCGGAAGCTCGGGCCAAGGTTTTGCCAACTCCCCTTGTTTTCAACGGCAAACAGTCAATAACCTCAACCCCAGCCACCACTGACCGGGGTGGCACATCCATCCACATGCCCGGAAGCAGACTCCGACCGGCCACCCCCAACGATGGGTTGTCATGTCTATGACACACCCGCAGGCCGTCGTACCGGAGTCGACCATCCCCCCACGGAGGGCAGTTTTTTGCATTCCCACCGCAGAAGGAACCGGATACGCCGCAGCGCTCCCGCACTGCTGGGCGCGGCGGCTCTGATCACCGGCGGCGTGGCCGTCGCGACACAGACCTCGGCCTTCGCCACCACCCCCGCCGCCCACGCGGCGACCACCTCCGCGGCCACGCCGGTGCACACCCACCGGCTGTGTTCGCAGCCGAGCAAGCCCGGTTACATGGCCTGCCAGTCGGTCGAGCGCACCGACATCGTCCAGCACAAGTCCCTCGGCCCGCACGACACCCCGCAGGGCTTCGGGCCGTCCGACCTGGCGGCCGCGTACAACCTCCCGAAGGACGGCGGCAAGGGCCAGACGGTCGCGATCGTCGACGCCAACGACGACCCGAACGCCGAGAAGGACCTGGCGGCCTACCGCTCCCAGTACAACCTGCCCGAGTGCTCCACGGCCAACGGCTGCTTCAAGAAGATCGACCAGGACGGCGGCAGCAACTACCCCGCGCCGGACGCGGGTTGGGCCGGGGAGATCTCCCTCGACGTCGACATGGTCAGCGCGGCCTGCCCGCAGTGCAAGATCCTGCTGGTCGAGGCCAAGTCGGCCAACATGGACGACCTGGGCGCGGCCGTGAACCAGGCCGTCAAGCAGGGCGCCAAGTTCGTGTCCAACAGCTACGGCGGCAGCGAGGGGTCCGACGACACCTCCGCGGACGACCAGTACTTCAAGCACCCCGGCGTCGCCATCACCGTCAGCTCCGGTGACAGCGGCTACGGCGTCGAGTACCCGGCGGCCTCGCCGTACGTGACGGCGGTCGGCGGCACCTCGCTGAAGAAGGACAGCAGCACTCGCGGCTACTCCGAGACCGTCTGGGGCAGCTCGTCCGGCGGCGACGGCGCGGGCTCGGGCTGCTCGCAGTACGAGGCCAAGCCGTCCTGGCAGAAGGACACCGACTGCGCCAACCGCGCGGTGGCCGACGTCGCGTCCGTGGCCGACCCGGCCACCGGTCTCGCCGTCTACGACACCTACCAGGCCAGCGGCTGGAACGTGTACGGCGGCACCAGCGCCGCCGCGCCGTTCATCGCCGGCGTCTACGCCCTCGCGGGCGCTCCGGGCTCGGGTGACACCCCGGCGTCGTACCCCTACTCCCACCCGGACCAGCTGAACGATGTGACCAGCGGTGCGAACGGGTCCTGCGACGTGGCCTACCTGTGCCAGGCGGGCAAGGGCTACGACGGCCCGACGGGCCTCGGCACCCCGAACGGGACCGGCGCTTTCACCAAGTAGTCCGGGTTTGATCCGGACCGGGTGAGCGCCGCACGCCGGTCCGTCCGGCCCCCGCCGCGGGCCGGACGGACCGGCGTTGCGCGTGCCCGCCAACTCTCCTTTTTTCCTGGTGAGTTCATCCGTGCCGTCGGTTACGCTCGGCCGCATGACTGCTGACGACATCCCCACGCTCGCCCTCGCCTTCCCCGGCCCGGAGCGCGACAGCGGGGTCGAGGCCATCATCAGCGGCCGCAAGACGGCCATGACGGCGCTGGCCGAGATCCTGGAGAAGGCCGGCGAGCCCCTGCCCGAGGTGGGCCGGCGGTACGCGGTGCTCGACTCGGACGACCGCCCGGCCGTCGTGATCGAACTGACCGAGGTCCGGGTGATCCCCTTCCGCGAGGTGGACGACCGGTACGCGCTGGACGAGGGCCGCGGCTACGCCGACGCACGGGAGTGGGCCGCCGCCCACCGGGACTTCTTCGCCGGCGAGCAGATGACCGGACTGCTCGGCTACACGCCCGCCGTGGACGACGACGCCCTGATCGTGGCCGAACGCTTCCGGGTGGTCGGCGCGGAGGACTAGCCGAGGAGCAGCGGAGGGACCCCACCGTCCACGGTCGTGCATCATTCGGCGGTGGTGGAGGCCGAGTTGACACCGGCGGCCGTTCGGGCAGCGGCTCTGCCCGCTTGGTGCCCGATTCGCCCTGTCCGGCGGGGTCGTCCGTGTCGTACACCGGGAGGGTGGGACCGGTCTCGGCGTGGTGAGGAGAATCGTGCACGGACACAGGAAGCGACACGAGGATCCCACGGCGGCGGGCGCGGGGCCCCGGCCCGCCGCGGCGCGGGCGGCGGACAGCCGGCGCTCCGGGCAGCGGGATGCGCTCCGACCGGACGTGACGGCCTCCGGGCAGCCGGATACGCTGCGGCCGGACGCGGTGGCCGCCCTGCAACGGCTGATCGGCAACGCTGCGGTCAGCGAGATGCTGGGCCGCGCCGGCACGGAGCGGTCCAAGGCGGCCGAACGGCAGTCCGCCTCGGTGCGCGGGGTGCTGCGCTCCCCCGGCCGGCCACTGGACGACGCGGTGCGCACCGACATGGAGACCAGGCTGGGCGCGGACTTCTCCGACGTACGCGTGCACACCGACGGGGCGGCACACGAGTCCGCGGCCTCCGTCTCCGCCGAGGCGTACACCTCCGGCTCCCACATCGTCTTCCGGCGGGGCCGCTACGACCCGTCGTCCGACGCGGGCCGCACGGTACTCGCCCATGAGCTGACGCATGTCGTGCAGCAGCGGCGCGGGCCGGTCGCGGGGACGGACACCGGGGGCGGGCTGGCCGTCAGCGATCCCTCAGACCGGTTCGAGCGGGAGGCGGAGCGGGTCGCGCGGCGGGTGACGGGCGGCACGGCGCGCCAAGCGGGGGCCGGGACGGAGGCCGAAACGGCGGCTGAAGCGATGGCCGAGGGGCCGGTCCAGGCGCCGGCCGGGGCGGCGCACGCCGGCGCGGTCACCGGCGCCGCCCTGACCGTCGCCCGGCTGATGTCGGTCGAGGAGTTCCAGGGGCACACCACCGTCAGCGCCTTCCAGAAGCGCGGCCAGTCCATCGACCAGGTCGAGCGGGCCCTCGCCGAGTGCCATACGAGCGCGGCACGCCCGCAGAACTACGCCGCCAGGGCCGACCGGTTGGAAAACCTCGTCCAGGCCGCCGAGGGCTACCTCGCCCAGTCGAAGTCGGGGCGGCACCGGGACGTCGTACAGGCGCTGCTCGCCGAATGCCGGCCGGAAGCCGCGATCTTCCGGCAGCTCGCGAACGCCGAGGCGGCGGCGAGCCCGCTGGCGCGGGCGCGCGGGTTCCTCGCCGCGCAGGAGGCCGTCCTCCAGCGGGTCCGGACCGCGCATCTCGATCCCGACAGCGATCTGTCCCTGGCCAACGTCCATCTCCAGAACTCCGTGCTGCAGGCCGTCAACGCGCTGACGGACGCGGAGAAGACCACCCTCGTCGGCGACGATCTCCAGCTGCTGGCCGAAATCCAGGCGGACCCCGGTGCTCCCCAGGTCACCCGCGACACCCTCGGCGACCTGCTGGCGCACCGTGACATCGTCAACTTCACGACCGGCATGCCGGGAACGAAGCTGTCCGAGCCGGAAGTTGCCGAGAAGTACACCCTCAGGCACATGATGGCGCAGCCCGAGGGCGCCACGGAGCGGCTCGGCTCTCTCGCCCATGAACTCACGCATGTGGACGCCGGCGAGAGCTACGCCAACACCGAGATCCTGCTGCTGTTGCGGCAAGACCTTCCCGACGCCGAGATCACGGCGCTGGCCGCGCGGCGCAAGGCCCGGATCGACGCCCTGGAGGGACTCCTGAGGCACGACCGGACGCTCACCGCCGCCCAGAGGAACCTCTTCCAGTCCAAGCTGAAGTACGCCACCGACGCCTCCAAGGGCGTCGGCCGCTACGCGGCGTTCTTCAAGAACAAGCTCGATCCCGCCACCTACCAACGCCTGCTGGACATCGACAAGTTGAGCGCCCCGAACAGCTCGGCCCTCGTGGAGTACGACACCGTGGTCACCCAGCTCCTCGTCTATCTGCACCGCTGGGGCGTCGACCAGACGGACCCGCTCTACGCTGCGGTCGCCCAGCTGGCCACGGAGTTGCGCACCGACCGGAGGGCCGCGGCGGCGGGCCAGTAGACGACGGGCGGGCCGAGGCCGGCGCCAGCGGACAGCGGACGGCCGGGCGGACAGCGGACGACCAGGTAGGCATCGGACGGCCCGGCGGACAGCGGTCGGCCGAGTAGGCATCGGACGGCCGGGCGGACCTCGGACGAGGGCGGCGGACAGAGGGCGGTTCGAGAGCGCCCCGCCCTCCCCCTACGATCAACCCATGCGAGGGTGGACGAAAAGCCTGATGGCCGCCGGTGTCCGGGAGCCGGGGCTGCGCGCGGACTACGACCGACAGCGGGCATCGGTACGACGCTTCCGGCGCACGGCATATCTCGCGGCCAGGCTGCTGCTGCCCCGCCCGCTGCTGCCGCACGTGGTGGCGGCGACCGCCCTGATGGACCACGGCGACAACCTCCTGGACACCGGCCCCCTGCCACAGCGCGAGGCGGCATGGGCCTCCTGGGAACGCCAGGTGCGCGACGCCCTGCGCACGGGTACGAGCGACAGCCCGCTCCTGCGCACGCTCGTCCACACCGCGTCCGCCCACCCACGGCTGGGCCCCCTCGTGGAGACCTACCTGGCGACCGCCACCGCCGAACTGCGCTTCACGGGCTTCGCCACCGAGGCCGACTACCAGGCATACGTGGACGCCTACTCGTACCCCGCCTTCATGCTCGTCGCGGGACTGCTCGCGCCGGAGGGCGACGACCTGCCGTACCGCGCCGCCTGCCGCACCTTCATCGAGGGCAGTCAGCGGCTCGACTTCGTCAACGACCTCGCCGAGGACCTCCGGGAGGGCCACGTGGGCATCCCGGCCGAGGCGATGGCTCGTTTCGGGGTCACCATGGACGACCTGAGGGCCGGCACCGGCGGCGCACCCCTGTCAGACCTGATCGCCAATCAGATCGCCATGGCTCAAGCCGCGTTGTCGGCCGCGAGCACCCTCCCTGCCCTGGCCTCCCCCGACGGCCGGCGCCTCGCGGGTGCGTTGGTGCAGCTCGAACTCCTCACGGCAGAAGCCGTACTCACACGCGGCACCGCAATCCTCCACGGCTCCACGAACCCACCCCTGCCCAAGACCCTGCGCGTCCTCACCCGCAGATACTGACCGCCGCACCGTTTACTCCGGTCGGAGTACAGGTGCAGGTTCGTCGTCAACGGCTTCGACTCGCCCGTAGAACAGGCGGCACAGGCCCCGTCGAAGGAGGAAAATACCCCGGTGGACACAGGCAACGCGTTACGAACGTGGGGGTTCGAGGACAGCGGGGAAGTCCCCGGACTCAAGCCGCTCCCCGAGGGATTACCGCCTGAACTACGGGAGTTCGTGGTCGCTCTGCGCGGTCTGTTCCGGACGGCCGGCAAGTCATTGCGGCAGTTCTCGGTGTATCACCATGTCAGCGCACCCTCTGTTTCGCGTTACCTGTCCGGTGTGCGCATCCCCGACAAGGCGTTCCTCGACGCTCTGTTGAAGTCCGCGTGCCGTACCTGCGGTCCAGAGGTGACCCTTGAGGTGCAGAAACACATCTACCGCCTGCACCGCGACGCCCTTCTGACGCAGGACCCGCAGCGCTACCGAGCCCAGTTGGCCAGTGACCGACTGGAAGTGGCCGTACTGGAGAAGGAGCAGGCCGAGCTGACGATCACGGAACTGCGGCGCGGTGTTTCCGACCAGAAACGCCAGCTACGCGAGCTGGAGTTGCGTCTGCGGCAGGTCCAGCACGCACGCAGCCGGGAGAGCGTCCGGCATGGTGAGCAGATGGCCCTGCAACAGGAGCAAGAAGAGGCGTGGCGAGCGCAGTGCGGGCAGCTCAAGTCGGAGATCGAGCGCCTTGAGGCGGCAGTCCACCGTGCCGAGTCGGAGCGCGACGCCGCCTGGGAGCTCTGCCGCGAACTGGAAGAGGAACTGGCGCGGATCGAGACCGACGTCGAGCGGGCCCGGCAGGAACGGGCGGAGCAGGAGGAGCATCTTCGGCGGGCCTTCCTCCAGGGTGCTCCGGAGAACCTCCAGGATGAACTGGCCCGCGCCTACCGCCTGGTCGATGCGCTGCGCCTGACTGCCGCACAGGACGCGGCGGCGCTGGAACATCTGCGGGAGGTCGCCCAGGACGTCGCCCGCCGACGCCTGCCCGAGATCGTCGCCCAGCTGTCCGGGTCCGACCCGCTCGACGTCGACACGTCCGTTGCCTCGCTGGGCGTCCATGACCGTGCCGAGATCAATCAAGTGGCCCGCGCGTTCGACGAGGTGCAGCAGGAAGCCGTGCGCCTGGCCTCCGATCAGGCTCTGCTGCGCGGCAACATCAACGCGATGTTCACCGGCCTTTCCCGGCGCACACTGGCGCTGGTGCGGCAGCAACTTTCCTTGATCGCCCAGCTGGAGGCACGAGAAGCCGACCCGGACCAACTGGCGGCCCTGTTCCGGCTGGACCATCTGACCACCAGAATGCGCCGCAACGGTGAGAACCTGCTGGTACTGGGCGGCGAGGACCCGCATCGCCACTGGAGCCGCCCGGTCCCTCTGGTGGACGTGGTGCGCGCGGCCGCCTCCGAGGTGGAGCAATACGAGCGGATCGAGCTCGCCCACATCCCGGCGGCTGATGTGACGAGCGCCGTCATCAACGACCTTGTCCACCTGCTTGCCGAACTGCTGGAGAACGCCACCTCCTTCTCCTCCCCACAGACCAAGGTGCAGATCGCCGCGCACATGCTGCCCGACGGCCGCGTCCTCATGGAATTCCATGACACGGGGATCGGCCTGCCTCCCGAGGACCTCACGCTCATCAACGAGCGCCTCGCCGCGCCACCCGCCATCGACGTCGCCGTCTCCCGGCGCATGGGCCTGTATGTCGTCGGTCAGCTTGCACAGCGTCACGGCATCCGCGTCCAGCTGCGCCCCTCGGACTCCGGCGGCACCACCGCTCTCGTCATGCTCCCGCTCCGTGCACTGAACCGGACGGCCTGTCCGTGACGCCTCGCCCCCGCAAAAGTGTTCCCACCTGCGGAAACACACCCGTTCCCGCTGCCCAACGCCCCCACGGTCACGCCATCCTGTCCATCCCCCGGAAGTGCGGTCCACGACCGCTCCGGGGCCGCACCACACCGACCGGAGGATGACACCGTGGACCCTTCTTTGATCACTCTGCGCACCGCCTTGATCCTGCTCCTGGCCATCCTGACCGGCATCGGCGCCGCCGTACTGTCCCGTCTTGCCGCAGCCCCTCTGCCCTACGCCGTCCTCACGGGAATCGCCGCCTCCGCCGCCGCGATCCCCTACTTCAACAACCTCATCGAACGCCGCTGAGCCAACCGGGCAACCGGGCACGAGCACCGCTCCGCGCGGACCGAGCCCTTGCCGATCACCGATGGACACCAGTGACAGGGGTCCTGTCCTACCGCCAAACACGGCAAAGCCTCAGTCCAGGCCACGACAAGGTGGCGGAGCCGACCCTGCTTGCTGTCGAATACGGCTCCTCCGTCGCCCAGTTGCTGCACCGACATGGATACGGCGCGGGGCATTCGGTGAGTGCGCGCGCCGTGTCCGAAGGCGTATGGCGGAAATGTGCGGCATGCGACTACGCGGGCGCACCCGCGAGCATCGACAATCACACGAAGCGGACCCACACGACCGCGGCCGACCAGTCCTGAGGAGCAGCACGATGACCGATCCCACGTCCACCCAGCGCGCCGACCTGGAGACGGCGGTGCGTAGGTCCGGCGGCCACTGGGACACCGAACGCGGCCTGCGTACAGTGCGCGACGCCGGGCACGACCCGCAGGACAAGCACACCCGCCGGATCCTCCGGGACCTCGCGGGCGAGGGTCTGCTGGTAAAGCTGGCGGACCGGCCCGTCAAGTACTGCCGGGTTGAGGCGGAATGAGGACGGCATCCGGGCGGTGACCGAACTGAGAGGCTGGGAGGATCACGTTGTCTGGCGCCCGTGACGTCGAGAACAAGGTCAAGCTGCTGCCCGCCGACCCGGAGGCGGCAACGGTTCTCAAGGGCTGGGCAGCGCAGGGGGACGCTCTGCTGGACGTGGGCTGAACCGCGACACCCGTTCGATGTCCACCCCGACCGCGGCGGAAGCGAATCCGGCGAGCGTGCGCCCGCCGCTTCGCGACAGGGAGAAATGCACGGGCGCGCCGGCGACTGACGGCCGCCCGTGGCCCTCGCCGCAGCGGGGGCGCCGTTCCCTGGCGCTGCGCCGGCGAGTTCGCCGCCGCGGAAGCCGCCCCGCAATCGGCGCCACCCTCGCCGGTGCCTATGTGCTCGGTGAAGTGCTGGGGTCGCTGGCGCTCGGCGCCTGGCTGCGCCCGCGGCGGCTGAACCGGCGCCTGGCCGCCGGGATGGCCGTCGGAGCCCTCGCCTTCGCTGATCTCGCCGCCTTCCCCAGCACCTCGGTGACCCGTACGGCCACCCTGGTGATCCTCGCGGGCGCGGCCCCGGCCGCCAGTCCGGGCGGCATGCGCACCATGCTGATCGCCCTGGTCGACAAGGCCGACGAGCCGCGGGCGCTGAGTGCCGAGACCGTGCTGACCCAGGTCACCTGGGGCGGCGCGCCCGCCCTCGTCGTGCTGCTCGCGGTGAACATCCGGCCGGGTGCGCCGATGGTGCTCGGCGCCGTGGGCTTCGCAGCCGCGGCGGCTCTGCTGCTCGTAGTGCCCGCCCACCGGGCCGCGGAGCCGGAGGGCGCGGCCGGGACGGCCGGGGGCTGGGGCAGGGAGCGGGGCAGGCTCCTCGCCTCCGTCTGGCCGATCTATCTCACCAGCGCGGCGGCGATATCCATGCTCGCCACGGCCGAGCTGGCCCTCACGCCGCTCCTCGAATACCGGGGGCTGACGGTCGACTGGCCCGGTGTCCTGCTCGCCGCCTTCTCCCTGACCAGTGCCTTCGGGGCGTCCCTGTACGGCCTGCGGACCTGGCCCGGCACGGTACGCGGGCGGCTGTCCGGACCGTTCCCGGACGCCCCGGCGCCGGCCGCGCCGGGGCCGCGGTGCCGCAGCTCGGCCGCCGCGCTGACGAGCGTCAAAAGCACGGTGATGGCCACGCCGCCGAGGATGGCGACGACCGGGGCGAGCCGGAGAGAACGGCCGCGGAGGCGGAGGCGGAGGTGGAGGCGGTGATGGTGTAACCCACTCCCTGCACAGCGTGCTTCGGCAGGCGTTCGCGAAGGCTGAGACTGCGCGTCACCATCACACCGGCCTAGAACAGACCGGCGGCGAGGAAGGCCACCTCGATGCCCCACAGGCTGGAGAAGACCGCGGACAGGCTCACACAGGCCGCGGTGACCAGCAGGAACACCAGGCTCTGGGCCTGACCCGACGAGCACCGTTGCGCAGGTCGCGCCGGCTGACGGCGGGAGAGTCGCACGGCCCCGTTCTCGTGACGACGCTGGGCCTACCTCGACCACCTGCACATCGGCTGACCGCGCGCGCCGGAAGAGGTGAACCGGGACGGCACACCGGGACGCCCGCCGGAACGGCGAACCGGCGCGTTGGTCACGCGGTCGGTCACGCCACAGCCCGAGAAACAGAAAAACCCCAGATCAACTGGGGTCTCTGCTGGTGTCCGAGGGGGGACTTGAACCCCCACGCCCGATAAAGGGCACTAGCACCTCAAGCTAGCGCGTCTGCCATTCCGCCACCCGGACCAGGTGTCTGCCGCCTTGCGGAGGGCTTCCCCCGCGGCGACATGGACAACAATACCAAGGTTTCGGAGTGCGTTTCACCTGCGTATTTCGCTGGGGCGGGCACGTAGGCGGACCGTGTACGCGGTGCGAGAAGCCGTGCGCGCAGAGCGAGCGGGTGCGCTACGGGCAGTGGACGACCTGACCGGCGTACGACAGGTTCCCGCCGAAGCCGAAGAGGAGGACCGGGGCCCCGGTGGTCAGGGCGCCCCGCTCGACGAGTTTGGAGAGGGCGAGGGGGATGCTCGCGGCGGAGGTGTTGCCGGATTCCGTCACATCGCGGGCGATCACCGCGTTGACGGCGCCGAGCTTCTCCGCGAGGGGCTCGATGATGCGCAGGTTGGCCTGGTGGAGGACGACACCGGCGAGATCCTCGGGGGCGATACCGGCGCGCTCGCAGGTCTGGCGGGCGATGGCGGGCAGCCGGGTGGTGGCCCAGCGGTAGACGCTCTGGCCCTCCTGCGCGAACCGCGGCGGCGTGCCCTCGATCCGCACCGCGTGCCCCATCTCCGGCACCGACCCCCACAGCACGGCCCCGATCCCCGGCTCCTGCCCCGGCGCGCACGCCTCCACCACCGCGGCGCCCGCGCCGTCGCCGACGAGGACGCACGTGCTGCGGTCGGTCCAGTCGGTGATGTCGGTCATCTTGTCGGCGCCGATGACCAGGGCGCGGGTGGCCGCGCCGGCGCGGATCGTGTGATCGGCGGTGGCCAGGGCGTGGGTGAAGCCGGCGCACACCACGTTGACGTCCATCGCGGCGGGTCCGGGGACGCCGATCCGGGCCGCGACGCGGGCGGCGGTGTTCGGGGACCGGTCGATCGCGGTGGAGGTGGCCACGAGGACGAGGTCGATGTCGGCGGGAGCGAGCCCCGCGGCGGCGAGGGCCTTGGCGGCGGCGTGCGCGGCCAGTTCGTCCACGGGCTCGTCGGGGCCGGCGATGTGCCGGGTGCGGATGCCGACCCGCGTGCGGATCCACTCGTCGCTGGTGTCGACCATGCCGGCCAGGTCCTCGTTGGTGAGCACCCGCGCGGGCTGGTAGTGACCGAGGGCGGCGATGCGAGAGCCGTGCATGACGGAGGTCCCCTTGTTGCCGTGGGTGGTGAACGGGATCCACAGTCTGGCCAGTGACTCGCCAGTACGACGGCACGTGAAGCCACAGGAAACGGGCAGGCGAATTGTCGGCTCCCCTCAGCCGCCGGGCTCCGCGCGGAGCGGGCGCGGCACCGTCCTCCATGTGCAGGACAATGCGTAAGCAGGACAATGAGATCTCCGCACCAGGGCCGCCACGGCCACCCGCACGGACAGAACCGGGGCTGATCAGCACATGGGACGAGTCACGGACCGACGCAAGGTCCTCCGCATCCGGGACGGCGCGGTCTCCACCCGGCCGGACACGCTCGTCGCCGAGGAACCCCTGGAGATCCGGCTGAACGGCAAACCGCTGGCGATCACCATGCGCACTCCGGGCGACGACTTCGCGCTCGCGGCGGGATTCCTGGTGAGCGAGGGCGTGCTGGCCACCGCGTCCGACCTCCAGAACATCGTCTACTGCGCGGGGGCGACCGCGGACGGTTCGAACACCTACAACGTGGTCGACGCCCGGACCGCTCCGGGCGTCCCGCTCCCCGATTTCACCCTGGAGCGGAACGTCTACACCTCGTCCTCCTGCGGACTGTGCGGCAAGGCCAGCCTGGACGCCGTACGTACGACCACCCGCTGGCCGATCGCCGACAGTCCCCGGCTCCGCGTCACGCCCGAGCTGCTGGCCGAGCTGCCCGACCGGTTGCGGGAGGCCCAGCGGGTCTTCGACCGCACGGGGGGTCTGCACGCGGCGGCCCTGTTCACCGAGGACGGGGAACTGCTCGACATCAAGGAGGATGTCGGCCGGCACAACGCGGTCGACAAGCTGGTGGGCCGGGCCCTCCAGGACGGCGGGCTGCCCCTGTCCAGGACGGTACTGCTGGTCTCCGGCCGCGCCTCGTTCGAGCTCGCGCAAAAAGCCGTGATGGCCGGCATCCCCGTACTGGCCGCGGTGTCCGCGCCATCGTCCCTGGCGGTGGACCTGGCGACGGAGACCGGCCTGACGCTCGTCGGATTCCTGCGCGGCAGCTCGATGAACGTGTACGCGGGCGACGACCGGATCGCCCTGGAGAAACAACCGGAAACCACCAAGCACTGACCGCCGACTGCCCCCTTACAGACTCCGGCCCCCTTAAGGGAAAGCCCGCTCCCCGACGCGGACTCCGGCTTCCCCTAAGGGGCCCCAGTTGCTCCTAAGGGATTCCCCCGCCCTCCCCCCGCACCCCCGCCGCGATCTCCACGAAGGACGCCACCAGCGCGGAGCCGCGCCCCTGTGGCCACGCCAGCAGCACCTCGTCGGGCTCGGCGTCGGTGACGGGCACGTAGCTGATGTCGGGGCGTGAGTACTGCTCGGCGACCGAGCGCGGTACGAGGGTGATGGCGGTGCCCGCCGCGATGCACTCGAACTTCTCCTCGATCGTACGGATCGGCAGGTCCCCCGGCCGGGTGTCGGAGTAGCGCAGCCACCTCTCGCCGTCGAGGTCGGCGAGGCTCAACTCCTGTTTGCCGGCGAGCCGATGGTCCTCCCGGAGCATCGCCACGCGGGGCTCTCGGTACAGCGGCCTCAGCTCAAGGCCCGCCTCGCGCACCGGCCGTCGTACGTACGCGACGTCGACCGTCCCGTCGAGGAGCAGCCGCTCCTGGTCGTCCCACTCGACGCGGCGGGCGTTGCCCTGCACATCCGGGTGCGCCGCGGCGAAGGCGCGCAGCGCGGGGGCGACGACGACGCCGGCGCGGAAGCCGACGACGAGCCGCCGGGGCCCGCGCGCGGCACGCAGCACCCGGCGCCGCGTCCCGTCGGCCGAGTTCAGCAACTGTCGGCCGTCCTCTAGAAGTTGACGTCCGGCGTCGGTCAACCGCACGCCGTGGCTGTCGCGTACGAGCAGTTCGGCACGCAAGTCCTTCTCCAGCGCGCGGATCTGACGGCTCAGCACGGGCTGGGCGATGTGCAGCCGTTCGGCGGCGCGGCCGAAGTGGAGCAGTTCGGCGACCGCCACGAAATAGCGGACCTTGCGCAGATCCAGGTCGATGGCCGCCCCCTTACTCGAACGCGTGGCGATGCCTTCAGGGTATCGCCACGGCCGGAAGAGGTCTTGGACGAACCCGCCCCCCGAACCGCAGTCTTGGAGACGTCCGGAAGACGGAGCGCGAAGCGAGAAGACAGGAAGAGGTAGTTCCATGAGTCTGCGGGGACAGCGTGTGGTGGTGCTCGGCGGTACATCGGGCATCGGGTTGGCGGTGGCCGAGGGCGCGGCGCGGGAGGGCGCCGAGGTGGTGGTCGCCTCCCGGCGGCAGGAGAGCGTGGACGCGGCGGTGAAGCGGTTGCCGGAGGGCGCGCGCGGGGAGGTGCTGGACACGGCCGACGAGGCGGCGGTGCGCGGGTTCTTCGAGCGGCTCGGCGCCTTCGACCACCTGGTGTACACGGCGGGTGAGACGCTGCTGCTGGAGAGTGTGGCGGAGACCGAACTGGCGCGGGCCCGGCGGTTCCTGGACACCAGGCTGTGGGGTGCGTACACGGCGGTGAAGTACGGCGCCGGGTCGATCCGGGCGGGCGGGTCGGTCGTACTGACCACGGGTACGGCGGGGACGCGGCCGCTGCCGGGATCGAGCGTGGTGTCGGCGCTGTGCGGGGCGATGGAGTCGCTGACGCGGGCGCTGGCCGTGGAGTTGGCGCCGCTGCGGGTCAACGTGGTCGCGCCCGGTGTCGTACGCACCGGTCTGTGGCGGGAGTTGCCGGAGGCGGAGCGCGAGGGGCTGTACACCGCGGCGGCCGGATCGCTGCCGGTGGGACGGGTGGGCGAACCCGCGGAGGTGGCGGAGGCGTACCTGTATCTGATGCGCGGGGGTTACAGCACCGGCTCGGTGGTGGTCGTGGACGGCGGCGGCACACTGACCTGAGAAACGGACCCGCCCCCACCTCCGTCATCCTTCCGCCACGCCGGAAATCCTCGTCAACAGCAGCAGGAACAGCTCGCGTTCGCCTGCCGAGAGCGGTGCCAGCAGTTCCTCGTTGGCCGTACGGGCGGCCCGCTCGCAGCGTTCCAGGAGCAGGCCGCCCTCCTCGGTGAGGGACACGGCGTTCTTGCGGCGGTCGCCGGGATCCGGTGCGCGGACGATCAGGCCGGCGCTCTGGAGGTCGTTCAGGATGCCGACGAGGTCCTTGGGATCGAGCGCGATCCCCCGCGCGAGATCGGCCTGGGCCACGGGGGCGAGGTCGCGGACGGCGGAGAGCACCACGTGATGCCACATCTTCAGGCCCTCCGCGGCGAGGGCGTCGGCGACGAGGGCGCGACCCCGCGCGGCGGCCCTGCCGAGGAGCCAACTGGGCAGCGCGCGGATCGCGGTCAGGGGAGGTTCGGCGGCCATGACGCCAGTCTATCCAAAAAAACGTTGGACTTCCCCATGACTTTCGGCATATCGTTGGGGCTCCCAATGATTGCGCTGGGTTCGGACTCCTCCGTCCCCGCGCCCGATCACGCCGGCCCGGCCGGCCAAAGAGACCCCGATGCGCCGTGTCCGGTACGACTCCCCCGGTGGCCCCCTGTTCACGGAGAAGGCCGGCATCCCCGAGCCGGGGCCCGGACAGCTGCTGGTGCGCTGCGCCGCGATCGGCGTCACGCTGCCGGTCGTCCGCAAGGTCCGCGAGGCCGCCGAGCCGATACCGCTGGGCGGCGAACCGGCGGGCGAGGTGGTGGCGGTCGGCGCGGGGGCGACCCGGTTCCGGACCGGCGACCGGGTGACCGGCCTGTGCTTCGGGCACGGGTACGCCGATTACGCGGTGCTGGACGAGGCCATGGCCTCACCCGTGCCCGAGGGTGCCACCGAGGTGGAGGCGGTCGCACTGGTGCGCAGCGGACTGGTGGCACTGGGCGCCCTGTCGGCGGCGCGGCCGGAACCGGGCGAGTCGGTGCTGGTGACGGCGACGGCGAGCGGCGTCGGACACCTGGCGGTGCAGTTGGCGCGGGCGCGGGGCGCGGGGCGGGTGGTGGGCGCCGTGTCCGACCCCGCGAAGACGGAGTTCGTGCACTCCCTCGGCGCGGACGACTGCGTCCGGTACACCGACGACAGCTGGGGAGACCCGGTGGACTGCGTCCTGGACGCGGTCGGCGGCGATCTCCTCACCCCCGCCCTCGCCGCCCTCGCCCCGCACGGCCGGCTGGTCGCCTACAGCTCGGGCGGCGGCACCGTCCGGGCGTACGACCTGCTCGTGGGCGCCAAGTCGGTGATCGGCTTCCAGATGGCACTGATCGCCCGCGGCCGGCCCGAGCTGTACGAGCGGTGGCGCCGGGAGCTGTGGCGGCTGTTCGCCGAGGGGAGCGTACGGCCCGTGGTGCACGCGGAGTTCGCACTGGAGGACGCGGCGCGGGCACACGAGGTCATCGAGACGCGGTCCAACCTGGGCAAGGTCGTGCTGCGCCCATGAGCCCCCGCACGCTTGCTCCGGTAAACCCCCGGCTGGTTCCGGTGGCGGGCTCCATCGCTTCCGGCGGTGGGTCCCGGCACACTTCTTCTATGACACCAATGGCCCAACTACCTTCGATGAGACGCACCGTGGACATGGGATGTCCGGACGTCCAGATGTCCGGCCGACGAGAGGCAGGCCGCCCGTGCCGTCGAGACGACCGTCATGTCTTCGCGCCCGACTCAGATCCGCACTCGCCACGGCCGCCGTCATGACGACCGCCCTCCTCGCGCCCCTGCTGCCCGCCCAACCGGCGCACGCCCGCACGACTCCGCCGGCCCAACCGCCCCAGCACGCCCAACAGGTCACCGTGGATCCCGAGTTCGAGCAGCAGGTGCTGTTCCGGGCGTCCCAGGATCCGGGGTACGCCTGCTTCCGTATCCCGGCCGTCGTCAGGACGAAGGACGGCACACTGCTGGCCTTCGCCGAGGGCCGGGTGCTGAACTGCGGGGACGCCGCCGACATCGACATCGTGGTCAAACGCTCCACCGACGACGGCCGCACCTGGAGCCCGCTGCGGGTCGTCAACGAGGGCGCGGGCGACACCCACGGCAATCCGGCGCCCATCGTGGACCGGGCGACCGGCCGCGTCTGGCTCGCCGAGACGTACAACACGGGGCGTACGGACAGCGCCAGTTGCTCGGTCCCCTGCGACCGCACCCCGCATCTCCAGTACAGCGACGACGACGGCCTGACCTGGTCCGCGCCACGCGATCTGAGCCCCGAGATCCTGCCCGCCGACTGGAACTCCTGGTACGCGACCGGACCGGTGCACGGCATACAGCTGACCAGGGGGCGGTACGCGGGCCGGCTGGTGTTCGGGGTCAACGCCGAGACCTGGGACGGCAGCCGGGTCACCGCCAACCACGCGGCGCTCATCGTCAGCGACGACCACGGCGGCCACTGGCGGATCGGCGCCACCGACACCTGGCCCATCGCGGACGACGGCATCTTCCGGCAGAAGCCGTCCGAACTGACCCTCGCCGAACTCAGGGACGGCTCGATCCTGGTCAGCGGCCGGGAGACGGACGGCACCGACCTCGGCCAGCGCACCCAGACCACCAGCCGCGACGGCGGGAACAGCTTCACCGCGCCCTTCCGCGCCCAGCCCGACCTGTACACCCCGCAGGTGCAGGGGTCGATACTGCGCCTGGGCGACCGCGTCCTGCTGGCCTGCCCCGCCGACCCCGACCGGCGCCGCACCATGATGATCCGCTCCTCCTACGACGGCGGCCGCACCTGGGACAGCGTGGACCGGGGCACGGTCGTCACCACCGACTGGTCCGGCTACTCCGACCTGGTGCGCATCACCGGGGACACCGTGGGCCTGCTCTACGAGGGCGGGGCGGTGGACGCGCGGGACGAGATCCGCTTCGCGCGCTTCACCGAGGACTGGCTCACCCCGCGCCGGGGCCCCGACCCGGTCACCCCGGACCTGGCCCCGCATGCCCGCCCGGCCGCGGTGCTCGGCGGCGCGCAGGAGACGGACGGCGTCTTCGGGGGCGCGCTCGCCTTCGACGGCACGGACGACGCCGTACGGCTGCCGTACCGCGCGAGCCTTCCTCTGGGGGCGAAGGACTTCACGGCGTCGCTGTGGTTCAGGTACACGGCGGTGACCGGGGAGCAGCCGCTGCTGTGGATGGGCGGGATCGGGACCAGCGAACCGCAGGTGTGGCTGCGCGGGGAGCCGGCGAACCACCGGATACAGGGGCTGATCACCGCCCGGGCCGGCGCGGCGGCACCACGGACGGTGTCCGTGCGCACGGACACCGCGTACAACGACGGGCAGTGGCACCACGCGGTGCTGCGCCGGGGCGGCGGAGCGCTGTCGCTGTTCGTCGACGGCACGAAGGCTTCGGTGGCCGATGTGCCGGGTTCGGTGAGCCGTGACTCGCCCTTCGGTGTGCACATAGGTCAGCGCATGGACAGCAGGGCCTTCTTCACCGGCGCGATCGACGAGGTGCACGTCTGGGACCGGGCGCTGACCGACCAGGAGCTGGCGGACCCGAAGGCGCTGCGGTCACCGAAGGGCACGGTGCTGTGGCTGCCCCTGGACTGGACGAGCGGCTGAGCCACCGGCGCCCCCGCTCTCCCCGCCCCCGGTGGCGCCACCGTCCCCGGCCCCGGCGTGGCCACCGTCCCCGAACCCGGCCGCGTCACCGCCCTCGGGCCGGGCCGCGCCACCGTCCTCCGTCCCGGCGTCCCTGTGCTCGACGCCCGGATCGTGGGCCCGGCGCTTGGCGATGACCGCGCACACCATCAGCTGCATCTGGTGGAAAAGCATCAGCGGGAGCACGGCCAGGGAGGCGTGGGCGCCGAAGAGGACGCTCGCCATGGGCAGGCCCGAGGCGAGGGACTTCTTGGAACCGGCGAACTGGATGGCGATCCGGTCCTCCCGGCCGAAGCCCAGCGCCCGGCCGCCGTACCAGGTTCCCAGCAGCATCACGGCGAGCACCGCGGCCTCGACCAGGAGGAGCGCGCCGAGCCGGGCGGGGCTGACCTGGTGCCAGATGCCCTGGATCATGCCCTCGCTGAACGCGGTGTAGACGACGAGGAGGATGGAGCCGCGATCGACCAGCCCGAGGACCTTCTTGTGCCGGGTGATGAAGGGGCCGATCCAGCGCCGCAGCAGCTGCCCGGCGAGGAACGGCACCAGCAGCTGGAGCACGATCTTGACGAGTGAGTCGGCGGAGAACCCGCCACCGCTGTTGCCGAGCAGTACCGCCGCCAGCAGCGGGGTGAGGACGATGCCGACCAGGGAGGAGAAGGAGCCCGCGCAGATGGCGGCGGGCACGTTTCCGCGGGCGATGGAGGTGAAGGCGATGGAGGACTGGATCGTGGACGGCACCAGCGTCAGGAAGAGGAGGCCCTGGTAGAGCGGCTGGGTCAGCAGCACCGGCACGGTGGCGCGGGCGGCCAGACCGAGCGCGGGGAAGACGAGGAAGGTGCAGGCGAGCACGGTGACATGGAGCCGCCAGTGGCGCAGTCCGTCGAGTGCCTCACGGGTGGAGAGGCGGGCGCCGTAGAGGAAGAAGAGGAACGCGATCGCGGCGGTCGAGGCGCCGGAGGCCACGGTGGCGCCGGTGCCATGGGCCGGGAACAGGGCGGCGAGACCCACCGTGCCGAGGAGCAGCACGATGTACGGGTCGATCGGCATCCAGCTCGGCCAGCGCAGGCGTGTCACGGTGCTCCGATGGGTGTGCGACGGCAAGGGGGTGTGACGGCGTTCCGGTCGGGCCCCGCGGGGCCTGCTCTCATGATCCTCCGCCCCGCCTCGATCGGGAAACCCGTACACCACTCTCACTGTCATCACGATCTGCGATAAGCGGCGTACGCTGGGGTCGTGTACGACCCGACGCAGTTGCGGACCTTCCTCGCGGTCGCCCAGACGCTGAGCTTCACCCAGGCGGCCCGGCGGCTCGGGCTGCGCCAGTCCACGGTGAGCCAGCATGTGCGCAGGCTGGAGGACGCGGCGGGGCGTCCGCTGTTCGCGCGGGACACCCACTCCGTGGAGCTGACCGAGGACGGCGAGGCGATGCTGGGCTTCGCGCGCCGGATCCTCCAGGTGCACGAGCAGGCGACGGCGTTCTTCACCGGGGCGCGGGTGCGCGGGCGGCTGCGGTTCGGCGCGTCGGAGGACTTCGTGCTGACCCGGCTGCCGGAGATCCTGGCGGGCTTCCGCTACGACCACCCCGAGGTCGATCTGGAGCTGTCGGTCGAGTTGTCCGGCACCCTGCACGAGCGGCTGGCCGCGGGCAAGCTCGACCTGGTGCTGGCCAAGCGGCGCCCGGAGGATCCGCGGGGGGCGCTGGTGTGGCGCGACGACCTGGTGTGGATCGGCGCCGAGCGGCTGCGCCTGGACGCCGACCGGCCGGTTCCGCTGATCGTGTATCCGCCGCCCGGCATCACGCGGGCGCGCGCGCTGGAGGCGCTGGAGCGGCAGGGGCGCGACTGGCGGATCGTCTGCACCAGCGGCAGCCTCAACGGGCTGATCGCCGCGGCCCGCGCGGGGCTCGGGGTGATGGCGCACTCGCGCCGGCTGATCCCACCGGGCCTGTTCCGGCTGCCGGAGCGCGCCGGGCTGCCGGAGCTCGGCAAGGTCGACTTCGTGCTGGTGCACGGCCGCCGCCGGCCCGGCACGCAGGAGGCGGCGGACGCCCTCGCGGCGGCCGTCCTGGCGGGCGGGGAGCGGCTGCGCCGGCACGGGGGCTGAGGGCGGTGTGGCACTGTTCACGCCGGGCGCGGCCGCGCCGTCAGCGCCCGGTGTGGTCATGGCCGTAATAGGCCTGTACAGAGCGGTAATCGGTGCGTACAGATTCGGTGGAGATTACGGCGCCGAAACTTACTGACCCGTCAGTATTGTGTCCGTCCCTTCCCCATGTGCGGGCATTTTCCGGACAACCCTCGGGCGGAAGGCACGGTTTGCTCGGTTTCCGCCCCCCTCCCCTCCGGTCAGGGTGTGAGGTAGCTTTCACGGCGCTGTGCCACACATCACCGGCGCGTTCAGGCAGCGAGGATCGGGGAGCGAGGATTGCGCGAGTTCACCAACCCGCCTCTCACGTCGGCACCGCCGGTGGGTGGTCTGGCCGATGTCGTCTTCGAGCACGCCCAGACGGACCCGGAGCACGTCGCCCTCGGCCGCAAGGACCCCAGTGGGCAGTGGCGCGATGTGACCTCCGCGGAGTTCCGGGACGAGGTCCTCGCGCTGGCCAAGGGGCTGCTGGCGAGCGGGGTCCGGTTCGGCGACCGGGTCGCGATCATGTCCCGTACCCGCTACGAGTGGACACTCTTCGACTTCGCACTGTGGACCATCGGCGCCCAGGTGGTGCCGGTCTATCCCACGTCCTCGGCCGAGCAGTGCTTCTGGATGCTGTACGACGCCGAGGTCACCGCGGCGGTCGTGGAGCACGAGGACCACGCGATGACCATCGCCACGGTGATCGGCCGGCTCCCCCGGCTGCGCCGGCTGTGGCAGCTGGACGCGGGCTGCGTGCAGGAGCTGTACGACGCCGGCGCGCACCTGGACGACGAGGTGGTGCACCGGCACCGGCAGGCGGTCACCCCGGACTCGGTGGCCACCGTCATCTACACCTCGGGCACCACGGGCCGTCCCAAGGGCTGTGTGCTCTCGCACGGGAACTTCATGTTCGAGGCGGACAGCGTGACGGGCCGCTGGGAGCCGGTGTTCCACTCCAAGCGCGGGGACGAGGCGTCCACCCTGCTGTTCCTGCCGCTCGCCCATGTCTTCGGGCGCATGGTGGAGGTGGCGACGATCCGGGGCCGGGTGCGCCTCGGCCACCAGCCGCAGCTGAACGCCGCCGCGCTGCTGCCCGACCTCCAGGCGTTCAGACCGACGTTCATCCTGGCGGTGCCGTACATCTTCGAGAAGGTGTTCAACGCCTCCCGGCGCAAGGCGGAGAAGGAGGGCAAGGCGGGGCCGTTCGAGAAGGCGGTCGAGGTCGCCGTGCGGTACGCGGAGGCGATCGAGGCGAAGGCATGGGGGGACGGGCCCGGCCCGTCGGCGGGGCTGCGGATGCAGCACCAGTTGTTCGACAAGCTGGTGTACGCGAAAGTCAGGGAGGCGATGGGCGGCCGGATCCGCAACGCCATGTCCGGCGGCTCGGGCATGGACCGCCGCCTGGGGCTGTTCTTCGCGGGCGCGGGCGTGCAGATCTACGAGGGCTACGGCCTGACCGAGTCGACGGCGGCGGCGACCGCGAACCCGCCCGAGCGCACCCGGTACGGCACCGTCGGGCAGGCGATCCCCGGAACGACCGTGCACATCGCGGACGACGGCGAGGTCTGGCTCTACGGCGGCAATGTCTTCCAGGGCTATCTGAACAACCCGAAGGCGACCGACGGCTCGCTGCACGACGGCTGGCTGGCCACCGGTGACCTGGGCTCCCTCGACGAGGACGGTTATCTGACCATCATCGGCCGCAAGAAGGAGATCCTTGTGACCTCCGGCGGCAAGAGCGTCTCGCCCGGCGTGCTGGAGGAGCGGGTCCGCGATCATCCGCTGGTCAGCCAGTGCATCGTGGTCGGCAACGACCGCCCCTACATCGCGGCCCTGGTCACCCTCGACCAGGAGGCCGTCGAGCACTGGCTCCAGATGCGCGGCAAACCGGCGATGGCGCCCGCGCAGCTGGTGCGGGACCCGGATCTGGAGACCGAGGTGCGGCGCGCGGTGGTCGCCGCGAACACGCTGGTCTCCCAGGCCGAGTCGATCCGCACCTTCCGGATACTGGCGCAGCCGTTCACCGAGGAACAGGGCCTGCTGACACCGTCGTTGAAGCTGAAACGAAAGGCGATCGAGAAGGCGTACGAGCGCGAGGTCGAGGCCCTGTACAAGTCCTGAGCGGCCGAAGCGGATCCGGGTGTCTCCGGGCGCGTCAGGAATGTATCGCGGTGGGTGATCGTTGACGATGGAGAACCACGTTGTCGACAAGCGAAGGATCACGAGCTCGTGAGCAGCAAGGTCCCCCCGATCATCCTCAACAACGGCGTGGAGATGCCCCAGGTGGGCTTCGGCGTGTGGCAGGTGCCGGACGACGAGGCCGAGCGGGCCGTCGGCACCGCGCTGGAGGCCGGGTACCGCAGCATCGACACAGCCGCGGCGTACGGCAACGAAGAGGGCACCGGCCGGGCCATCGCGGCCTCCGGTCTGCCCCGCGAGGAAATCTTCGTCACCACCAAGCTCTGGAACAGCGACCAGGGGTACGACGCGACACTGCGTGCCTTCGACACGTCGCTGCGCAAGCTGGGGCTCGACCACCTCGACCTGTACCTGATCCACTGGCCGCTGCCGGCGCGGGACACGTACGTCGACACGTACAAGGCGCTGGAGAAGCTGTACGCCGACGGCCGGGTCCGTGCCATCGGTGTGTCCAACTTCCTTCCCGAGCATCTGCGGCGGCTCGCGGAGGAGACGTCCGTCATCCCCGCGGTGAACCAGATCGAGCTGCATCCGCATCTTCAGCAGCACGAGGCGCGGGAGTACCACGCGGAGCAGGGCATCCGGACGGAGGCGTGGTCGCCGCTCGGGCAGGGCAAGGGGCTGCTGGAGGTGCCGGCGATCGTGGCGATCGCGCAGAAGCACAACCGCACTCCGGCGCAGGTGGTGCTGCGGTGGCATGTCCAGCAGGGCACCATCGTGATCCCGAAGTCGGTGACGCCGTCGCGGATCAAGGAGAACATCGAGGTGTTCGACTTCAGTCTGGACGAGGAGGATCTGGCGGCGATCGGCGCGCTGAACGAAGACCGGCGGATCGGTCCGGATCCGGCCACGTTCGACATGGGCTGACGTTCGGGGGCGTTGGCTGACGTTCGGGGGCGTTGAGGGGGGACGCCCCGCACCACGGCTGGGCCGGGCGCCCCCTCAGGGGCGCGGGGAACTGCGCGAGCGGCCACGACGGACCGGCAGACGTACGACGGCGCGCCACCCCCGGACCGCGGTCACAGCGCATGCGCATCCGCATGCACCACGGTGAATTCCTCCAGCGCCACCACCCTCGCCCGCGCCTTCGCCGTGCCGGACTGGCGGACGGCGGAGGCGGCGGCGCGGGAGGACGCCAGGGTGTGGTGGTCGGTGAAGACCGTGCCCGCGATGCCCCGGCCCCGGTCGCGGTCCAGCAGCAGCGCCGTGCGGGCCAGCCCCGGTACCGTCTCCAGCCGCGGCAGCGCCGTCGCGTGGAAGGTGTCGGCCAGCAGGTCCGCGTCGCGGGGGTCGAACTCCAGCCGGGCGACGCGCAGTCCGCCGCCGACCACGGGCCGCGGCAGGGCGTGGAAGACCGCGACGCGATAGTGCTCGACGGCCACCGACGCGGCGAACGGCTCCAGCAGCGCGGGGCGGCGTTCCCGCATCACCTCGTCGCTGTTGACCTGTGCCTCCTCGGACTCCCACCAGCTGACGGTGAGCAGTTTGCCCAGTTCGCGGTCGACGAAGACGCCCGCGCCCCGGTAGCCGGGCCGCTCCTCCAGCAGATCGTGGCCCTGGCTGTTCAGGGCGCGCAGGGCCGAGTCCAGCCGGGCCGGGTCCCCGGTCGCGTACACCGTGCGTACGAACATGACGCCTCGCCTCCCAGGGCGCGGATGACGCCGATCCCTCCGGTGACTCCAGTCTCACCACGGGCGCAAACCACCGCAATACGCACCAGGTTGCGCGCGTTCGCGATCCGAGGGTTGACGCGCACATGGCGCCTACGCCACCGTGGAGCCGCCCGGTAAGGAAAGTTTCCTAACAGAAGGGTCCCGCACAGTGCGTCTTCGATCACTGACCCTCGCCGCGGCCTCCGGGGCCGCCCTGCTCGCCGCCGGCCTCGTGCCCGCACACGCGCTCGCGAACCCCGCGCCGGCCTCCGCGCCGAAGGCCGCCCAGGAGGGCTCGGTCAGCGCGGCCGATCTGCTCGCCAAGGTGAAGTCCTGTTCGCAGATCTCCAACGGCAAGTACAAGACCGACGACGAGACCTCGGCCACGGTCCCCGTCTGCGGCAAGAACGGCGCGGTGTTCTGGAAGGCCGACATGGACATCGACTGCGACGGCCAGCGCACCACCGACTGCAACGAGGACCGCGACCCCTGGTTCCAGGACGACACCGCCTTCCACCAGTCCGACGGCAAGCCCCTGAAGGCCGAGACGCTGCCCTATGTCGTGGTGCCCAGCACCAGCAGCATCTGGAAGTACACCGACTACGGGATCAAGGGCGGCGGGGTGGTCGCCGTCATCTACGGCAACAAGGTGGAGTACGCCGTCGTCGGCGACACCGGCCCCACGAAGATCATCGGCGAGGCGTCGTACGCCACCGCCAAGGCGCTCGGCATCGACCCGGACCCGAAGACCGGCGGCGCGGACTCCGGGGTGACCTACATCCTGTTCAAGAACTCGAAGGTCTCCCCCATCGAGAGCCACAGCGCCGCCGTCTCCCTGGGCGACCAGCTGGCCAAGCAGTTCATAGCCAACAACTGACGCGGCCGGTACGTCAGTTGGGTTGACCCAGCGGACGTACGACCAGGGTGTTGACATCGACCCCGGCCGGCTGCCGGATCGCCCACACCACCGAGTCGGCGATCTGGTCGGCGGTCAGCAGGGGCCCGATCGGCAAGTCGCCCAGGCCGTCCCAGAACGGGGTCTCCACCCGGCCGGGGGCGATCAGCGTCACCCCGACGCCGAAGTCGGTGACTTGCCGCCGGGTGTTCTCGGCGAGCGCGGTGACCGCCCACTTGGTCGCCCCGTAGAGGTTGCCGGGCGTGTTCACGAACCCGGCGACACTGCCGACGAGCACGATCCGGCCCCGCGTCTCCTTGAGCGCGTCGATCGAGGCGCGGATGAGCAGGGCGGGGCCGAGGACGTTGGTGAGGACCATCTCGGGCCAGCCGGCCGGGTCGCCCTCGGCGACGGTGTCATGGGTGGCGAAACCGGCGTTGGCGACGACGGTGTCCAGCCGGCCGTACGCCGTGCGGGTGCGGTCGACCGCGTGCCGGACGTCGTCGTACGACGCCGCGTCGCCCACGACCGTCGTCAGCGCCTCGGGGTCGCCCAGGCTCGCGGCGAAGTCCCGCAGCCGCTGTTCCGTACGGCCCGTGACGGTGACCCGGTGGCCCGCGGCCAGCAGTCGCCGGGCGGCGGCAGCCCCGATGCCGCTGCCGCCGCCGGTGATGAGCGTGACCGGAGAGTCGTTCATGGTTTCCCCCTGGATTTCCGAATGCCGGTGGGCGGAAGGGGAGTTCACCAGTTGAAGCGCTCTCGAAGTCAAGTGCCGCCGGGCGCGGGAGGGGTCAGGACGGGCGGACGGCCGTGTACACGGTGTGGGCGGCCAGCAGGAACACGTCCGGCCGCCGGTGGACGCTCGCGGGATCGGCCGGGTCCAGGAGCCGGTCGAGGGTGTCGCGGTCCTCGGCGGCGAGGGCGTCACCGAAGCCCTCGCGCAGCCGGCCGAGGTGGGCGGCGGCGTAGGCGCGGGTCCGGTCGTCGGCGGGGGCGGGCAGGTCGAGCAGGAAGCTGCGGGTGCCGGTGTGCTTCAGGCCCGCGGCGGTCAGCAGGGCCGGCCAGTCCTCGGTCTCGGCGACGGCACCGGGGAGGTCGGCGCGCATCCGCGCGAACCAGTCCTCCTCCTGCGCGTCCAGCCGTGCCTGGAGTCCGGGGCGGCCGATGCCGAGGTCGCGGGGCAGGAAGCGGGAGGGCAGGCCGCCTTCGAGCAGGGCCAGGGTGCCGCCGGGGGCGAGCCGCTGCCCGAACGCGGTGAGCGCGGCCCGCTGGTCGCCGAGGTGGTGCAGGCTGCGGCTGGCCCACAGCAGATCGGCCGGCTTCGGCAACTCGTCCAGTACGTCCGGGAGTTCACCGGCGAGGGTGTCGACGCGGCCGGCGAGGCCCAGGCGGTCGGCGCGGGCGCGGGCCCGGTCGAGAAGCGGCGCGGTGCCGTCCACGGCGACGACCCGCGCGCCGGGGAACACCTCGGCGAACAGGCAGGACAGGACGCCGGGTCCGCTGCCCGCGTCCACGATCAGCCCCGGCTCGGCGGCCTCGCTCGCGAGCCAGGACAGGGCCTGCCGGTACAGGGGGGCGAACAGCTCGGCCTGGGCCTCCAGGTGGGGGGCCATCGCGTTCCAGTCGAGGTCCGAGCCGTGCCCGTGGCCGTGCTGGTGGCCGTGGCCCTGTTCGTGTCCCTGCGTCTGGCCGTGGGTGTGGTTGCCGTCGTGGTCGTGCGCCATGGTGGTCAGCCTTTCTTGCGGGTGCCGTCAGGGTGCGACGGCACACCGGGCGAAGGCCAGCTACGTTGCCGACCCGGCAAATCCGTGGCGGGAGGCCGCCGGAAAAAAACCGGATGCCCGGCCGCCGCTCACTCGTCCACCATGGCCCGATGGGCAACGACATGGTGGAGCGCTTCCTCGCCGACGGGTTCGTGAAGATCGAGGGCGCGGTCGCACCTCGGGTCGCGGAGGACTGCGCGCGGCTGCTGTGGCGGGAGACGGGGTACGACCCGGAAGACCCCGGCACCTGGAAGGAACCGGTGGTGCGGATCGGCGGCCTGGCGCAGGGGCCCTTCGCGGCCGCCGCCAACTCCACCGCGCTGCACGAGGCGTTCGACCTCTTGGTGGGTGAACGGCGGTGGCTGCCGCGGTACTCGCTCGGCACGTTCCCGCTGCGCTTCCCGCACGCCGAGGAACCGGGCGACGCCGGCTGGCACATCGAGGGCAGCTATCTGCCCGAGGGCGCGACCTGGTTCCACACCAATCTGCGCTCGCGGGACCGGGCGTTGCTGATGCTGTTCCTGTTCAGCGAGGTGGGCGAGGAGGACGCGCCGACGCGGATCCGGGTCGGTTCGCATCTGGACGTGCCGCGGATCCTCGAACCGTACGGCGAGGCGGGTGTCTCGGGGCTGGAGATCGCGCCGGAGCTGGAGGCGGCGAGCGCGCACCGGCCGCTCGCCCTGGCCACCGGGCGCCCCGGCGATGTCTATCTGTGCCATCCGTTCCTGGTGCACGCGGCGCAGCCGCACCACGGCACCCGGCCGCGGTTCATGGCCCAGCCGCCGCTGGAGCCCGCGGTGCCGTACGAACTGGAGCGGCCGGACGGCTCGTACTCCCCGGTGGAGACGGCCATCCGCCGGGGCCTCGGCCGCTAGCTCGACCGGGCCCTCGCATCCCGACCCCGGCCCCCAGTCAGCCGCGTCCCCTCACTGTTTGCGGAAGGCGCGCAGGGAGAAGGTCGGGTCCGGGCGGCGGCGGTTCTGGTCGGGGAGGGCGGCCAGGCGGGCGGCGTACGTCTCGCGGCGGGGGTCGCCGGGCGGGAGCTGGCTGAACCAGCCCCGGTGCAGGTCGGCGATGGTGCTGCGGGGGCTGCGGCCCTGGCCGGTGCCGGGGAAGGAGGAGTGCCCGGCGAGGGCGAGCCCGTGCCGGGCGGCGTGCGCGGTGACGAGGTCGGCGGCGTCCGCGGCGGGGCGGATGGGCCGGCCGGCGAGGGCGGCGTCGATGTCGCTGCCCACGTCGTGCGCGGCGGCCTTGTCGACCGTCGTGACGTACACCCCGCCGGGCCGCAGGACGCGGGCGCACTCGGCGAGGACGGCGTCCAGGTCTTCGGGGTCGGGCAGCAGGTGCAGCAGCCAGACGCTGACGACGGCGTCGAAGGTGGCGCCGGGGAAGGGCAGTCGGCGGCTGTCGGCCCGGACGAGCGCGCCGGGCAGCCGGGCGGCGGCCCGGCGGATCATGCCGTCCGCGAGGTCCGCGCCGGTCACGCGGGTCGCGGGGCGGGCCGCGGCGAGCCTGCGGGTGACGATGCCGGTGCCGCAGGCCAGGTCGAGGAGGCGGCCGGGGCGGTCGGGTATCAGGTCGAGGACGGCGGCCGCGGCGGCTTCGGCGCGCTCCTCGCCGCCGCGTAGGGCGTCGTAGTCACGGGCTTCCTTGTCGTAATCGAGCACAGCGCTCAGTGTGCGCCGTGTCCCGGTGCGATGTCCTCCACCCTGCGGGCGAGAGCGAAGTCCTTCTCGGTGAGGGTGCCGCCGGCGCTGTGGGTGGTGATGGTCAGGTCGACGGAGTGGTAGCCGAGGGTGCAGTCGGAGTGGTGGTCCAGCTCGTCCTGGATGCGGGCGATGTGCATGACCAGGGCGGCCGCGGCGAAGTGCGAGGCGAGCCGGTAGGTGCGGGTGAGCCGGTCGCCGTCCGCGGACCAGCCGGGGAGCCCGGCGACCCGGTCCTCGATCTCCTGCGGCGACAGCGGTACGGCGGCCATGGCGCGGCTCCCTTCGGGTGGGGCGGATCTCCTCCCAGCCTGCCACGCGCGGGACCGGGGCGGCCCGGCGAGGCGTCCGTGGGACCGGGGCGGCCCGGCGAGGCGTCCGTGGGGCCGGTGCCGGCTGGCGCACCGCCGATTCCGGCCTGACCTGGCGCGTCCGCGTCCGCGAGGTCGTTGCGGTGCGCGCTTCTCGTCTAGGGTCGGGGTATGACCATGGTCGCCACCGAAGCTTCCGTGTCCACCGCCGCCCCCGACACCAAGGGGGTGGGCCCGCTGCTGCGTGCCTGGCGGGAGCGGCGCCGCATCTCCCAGCTGGAGCTGGCCCTGCGCGCCGACTCCTCCGCCCGGCACATCAGTTTCGTGGAGACCGGCAGGTCCCGGCCCAGCGAGGAGATGGTCCTGCGGCTCGCCGAGCATCTGGACGTGCCCGTGCGGGAGCGCAACGCGCTGCTACTGGCCGCCGGTTACGCACCGCGCTACCCGGAGACCCCGCTGGACGACCCCGCCCTGGACGCCCTGCGCGAGGGCATGGAGCGGCTGATCCAGGGCTACGAGCCCTATCCCGCGCTGGTGGTGGACGCCGGGTACACGGTGGTGGCCGCCAACCGGGGCATCACGATGCTGCTGGACGGCGTCCCGGAGAAGCTGCTCCAGCCGCCGAACGCGATGCGGCTGACCCTGCACCCCGAGGGCCTGGCCCCGCGGATCCGCAACCTGCGGGAGTGGCGCGGGCATCTGGTGGCGCAGATGGAGCGCCAGCTCGCGCTGCACCGCTCGGACCAACTGCGCGCGCTGTACGAGGAGGTGACGGCGTACCCGGTGCCCGAGGACGCGCCGGGTGAGGAGCCGGACGAGCCGGTGCCGTACTTCGCACTGCCGATGCGGGTCGAACACGAGGGCCGGATCCTGTCGTTCGTGTCCTCCATCTCGACCTTCAACACGCCGATGGACGTCACCGTCGCCGAACTCGCCATCGAGACCTTCCTGCCGGCCGACCCGGCGACCGCCAAGTACCTCCAGACCCTGGCGGGTTGACGGGCCCGCTCGCGGGTTGACGAACCTGTGATCCTTTAGTGCGTTCGATCCGCTGTGCGAGCGGGCCGCGCGTGACAGACTGCTGCGCGCCAGGGCGGCACGGCAGGGGAGGGCGTGGCGTGAGTGAGCGGCGGGCCGCACCCACCGTGGGGCAGGTGGTGCTCGGCAAGCGGTTGCAGGAGCTGCGGGAGGCGGCGGGCCTCAGCCGGGAGGAGGCCGCCGGGGTGCTGCGGGTCGCGGCGGCGACCGTACGGCGCATGGAGACGGCCGAAGTCGCGCTGAAGATACCGTACTTGCAGGTACTCCTGGACACGTACGGGGTGGCGCGGGAGGAGGCGGCCGCGTTCGTGCGGCTGGCGGAGGAGGCCAACCAGCCGGGCTGGTGGCAGCGGTTCCACGATGTGCTGCCGGACTGGTTCAGCCTCTACGTCAGCCTGGAGGGCGCCGCCCGGATCATCCGTTCCTACGAGCCGCACTTCGTGCCGGGGCTGCTCCAGACCGAGGCGTACGCGCGGGCGGTGCTGGAGGCGGGGACGATCGGGCAGAGCTCGCCGGAGGCGGTGGAGCGGCATGTGGCGCTGCGGATGGAGCGGCAGCGGCTGCTGGAGCGCGCGGATCCCCCGCACCTGTGGGTGATCATGGACGAGACGGTGCTGCGGCGCCCGGTGAGCGCGTCCCCCGAGGTGATGCGGGACCAGCTGGACCGGCTGGTGGAGTGCGCCGAGCAGGACCGGATCACGCTCCAGATCGCGGAGTTCGCGGCGGGCCCGCATCCGGGGACGTACGCGCCGTTCACGCTGTTCCGGTTCGCCGAGCCGGAGTTGCCGGACATGGTGTTCACGGAGTATCTGACCGGCGCCCTGTATCTGGACGCGCGGCGGGAGGTCGCCGCGCATCTGGAGGTGCTGGACCATATGACGGCGCGGGCCGCCTCGGCACGGCGCACGCGGAAGATCCTGCGGGAGTACCGGGCGCGGTTCTGAGCAGGGCGGGCCGGCCGGTTGTCAGGGGCGCGGGCCCGCGCCCGGCTCTCCGTCGTACGACTTCCCGGTGCCGCGCCCCACTCTCCCTCGTACGGCCCCGGAGTGCCGCGCTCCGCAAGGGAGCGCGGCACCCGTGTCGGCCGACTCCGGTCCGGCTCAGGCCAGTTCGGCGGTCAGGGTGATGGTCGTACCGGTGAGCGCCTGGCTGACCGGGCAGTTCTTCTTGGCGTCCTCGGCGGCGGACTGGAAGCCCTGCTCGTCCAGGCCGGGCACGGTGCCGATCACGGTGAGGTGGATGCCGGTGATGCCGGTGCCGGGCTGGAAGGTGACGTCGGCCTTGGTCTCCAGCTTGGTGGGCGGGGTGCCGGCGCCGGTCAGGCCGTGGGCGAGGGCCATGGAGAAGCAGCTGGAGTGGGCGGCCGCGATCAGCTCCTCGGGGCTGGTCCTGCCGTTCGGCTCCTCGGCGCGCGACGGCCAGGTCACCGGGTAGGCGCCGATGCCGGAGGAGTCGAAGGTGACGAGGCCCTTGCCGTCGGCAAGGTTGCCTTCCCATTCGGTGTGCGCGGTGCGCGTGGTGGCCACGATGGTTCCTTTCGCGAGGGTGCGGTTCCGTTGCCGGGTGTCCGGGATCCCTATCCGATCACATCGGGGCGGCGCGGGCGGGGGTTCGGCGGCACCCCGTGGGACGCGTCGTCAGGCGGCCCGCTCGTCCTCCTCGGCGGCGGCCCCGGTGAGCGGGACCTCGGGTCCGGACAACTCGCCGAGCCAGCGGCGCAGCACCCGGTGCACCCGCTCGGCCCCGGTCAGCCGCTCCCCCGGTGCGACCGGCGCGGACAGCTCCAGCGGGGAGAGCAGGAAGGGGCAGGACTGGGCGCCGCCGAGCCCGCCGTGGGAGCCGATCTGCTCCTCGAAGGCGAGCACCTCGCCGTCGGCGGGGTCGTACGCGGAGTTCACCATGATGTCGGCGGTGTGCGGGAAGGAGTGGCTGCGGCGCACCGCCTCGACGGCGCCGGGGCCGAAGCCGGCCAGCGGTCCGGGGTCGCGGTCGAGGTCGGCCAGCGGGATCTCGGTGCCGCCGGGGCCGAGCAGCACACCGTCGTGCGCCTCGCTCGCCACCAGGAGGAAGCCGATGCCGGGGTGGTTGGCGAGGGTGGTGAGCAGGGCGGGGTGGCGGGCCTCGATCTGCTCCTTGGTCATGCGGTGGCGCACGTCCGGGAAGGAGACGAGGCCGAGGTTGCCGGAGGCCAGCACGATGGGTTCGCGGCGGCGGGCGGGCCGGTGCCGCTCGCCCTCCTCCACGGGCCGGCGCAGCGCGGCGCGTACGGCGGCCCGCGCCTCGGTGCCGCTGCGGGTGCGCTCCGCGCGGCGCGGCACGTGCAGTCCGCAGCCGGCCCGTACCAGGTCGGCGAGGGTGAGGCCGTAGCGGGCGTGGAAGGTCTCGCCGGGGCTCTGCCCGTGGTCGGAGAGGACCACGAGGCGGTACGGGCGCGGGGCGTGCTCGGCGACGCGGGCGAGCAGGGCGAGGCAGCGGTCGAGGCGGGTGAGCACCTTCGCGGCGTCGCGGCTGTGCGGTCCGGAGTGGTGGGCCACCTCGTCGTAGGCGACCAGGTCGGCGTAGACGGCGGTGCGTCCGGCGAGCATGTCGCCCATCACCGCGGCGACGACGACGTCCCGTTCCACGACGGTGGCGAAGGCGCGGACCAGCGGGTAGAGCCCGCCGCGGGAGACGCGGGGGCGCCGGCGGCGGATCCGGGCACGGGTGGACTCGCCGATCTCGCGGGCCACCTCGGCGAGGAAGGACAGGGCGGTGCGCACGGCGTTGGCCGGGTCGGAGAAGTAGGCGAAGTACCCGGCGCGGGAACGGTTCTCCCGGCCCCGGCGGCGGGCCGCTATGGACAGCACCAGGGCCTGTTCCCCGGCGCCGCCGCTGAAGAGGTTGCCGCGGCTGGCGCCGTCCTCGGTGAGCAGTCCGCCGTCGCCGGTGCGGGCGATGGCGCGGCGCTGGAGTTCGGCGGCGCTGGTGGGCCGGTTGCAGACCATCACCTCCCCGCGGTCCTTCTCGTACCAGCGGAAGGCGGGCACGTCGTACGTGCTGCCGTGCAGGATGCCGAGCTGGCTGGCGCCGGTCTGGCTGGACCAGTCGGTGTACCAGGGGGTGAGGCGGTGGGTCGGGCGGGCCGCCGGGGGCGGGTCGTCCGCCGCCAGCCAGTGGGCGACCGTGGGCATCAGCCCCTGTTCCACGGCCGCGGTCAGCACGTCGTGGCCGACACCGTCGAGCTGGAGGAAGACCACGCCGGGGGTGGCCGGGCAGGGCGGGTCGGTTCTCCGGCGGCGGGCGGCGAGGCGGTGCAGCCGGCGCCGGTACGCCTCGTCGTCGCGCACGGCGAGCGCGCCGCCGGTGGCCGAGGCGACGGCCGACATGACCGCGGCCACGATGACGGCGGTCTCCGGCGCGACCGCGCCCCGGCCGGTGGGGTTCAGGCGCAGGGCGAGCAGCAGCAGGGAGCCGTTGAGGAAGAAGACCAGCAGGCCGAGGACGAGGGCGGGGACGAGCAGCAGCAGCCGGACGAGCAGCGGCCATACCACGGCGGACAGGACGCCGAACGCGCCCGCGCCGAGGGCGGCGGTGAGGGCGATCCGGGTGGCGCTGTCACCGTCGGCGGACTGGAGCCGGAAGTCGGGCAGGAGCAGCGCGAGGACCAGCATGGTGAGCGTGGAGACCGCCCATACGGCGACGCTGCGCCCGATCTGGCGGGCGATCCGCCGCCATCCGGCCCCACCGGTGATCCGCCGCCACGCTACGCCCCGCACGCCCGCGCTTCCTCCGCCTCGACCCTCCCCCGCCGCGCGGCGAGGCCACCGTCCCGGCGCACCGCGGCGACCGGGCCGCCCTCCACCTTGTCATACCGGCCGGAATCCACTCGAAGGAGTGACGCCGGCCTCACGGCCCGTGGTGCCGGTGGGCTCACCGTCCGTCGTACCCGGCGGTCGGCATGGACAGCCGGCGGTGCACTCGGGCCTTCATCTGCGCGTCGTACGACGGCTCCGCGCGGCCCACCGTGACCACCCGCACCCCGCGCCGGGCGCACTCGGCGGTGAACTCCTCCACGGAGGACAGGGCCCGGCGCAAGACCCGCAGGCTGGGCGCGACGAACACGTCCACGCCGGGGCGTACGCCGTCCCACAGCGCGCGGTGGTCGAAGCGGAGCCCGCCGACGAGCAGTTCCCGCGCGACGACGTAGCCGTGCTCGTGGGCCCAGCGGGCGCACATGGCGTGCTGGGTGCGGCTGTCGACGAGGAAGGGGTCGGCGTCGAGTTCCTCCAGGGGGGTCAGGCTGGCGATGGCGATGACCCGTGCCGGTGTGCGCGCGCCGGAGGCGCCCCGTGGTTGTCCCATGGCGTCCCCCCTCACCTCCGGTTTTCGCCGCCGACCCTACTCCTGCACGTAGGCTTCGGACAGGCGCGTGAAGGAGGCGAAGAAGGTGCCGGTGGAGATCACCTGGTGGGGTCATGCCACCTGCACGATCGAGGATTCGAACATACGAGTGCTCACCGATCCCCTGTTCGCACGTCGCCTCGCGCATCTACGGCGCCGGAGGGGCCCGCTGCCTTCCGCCGAGGCCCGGCGCGCCGACGTGGTGCTCGTCTCCCATCTGCACGCCGACCATCTGCATCTGCCGTCCCTGGGGGCGCTCGATCCGGGCACGCGCCTGCTTGTGCCCCGAGGCGCACTCCGGGTGGTGCCCGGCGTGCGCCGGCTGCGGCACCTGCGCGTCACCGAGGTGGTGCCGGGGGACGAGATACGCGTCGGCGACCTGCTGGTGCGGGTGGTGCCCGCACGGCACGACGGGCGGCGGCTGCCGGTGGGTCCGCACCGCACGCCCGCGCTGGGCTTCGTCGTCGAGGGCGAGGCGCGGACCTACTTCGCGGGCGACACCGGGCTGTTCGACGCGATGGCCGACTGGGTGGGGCCGGTGGAGGTGGCGCTGCTGCCGGTGGGCGGCTGGGGGCCGTTCCTCGGAGAAGGCCACCTGGACGCGGGCCGGGCGGCACAGGCGCTGGACCGGCTGGCGCCGCAGGCGGCGGTGCCGGTGCACTACGGGACATACTGGCCGATCGGCATGGACGCGGTGCGCCCGCACGAATTCCACGCGCCGGGCGACGAGTTCGTACGACTGGCCGCCCTGGCCGCCCCGAAGGTGGCGGTGCACAAGCTGGCGCACGGGGAGCGCGTCCGGCCGGCGGCCACCCGGTGAGCCGGCTGTCCGCCGCCGCGGTGCTGGCCGCCGCGACGACGTCGGCGGTGCCGCCGGAGACGACCCAACAGGCGCTCGGCTACCCGTCGTTGTTCCTGCTGGTGCTGATCGGCGCGCTGGTGCCGGTGGTGCCGACGGGGGCGCTGGTGAGTTCGGCGGCGGTGGTGGCGTTCCACCAGACGGCGCCGTTCGCGCCGGCGCTGGTGTTCGTCACGGCGTCGCTCGCGGCGTTCCTCGGGGACGCGGCGCTGTACTGGCTGGGGTGGCGGGGGATGCGGTCGCGGGGCGGGTCGCGGTGGCTGGCGGCGATACGGTCGCGGGCCCCGGAGGAGCGGCTGGCGCAGGCGCGCGGGAAGCTGGCGGAGCACGGGGTGGCGGTGCTGGTGCTGTCCCGGCTGGTGCCGGCCGGGCGGATCCCGGTGATGCTGGCGTGTCTGATGGCGGAGTGGCCGCCCCGGCGGTTCGCGCGGGGGAATGTGGCGGCGTGTCTGGCGTGGGCGGCGACGTACCAGGTGATCGGGATCGTGGGCGGTTCGCTGTTTCCCCAGCCGTGGGAGGGCGTGGTGGTGGCGGTGGTGCTGACGGTGGTGGTCAGCGCCGTGCCGGGTGTGGTGCGCCGGTTCCGGTAGCGCCGCGGGGGTCGCGTGGGGTCCGCACAGCGTCCCGCGCCCCTTGTCCGGGGCGTTTCAGTCGAGGGTTCTCGACGATCCGATGGGCATGTCCCACAGGTCTTCTCTGGGCAGGCCCGCCTTTTCCCAGGCTGCTTGCACACGGGTCAGTGGTTCGAGGACCGGTTCCGCCGAGAGGATGAAGGTGGCCCAGTGCATCGGGGCCATCCGGCGGGCGCCCAGGTCGAGGGTGGCCTGGACGGCTTCCTCGGGGTCGCAGTGGACGTCGCTGAGCCACCAGCGGGGGTCGTAGGCGCCGATGGGCATCAGCGCGAGGTCGATGCCGGGGTAGCGGCGGCCGATGCGGGAGAACCAGTGGCCGTAGCCGGTGTCGCCGGCGAAGTAGAGGCGCGGGCCGCCGGGGGCGGTGAGCACCCAGCCGCCCCACAGGCTGTGGCAGGTGTCGGTCAGGGTGCGCTTGGACCAGTGGTGGGCGGGCACGAAGTCGAAGCGCACGCCCGCCAGTTCGGCGCCCTCCCACCAGTCCAGCTCGGTGACGCAGGTGAACTCGCGGCGCCGGAACCAGCGGCCGAGCCCGGCCGGGGCGAACACCGGGGTGTCGCGCGGGAGTCGGCGCAGGGTGGGGGCGTCCAGATGGTCGTAGTGGTTGTGGCTGATGACGACCGCGTCGACGCGGGGCAGCCGGTCCCAGGGCACGCCGACGGGGGTGATGCGGGCCGGGGTGCCGAGGATGCGGCGCGACCAGACCGGGTCGGTGAGCACGGTCAGACCGCCCACCTGGACGATCCAGCTCGCGTGCCCCGCCCAGGTGACGGCGAGGGTGCCGGTGCCGGCGCGGGGCAGCGGGGCGGGCGCGTACGGCAGCCGGGAGATGTCGGCGAGGCCCTGCGCGTCGGGGCGTACGGCACCCTCGCGGGCGAAGCGGGCGAGGGCCTTGAGGCCGGGCAGGGGCGCGGTGAGCCGGTCGTGGAACGTGCGCGGCCACACCCGGCGTTCGCCCAGCGGACGGGGTTCGGCCAGTGGCGGGAAGGGGGGTGTGCCGGGGGCGGGCGGGGCGGCCGTCGTGGTGGTGGGGGCGCCGGTCGCCGTCGCCGTACCGGTGTCGGGTCCGGTCGCCGGCGCCGTGCCGATGTCCGTGCCGGTCGACGTCGAGGTCACAGGAGCCGTGGGCGAGGTGTCGGACGGCGGGGTCGATCCGGGCTCATGCGTCTGCTGCGTCATCGAGGGGGCTCCCGTCGCTGGGCGTCGTCGCGGAGATCGTCGAGGACCGACCTCAAGGAGATCAACGAGCTTTGCACAAAAGGCAATTCCCACGGCGTGGATGACGTGAGGGCTTGCGCGCGTTCCTCGTCCGTGCCGGCCAGCAGCGGCCCGGTGCCCAGCCGTACGCGCGGCGCCGCCAGGTCGTCGCCGAAGCGGTGGCCGCCGGGCGCCGGCATGCCGGTCGCCGCGGTGAGGAAGTCCTCCAACTCCTGGGCGTCGCCCACCCCTTGGGCGGCGAGGGCGTCGCGGAAGGGGCTCAGGTCGGCGTACAGGTGGCGGCCGGCCTGCGGGGGGCGGGCGACGGCGCCGGCGGCGGTGACCTCGGCGTGCGCGGCGGCGGCGAGACGGGCGTGCAGCCGTACCGCGGCCGCGCGGCGTTCGGTGACCGGCGGGGGTTCGTCGAGGGCGTAGCAGGCGGCCGCGGCGACGGGGGCGGCGAGGCGGGCGCCGAGCGCGGTGAGGATGTCCAGGACCCGTGCGTGCAGGCGCCGTCCGCCGTCACCGGCGGGGAAGCGGGCGACGGCGGCGGGCCAGCCGGGCGGCAGCAGGGCCCCGGCCAGGTCGGTGACGACGGTGACCCGGTCGGGCCGCATCTCGGCGGGGCTGAGCAGGACGGTGTCGTGCGGCGCGTGCACGGTGTCGCGCCAGGTCTCGTCGCTCACCAGGTGCAGGCCCTCGGCGGTGGCGGCCTCCACGGTCTCGTGCAGCAGTTCGGGCGGGGCGACGGTGGCGGTGGGGTCGTCGGCGACGGACAGCACCAGCAGCCGGGGGTCGCCGCCCTCGGCGCGGACCCGGCGCACGGTCTCCAGCAGCGCGTAGGGGTCGGGCACGCCGCCGCTCTCGGCGGGCGTCGGCACATGGAAGACGGGCCGGCCCAGGACGCGGGCGTAGGGGGCCCACCAGGCGGCGCAGGGGCGGGGTACGAGGATGTCGGCGCCGTCTCCGGCGAGCGCGGCGGTGAGGGCGAGGAGCAGCGCGGGGGCGCCGGGTCCGGCGGCGATCTGGTCGGGGACGCAGGGCAGCGCGCGCCGGGTCCAGTAGCCGCAGGCCGACTCCAGCAGGGCGGGGGCGCCGCCCACGGGCGGGGCGTCGGCGCGGCCCGCGGCGGCGGCGACCACGGCGGTCAGTTCGGGGAGCACGGGCAGGCCGTCGCCGGGCAGCGGGGGGCCGTAGCGGACCGGGCCGTGGCCCTCGGGGTCCGTCCGCCGCATGTCCGCCTCCGCGCAGTCCGTGGTGCCGCCCGCCCTGGGCCGTGCCGTCCGGTGTGCCGCCCAGGGGTCGCGTCCTGCCCCGCGCCGGACGGTGCCGGGGGTACGGCGAACGGTGGGTGGTTCCGGTGTTCCGCTGTTCCGGTGTTCTGGTGTCTGGTGGGTCGGGTGGTGTCCTTCGGGATGCTGTGTACCCGCTGGGCGTAACTCCATGGCCGGCGCGGGAGTTGTGCGGGTCACATGCCCAGGGGCCGCTCCCCCGCGCCGTCGCGGACGCGGCCGTGGAGCCGGTAGCCGGCGCCCGCGCAGGCGGCGGCGATCAGGGCCGCGCCGGCGGCCAGGGCGGGGACCGAGTCGCCGAAGGTGCCGCCGGCGCCGGCGGCGACACCGTGCCCGCTGCCGGTGCCGCCCGCGGCGCAGCCGACGCCCTCGTCGCCCTCGTCGTCGCCCTTTCCGGGGCTCCAGCCCGTGTCGCCGTTGCGGTCGTCGCCGCCGCCGTCGTCGTAGGTGTCGCGGGAATCGTACGAGCGGGAGGAGTCGTCGGCGCCGTCGGAGTCCCTGGAGGAGGTGCGGGGTTCGCGGCAGGAGTCGTCGTCAAAGTCCGCGCAGGCGCCGGAGCGTGCGCCGTCGCACGCGTGGTCGTCGTCGGCGCAGGACCCGCTTCTGGCGCCGGTGCACTGGCGCGCGTCACCGGTACAGCTCTCCCCCGCCCGGCACTGGCTGCCGGTCCCGGTCCCGGCGCACGGTGTGCCGGGGCCACCGCTCGCGCGGGTGTCGGGACCCCCGCTCGCGCGGGACGTGGGTCCGGGCACGCGGCCCGCGGTGCCTCCCGTGTCCGGTGCCGGCGCCCGGCTGGTGCCCGGCATCCGGGGCTCGGGGGCGTTCGTGGGGGCGCAGGTCGCGGACCCCGCGCCGGGGGTGGCCGCCGCGGCGAGGGCGACGGGGCCGGTCAGGGCGAGCGCGGCGCCGGCGGCGAGGGCGACGGGCAGGGCGCGGGCGGTGCGGCGCATGGAGGGGCTCCTCGGGAGCTGCGGCGGACTGCGGAACGGGACGGCGGACGGGGGCGGCGGGAGGTGGATGGCGACCGGTGGGCGGGAGGTGGATGGCAAGAGGTGGATGGCGGGCGGATGGGCTGACAGTCGTACAAGCGGGGTCGCGGGCGTCGTCGTAAGGGCGGCGTGGTCGTAAGGGCGGCATGGTCGTACGGGCGGCGGGGCCGGTGGTACGGCACCCGCGCCGTCCGGCGCCCCGGAGTCGCACTCCTGCCCCTCAGCCATCACAGCCCGCCGCACGCCCCGGCGCGCGCGGCCGGGCCCCATTCGCGGGACGCGGACGGCCGGCCGGGTGACGGCGTGGCGCGAATGGGGCCCCGCGGCGGGAGTCACCGGCCCCGAGAGGTTTTCCGGTCAGCCCACCGGTGACTCGGTCAACGCTGACCGGATCGTCCGCTCCGCAACCCCACCGGGAGGTCCCTCCATGAGCACGAAGGTGTCCGACCACATCCTGGAGCGTCTGCGCGCCTGGGATGTCGAGCAGGTGTTCGCCTATCCGGGCGACGGCATCAACGGGCTGCTCGCCGCCTGGGGCCGCGCCGGGGACAAGCCGCGCTTCATCCAGTCCCGGCACGAGGAGATGTCCGCGTTCGAGGCGGTCGGGTACGCGAAGTTCAGCGGGCGCCTCGGCGTGTGCGCGGCGACCTCCGGGCCGGGCGCGATCCACCTCCTGAACGGCCTGTACGACGCCAAGCTCGACCACGTCCCGGTGCTGGCGATCGTCGGCCAGACCAACCGCACCGCGATGGGCGGCTCCTACCAGCAGGAAGTCGACCTGCACACGCTGTACAAGGACGTCGCCTCCGAGTTCGTGGAGACGGTGACGGTGCCCGAGCAGCTGCCGAACGTGCTGGACCGGGCGATTCGCACGGCGTACGCGCGGCGCTGCCCGACCGCGCTGATCATCCCCGGCGATGTGCAGGAGCTGGACTACTCGCCGCCGACGCACGCGTTCAAGATGGTGCCCTCCAGCCTGGGCATGAGCGAGTGGACGGCGACCCCGACGGACGAGGCGCTGCGCCGGGCCGCGGAGGTGCTGAACGCGGGCGACAAGCCGGCGATCCTGATCGGGCAGGGCGCCGCGGGCGCGGTCGCCGAGGTGCGGGAGATCGCGGAACTGCTCGGCGCGGGCGTCGCCAAGGCGCTGCTCGGCAAGGACGTGCTCAGCGACGAGCTGCCGTACGTCACCGGGCCGATCGGGCTGCTGGGCAGCCGGCCGTCGTACGAGCTGATGCGGGACTGCGACACGCTGCTGACCATCGGATCCTCGTTCCCGTACACCCAGTTCATGCCGGAGTTCGGCAAGGCGCGCGCCGTGCAGATCGATCTCGACCCGCACATGATCGGGATGCGGTACCCGTACGAGGTGAACCTCGTCGGCGATGCGCGGGAGACGTTGCGGCGGCTGATCCCGCTGCTGGAGACCGACCGGGGCGGCCGGGAGTGGGCCGACACGGTGGCCGCGAGCGTGCGGCGCTGGCACGAGACGATGGACCGGCGGGCCGCCCTCGAAGCGGACCCGATCAACCCGGAGTACGTGGCGCGGGCCCTCGATCCGCTGCTCCCGGACAATGTGATCCTCACCTCCGACTCCGGTTCGGTGGCCAACTGGTACGCCCGGCACATCACCATGCGGCCCGGCATGCGCGGCTCGCTGTCCGGGACGCTCGCGACGATGGGGCCCGGCGTGCCGTACGCCATCGGGGCGAAGTTCGCGCACCCGGACCGGCCGGTGGTCGCGCTGGTCGGCGACGGCGCGATGCAGATGAACGGGCTGGCGGAGATGATCACCGCGGCCAAGTACCGGGACCGCTGGACGGACCCGCGGCTGGTGGTCGCGGTCTGGAACAACCAGGACCTGAACCAGGTGACGTGGGAGATGCGCGCCATGGAGGGCGCGCCGTCCTTCCTGCCGTCGCAGGAGATCCCGGACGTGCAGTACGCCGCCTTCGCGCGCTCGCTCGGCCTGGAGGGCATCCGGGTGGAGAAGCCCGAGGACGTCGAGGCGGGCTGGCGGGCGGCGCTCGCCGCGGACCGGCCCTGCCTGATCGAGTTCCTGACCGACCCCGCCGTGCCGCCGATCCCGCCGCACGCCACCTGGGAGCAGATGGAGGCCACGGCCTCCTCCATCCTCAAGGGCGACCCGGACCGGGGTTCGGTGGTCAAGCAGGGGTTGAAGGCGAAGGTCCAGGAGTTCCTGCCGGGCCGCACCCGGCAGTAGGCGGCGGTGTCGGTGGTGCCGTACCGGGTACGCGGTGCGGACGTTCGACCCCTGGAGGGAGATATGCAGCGAGGCAGTGACCGGCTGAACGTGCACCGGGACGACGAGATGAAGCACGAGCTCAAGGGGCTGCTGCGGACCGGGCACCCGACCCGCGTCGAGGAGTGGCACGACCCGGAGCCCGCCGCCGACGACGACCCGGAGGTGACCGGCGGCCCGGTCGGCGGGATCGGTTCCCCCGCGTCCCTGGAACGGGTGCGGCTGGAGCTGGCCCGCAGCCTGAGCCGCAGCGCTTTCCCGGCGCGGCCCGGCGAGCTGGTCTCGGCCCTGCGCCGGGACAACGCGCCGGACCCGCTGGTGGACGCGGTGGCCCGGCTGCCGCGCGGCGAGCGGTACCGCAATGTGCAGCAGCTGGCCGAGGCGCTGGCGGGCGGCGGATGAGCGAGGACCAGGCGGCACGGATCGCGCGGGGCGCCACCGTCGAGGTCGGCGACGTCACCACCCGGTTCCTGCTCTACGGGCTGCTGCCCGGCTGGTTCGTGCCGGGGCTCGCCGACTGGGCGATGCACCGGCGCACCCGCATCGAGGACACGGCGGGGACCAAGGAGTCCCTGATCCTCCCCCACTGCCTTGAAGGCGTGGGGGGACCCCCAGCTGATGATGGCCGAGGTGGGCGCGCCCATCGCGCTGACCCTGCGCTACGAGGTGAATGCGCACGGCCGTCGACAGCGACCGCGAGGTCAGGCCGGTGGAGCAGCACATCCACAGCTTTCTGGAGTCGCTGCCCTTCGGCGGGCTGGTCTCGCTGATGTGTCTGCACGCTGATCAGGTGCGCTCGCTGCTGCGCGGCGGGCGCGGCGATCCGGACGCCTGGCGTCTGCTGCCGCGCCGGCGCCCGCTGTCGGCGGGCTATCTGGCGGGCGTCTCGCTCGCGATCGGTGCCTGTGTGCTGCTGCCGTACGGCGAGGAGCTGCTGCGCTGCGCGCGTGCGGGCAGGGCAAGGAAGCGGCGCCCCGGACCGCCGAGGCGGACCGGGGCGCCGGGAAAGGAGTACGAGGATCATGCGTATCGCGTTTCTGGTGGCGCCCGAGGGCGTCGAGCAGGTGGAGCTGACCGAGCCGTGGAAGGCGGCCTCGGACGCGGGGCACCAGCCGGTGCTGGTGTCGACCGAGTCCGGGAAGGTTCAGGGGTTCAACCATCTCGACAAGGCGGACACCTTCGACGTGGACGAGGTGGTCGGCGAGGCGGACGCCGGTTCCTTCGGGGGCCTGGTGCTGCCCGGCGGGGTGGCGAACCCGGACTTCCTGCGGATGGACGAGAAGGCCGTGGCGTTCGTGAAGGACTTCTTCGAGCAGGGGCGGCCGGTCGCCGCGATCTGCCACGCGCCGTGGACGCTGGTGGAGGCGGATGTCGTACGGGGCCGGGTGCTGACCTCCTGGCCGAGCCTGAAGACGGACATCCGCAACGCGGGCGGCACCTGGGTGGACGAGCAGGTCAAGATCTGCGACCACGGGTCCAACCAGCTGGTGACCAGCCGTAAGCCGGACGATCTGAAGGCGTTCTGCGACGCGTTTCTGCATGTGTTCGCGGGAGAGGCCGGCTGAGGAATCGCACTGCGGAAAAAAGGGGGCCGGCCCGCGGTGGGCCGACCCCTTTTCCTTGTTTCCTGCCAGGTCAGGTCAGGTGCCCGACTGCCCCGGCGTCACCGATTCGCCGGGGTGGCGCTCGCGGGCGCCCTCACGGGTGCGGGCAGCGCTGACCACGCGGCGCGGGTTGCGGCGCAGATACTCGCCCTCCAGCTGCGCCATGCGCTCGTTGTGGGCCCGCAGCGCGTCGTTCGAGCCGTACAGGAGGGTGTCGTGGCGCGTGCGGTGGATCGTCTCCAGCTCCTTCATGAGCTGCTGGTCGTCCAGTCGGCTGGGGTCGACTCCGGTCATGGTGGTGCCCCGCTCGTCGTGTCCGTTCATGGGGTCCGGGTACCCGCGTTCCTCAGTCCACTGTACGAACATCCCGGACCCGCGGCCTCCGCATCCGGGCGGCGGCCCCGGCGGCGGCTACCGGGCCCGCTGGACGCGGCGCTCGTCCCACACCGGCTCCGGGGTCTCGCGGACGTGGCCGTCGGTGCCGAAGACCAGGAAGCGGTCGAAGGAGCGGGCGAACCAGCGGTCGTGGGTGACCGCGAGGACCGTGCCGTCGAACGCCTCAAGACCCTCCTGGAGGGCCTCGGCGGACTCCAGGTCCAGGTTGTCGGTCGGCTCGTCCAGCAACAGGGCGGTGGCGCCCGCGAGTTCGAGCAGCAGGATCTGGAAGCGGGCCTGCTGGCCGCCGGACAGCCGCTCGAAGGACTGCTCGGCCTGCTGGGTCAGCTCGTAGCGGCGCAGCCGGGACATGGCGGCGCCCCGGTCCTGGGCGTGCTCCTTCCACAGGATGTCCAGCAGGGTGCGGCCCTGGAGTTCGGGGTGCGCGTGGGTCTGCGCGAAGTGGCCGGGCACGACGCGGGCGCCGAGCTTCCACTGCCCCGAGTGCGCGATGTCCTCCCCGGCCAGCAGGCGCAGGAAGTGGGACTTGCCGGAGCCGTTGGAGCCGAGGACGGCGACCCGTTCGCCGTAGAACACCTCCAGGTCGAACGGTTTCATCAGGCCGGTCAGCTCCAGCGCCTCGCAGGTGACCGCCCGCACCCCGGTACGGCCGCCCTTCAGGCGCATGCTGATGTCCTGCTCACGCGGCGGCTCGGGGGGCGGTCCCGCCTCCTCGAACTTGCGCAGCCTGGTCTGCGCGGCGGCGTAGCGCGAGGCCATCTCGTGGCTGACGGCGGCGGCCTGACGGAGGTTCAGGACGAGCTTCTTCAGCTGGGCGTGCTTCTCGTCCCAGCGGCGGCGCAACTCCTCGAAGCGGGCGAAGCGTTCGCGGCGGGCCTCGTGGTAGGTGGCGAAGCCGCCGCCGTGCACCCAGGCGTCCGCGCCGGCCGGTCCCGGTTCGACGGAGACGATCTTCTCAGCGGCGCGGGCGAGGAGTTCGCGGTCGTGGGAGACGAACAGGACCGTCTTGCGGGTCTCCCTGAGCTGCTGCTCCAGCCACCGCTTGCCGGGTACGTCCAGGTAGTTGTCCGGTTCGTCGAGGAGCAGGACCTCGTCGGTGCCGCGCAGCAGCGCCTCCAGCACCAGGCGCTTCTGCTCGCCGCCGGACAGGGTGCGCACCTGGCGCCACTGCGCCTTGTCGTACGGCATCCCGAGCGCGGCGGTGGTGCACATGTCCCACAGGGTCTCGGCCTCGTAGCCGCGTGCCTCGGCCCAGTCGGCGAGCGCCTGCGCGTAGGCCAGCTGGGCGGCCTCGTCGTCCACCGTCATGAGGGCGTGCTCGGCCTCGTCCACGGCCTTCGCCGCCTCGCGGATCCGGGGCGTGGCGACGGAGACCAGCAGGTCGCGCACGGTGGTCTCGTCGCGCACGGAGCCCACGAACTGGCGCATCACGCCGAGGCCGCCGCTGACGGTGACCGAGCCGCCGTGCGGCTTCAGCTCGCCGGAGATCAGCCGCAGCAGGGTGGTCTTGCCCGCGCCGTTCGGGCCGACCAGGGCGACGGCGGAGCCTTCGCCGACCCGGAAGGAGACATCGCCGAGCAGCGTCCTCCCGTCGGGGAGGTGGTATTCGAGATGTGCGGCTTCCAGATGTCCCATGGGGAGGCATTCTCCGTGCCGGGGGCGGAGGGGGGCAAACCGATATCGGAGGGGCGGGAAAGCGCGATCGGCTCGGCTCTGGGAGGCGAGGGGATGCGGAGGGGGTTGGGGCGCGGGGGTCCGGCGCGGGGGGCGGCGCGGGGGCGGGGCGGGGGCCGGCGGAGGGGGCGGGAGGCACGGGGGCGCAGAGGCCGCGGGCCGCGAGGGGCGCGGTGCGGGGGGAATGGCGGAGGGGCGAGGGGCGGGCGGCATGGTGGCGCGGGAGGCCGCGGGCCGGGGGGCGCGGTGCGGGGGAAATGGCGGAGGGGGCGGGGGCACGGTGGCGCGGGAGGCCGCGGGGGGCGCGGTGCGTGCGCGCGGAGAACACGAGAGCCGCAGGGGGGCGGTGCCACACGGGGACCGCGGGGCGCGCGGAGGCGCGGGGGCGCTGCGGGACGCGGAGCCGCAGTAGGCGCGGGGGCCGCAGCGGGGCGCACGGCCGCAGCGGGGGCGCCGAGACTAGGGGCCACGGAACGCCGTGCGCGCGGACGCGAAGGCCACCGAACACCATGCACGCGGACGCGAAGGCCACCCAATGCCATGCACGCGCACACGACGGCCACCCAACACCATGCACGCGCACACGACGACCACCCAACACCATGCACGCGCACACGACGACCACCCAACACCATGCACGCGGACGCGACGGCGGCAGTGGGCGCGGGGGGTGCTCACGGTTCCCCGTGCGCCTTCGCCGGTGGCCCCCTCGGCCGCCCCGGTTCAGCCGCTGGTGTCCAGGGGCTCTCCCGTCGGGCCGGGCGTGCCCGGTGGCTCGATGGTGTGGGTCTCCCAGGTCAGGACCCGCCAGCCGGTGCCGGGGTCGCCCTCCAGGGTGATCACACCGGTGTTGGCCAGCGGGCGCGCGGCGGCGAAGGCGACGTCGATGTTGCGGGCGCGGGCCGCGGTCCACATCCGGATCGCGGCGCCGTGGCTGACCAGGGCGGCCGTCGCGGCGCCGCTACCGTACGCCTCCTCGATCACGGCGTCGTAGCGCGCGAGTGCCTCCTCGCCGCTCTCCCCGCCGGGGACGCGCAGCGCGGTGTGCCCGGCCGACCAGGCGAAGACGGTCCGCAGATAGGGCTGGGCCTCGGGGGCGTCGCCGGGCAGCATCTCCAGGTGGCCCGCGGACAGCTCCCGGATGCCGTCGCGGACGGTCACTCCGAGCCCCCGTGCCAGGGCCAGCGGGGCGGCGGTGAGCTGGGTGCGGATCAGCGGGGAGGCGTACAGGGCGTCGATGTCCTCGGCGGCCAGCGCCCGCGGCAGCGCGGCGGCCTGTGCCTCGCCGAGCGGGGTGAGCCCCGGTCCGGGTGCGGCGGTGTCCAGCAGATCGCGCACATTGGACGTGGTCTGGCCGTGGCGGATCATAAGTAGGCGCATCCGGGCGTCCTCCTCGCGGCATCCGGGCGTCCTCCTCGCGGCGTCCGGGCGGCGCCCTCGCGGGGCAGGCCGTCGCGGGACAGGAAACGGGCACTTCAGGGTATCCGCACCCCCATGGACCTGACCGAGACTCCGGACGTGGATCTGACCGCCCCGACCGCCGCCGCGCACCCCCTGTACGAGCGGCTGCTCGCCGCCGACGGCCGCCTCTTCGAGCGGGCCGCCCGCTGGAACTGGCCGGGCGCCGAACACGTGCTGCCCCGGCTGAGCCGCGCCGCCAACCACGGGGTGCTGTGGGGCGCGGTGGCCGCCGCGGTGGCGGCGAGCCGTACGCCGCGGGCCCGGCGGGCGGCCGTACGGGGCCTGGCCTCGCTCGCCGTGGCCTCCGCGACCGTCAACACGCTCGGCAAGCGCTCGGTGCGCCGGGCCCGGCCGCTGCTCGACCCGGTGCCCCTGGGGCGGCGGCTGCGGCACCAGCCGTTCACCACCTCCTTCCCCTCGGGCCACGCGGCGTCGGCGGCCGCCTTCGCCACCGGGGTCGCCCTGGAGTCCCCCGCGTGGGGCTCGGCGGTGGCGCCGCTGGCGCTCTCGGTGGCCGCCTCCCGCGTCTACACCGGGGTGCACTTCCCGAGCGACGTGCTGGCCGGCGCGGCGCTGGGCGCGGGCGCCGCCTTCCTGGTACGGCGGCTCGTGCCGGTCCGCGCCGCGACGGTGCCCGGCGCCCGGCCGCGCGCCGAGGTGCCCGCACTGGTGGAGGGCGAGGGTCTGGTGATGGTCGTCAACCAGGGCTCGGGCACCGCGGACCGGGTGGGCGCGCTGCGGGCGGCGCTGCCGCGCGCGGAGATCGTGGAGTGCGAGCCCGGCGAGGCGGGCGGCGCGCTCGCGAAGGCGGCGACGCGGGCGCGGGTGCTCGGGGTGTGCGGCGGCGACGGCACCGTGAACACGGCCGCCGCCGTCGCCCTGCGCCACGGGCTGCCGCTGGCCGTGCTGCCGGGCGGCACCCTGAACCACTTCGCCCACGATCTGGGCGTGGAGGACGAGCGCGATCTGGCCCGTGCGGTGCGCAAGGGCGAGGCGGTACGGGTGGACGTGGGCCGCTTCGTCTCCGACGGCGACCAGGGCCTGTTCCTGAACACGCTGAGCCTCGGGGTGTACCCGGAGCTGGTGCGCGCCCGCGACGCCTGGTCGCACCGGATCGGCGGCTGGCCGGCCGGGCTGCTCGGCGCGCTGCGGGTGCTGCGCGCGGGCCGGCATCCGCTGGAGGTGGAGGTGGGCGGTGAACGGCGGCCGCTGTGGCTGCTGTTCACCGGCAACGGCGTCTACCACCGGATGGGGCTCGCGCCGGGCCGCCGCAACGACCTGGCCGACGGACTGCTGGACGTGCGGGTGGTGCACGGCAGCGGCCGGGCCGCGCTGCGGCTGCTGGCCGCGGCCGCCGCGGGACCCCTGACCCGCTCGCCCGCCCATGCGGCCGTCCAGGTGAACCGGCTGCGGCTGACCGGCCTGGCGCCCGGCACCCCGCTGGCGTACGACGGGGAGGTCACGACCGTCTCGGGCGAGGTGACGGTGGAGAAGCTGCCGGAGGCACTGACGGTCTACCGTCCGCTGCCCGAGTCCTCCTGACGGCCCATCAGTCCGTATGGCGAAACACAGGTCTCGCCATACGGTCGCCGCGCGTACTGTGAACCGTGACGCGGGCCGGGTCCGGCCGGTGCGACGAGAAGGGGTACGGGCATGGCGAAAGCACGGGAGACTGCCGTCTACACACACGGGCATCACGAGTCGGTGCTGCGCTCGCACACCTGGCGCACCGCCGCCAACTCGGCGGGCTACCTGCTCGGTTCGCTCAAGCCGCACATGAGGATCCTGGACATCGGCTGCGGGCCCGGCACCATCACCGCCGATCTGGCCGAGCTGGTGCCCGACGGCCGGGTGACGGGCGTGGACCAGGCCCCCGGCGTCCTGGAGCAGGCGCGAAAGACGGCCGCCGCGCGCGGGCTCGCCAACGTCGACTTCGCGGTCGCCGACGTGCACGCCCTGGACTACCCGGACGACACCTTCTGCGTGGTCCACGCCCACCAGGTGCTCCAGCACGTGGGCGACCCGGTGCAGGCGCTGCGCGAGATGCGGCGGGTGACGAAGCCGGGCGGGTTCATCGCCGTACGGGACGCCGACTACGCGGCGATGACCTGGTACCCGGCGGTGCCGGGCCTGGACGACTGGCTGGAGCTGTACGAGCGGGTGGCGCGGGCCAACGGCGGCGAGCCGGACGCCGGGCGCCGGCTGAAGTCCTGGGCGCTGGCCGCGGGGCTGCGGGACATCACCGCGACCTGCGGCACCTGGACCTTCGCCACCGAGGAGGAGCGCGCCTGGTGGAGCGGCCTGTGGGCGGACCGCACCCTCGCCTCCGCCTACGCCGAACGGGCCACGGCATCCGGCCATGCCACGCCCGAGCGGCTGCGGGCCGTCTCGGACGCCTGGCGGGAGTGGGGACGGCGGGAGGACGGCTGGTTCGCGGTACTGCACGGAGAGATCCTGTGCCGCAAGGAGGCGTGAGCTGCGGCACGGTTCCCAGCGTCTGGAAGAAGGGGGCGTGCCCGTGGACTTCTCCGGTTGCCATCGACGAGACGCCCGGAAGTCCGGCTCACCCGCGAGGCCGCGAGTGAGGCCGCCCGTGGGTGCGAGCCCGTACGTGGACGCTCCTGCGTGGCCGCCCCGGCGTGCCCGTCAGTCGCGGGGCAGCAGGGGGCCGAGGGGGCCGAGGTCCAGGTTGAGGTCCTCGGGGCGCAGGCCGTAGCGGTTGCGGAGTTCCGCCATCCGGTCTTCCAGGAGCATCAGGGTGAGCCCGATCCGCTCCTCCTGCTCCTCGGTCAGGTCGCCGGTGTCGAAGCGCCGTACCGCCTGCCGCTCCATCAGCTGGCGCAGCAGCTCCACCACGGTCAGGACGAGTTTCACCAGGTCGCGCTCGACGGTGTCGGGTTCGAGGTCGAGCCGGTTGCGCGCGGACATCACAGCTCCTTCGCGGGCGGCCCGGACGGCGCTTCGAGCGGTATCTCGAACGGCGAGGGCACGGTTTCGTTGACCGAGCTGATCAGCGCGTTCAGGTCGATGCGGACCAGGTCCACGTCGGCGATGCGCAGCGTGAGGTCGCCGGCGATGACGACGCCGCCCGCCAGCAGCCGGTCCAGCAGGTCGACCAGGGCGATCTCCCGGCGCTCCACGACGGTCACCGGCCCTCCCCCGCCCGCGCACCGTGCCGCGCGTCCTCCTCGGCGAACCCGCTGAACGAGTACGCGGCCCAGGGCCCGGTCAGCTCCACCCGCAGCCCGCCGGCCTCGTCCTTCGTGCGGTCCACCAGCTCCACGAACTCCTCGGACCGGTCGCGGGGCACCAGATAGGCCGCGTTGAGCACATTGCGGCCACGGGCGCCGGACAGCGAGGCGTTCTGCGGGGGGTGCAGCCTGCAGTCCTCGGCGTGCGCGCACAGCCGCTCGTGCAGGGCGTCCGCGAACGCCTCGGCGGCCTGGAGGTCCGCCTCGTGGGCGCGGGTGTCCGCGCGGCGGCGGCGCAGATAGTCCCGGCCGCTCATGGGCTTGCCGGACGCGCCGGCCGGCGCGGCGGGTTCGGCGGGCGGCGGCTCCGTGAACACCTTGACGCCCCACTCCACCCGGCCCTCCAGCCGGTCCAGGGCGCCCAGGAAGTCCGCCTCGCGGGCCTCCATCATGCTGCGCACCCCGCTGTCGTCCCGGAAGACGGTCGCGAGGCGCAGCGGCAGCGGGGTGGTGACGGTGGTGAGCGCGTCGATCACGCCCTGGTGGGCGCGGGCGGTCGCGGCCAGCCAGTCCAGGTCCTCCAGGTGGGCCTTGAGCCCCTCCTCGCAGAAGTCGGCCTCGGGGACCGTACTGACCACCGCGACCAGGCCGCGGTGGGACAGCAGGGCCGGCGGGGCGCCCCCGACGCCCGTCAGCTGGGCCTGGAGGGGCGCCCCGAGGGGGCGGCAGACGGCATACACATAACGCAGCCCGCTCATGGCGCCTCCTTCCGCGCACGGCCCGGCTCCAGTTCCTCCAGCCGGGCCAGCCGCTCTCTCAGCTCGGCGTTCTCCCGTGTCAGCTCGTCCCGGCGGGCCCGTGAGGACAGGGCCGGGTCGCTCTCCCACCAGTCGATCCCCATCTCCTTCGCCTTGTCCACCGAAGCCACGATGAGCCTCAGCTTGATGGTGAGCAGTTCGATGTCGAGCAGGTTGATCCGGATGTCACCGGCGATGACGACACCCTTGTCGAGGACGCGTTCCAGGATGTCGGCGAGGTTCGCGCCCGAGCTGTGGCCGTACGGTTCGGCGAACCCGCCCGACCGGGGGGCGGGGGTCGTCATCGACGGCTCCCGCGCTCGGCGTACTCGGGTTCTTCCTCCTCGTCACCCTCGTACTCCTCGTCCTCGGGCTCCTCGTCCTCGTACTCGTCCGCCAGCTCCTCCTCGTCCTCCTCGTCCTCTTCCGGCTCCCCGGCTTCGTCCTCGTCCTCGTACTCGTACGAGCCCTCGTCCTCGTACTCCTCGGGCTCCTCCGATTCCCGGTCCCCGGCCCGGCCCTCGGGCTCCTGGTCCTGGTCCTCCGGCTCCTCGGATTCCTCCGGCTCCCCGGATTCCCCGGACTCCTCTCCGGATTCCTGGGACTCCTCCTCCGCGATCGCGTCCTCGTGGCTGCGGACGACCTCGCCGTCGCGGATCTCGCCGCGCCAGCTGTCCTCCGCCTCCGCCTTGAGGGTGATGAAGCGGGCGAAGTGCTTCAGGTCCAGCCTGACCCGGCGGCCCTGGGCGCGCCACAGGTTGCCGGTCTTCTCGAAGAAACCGCTCGGGTAGTACTCGATGACCAGCAGGATCCTCGTCAGGTTGTCCCCGAGGGCATGGAAGGTGACGACGCCCTTGGTGCTGCCCTTGGCGCCCTCGGAGGTCCACTGGATGCGCTGGTCGGGGATCTGCTCGGTGGTGCGGGCCTTCCAGCTGCGGCTGGACAGGAAGATCTTCGCCTGCCAGTCGGTCTCGGTGTCGCCCGCGCGGGAGACGCTCTTGACGCCGTGCGCGAAGGTGGAGAACTCCTGGAACTGCGTCCACTGGTCGTAGGCGGTGCGCAGCGGCACGCCCACGTCGATGGACTCCATGATCACGGTGGGCTTGTTGCCGCCGCGGCCCTTGCCGCCCTTCTTGCCGCCGCCGAGGTTCTTGACGGCGTCCGTGACGCTGTCCTTGGCGCGGGAGGCGCCGAGTTCCAGCGCGGTGCGCAGCGGGCCCTTGCCCTCGGCGAGCTTGCGGCCGCCGTCGAGCGCGAGCTTCGCGAAGCCGGGGCTGTTGCCCTCCGCGATGTCGTTCAGCTTGCCGGTGGTCTCGCCGAGTTTGCGGCCGAGGCCGGTGAGCAGCCGCTGGGCCTGCGCGGACAGGTACTCCTGCGCCTCCTCCTTCAGCCGGTCGGCGGCCTCGCTGTGGGCGAGGTCGGCGAGCGGCCCCGCGTCCTTGGCGGCGCCCTTGGCCCGCCCGGCGGCCGAGGCCGCGGATCCCACGGTGTCGGTCATCGTTCGTCACCGCCCTTCGCGGAACCGCCGCGGCGCGAGCCGGCCTGCTTCTTCGCGGCCGTCTGACGCTGGGCGCCGGTCTTCTTGGCCGCCGTCTTCTTCGCGGGGCCCCGCTTCTCCGTCGTGCCGGTGCGCCGCGCCGCGGTCTTCCTGGCGGCGGGCTTCCGGTCGCCGGACTTCCCGGCCGCGCGGTCCTCGTCCCGGCCCTCGCGGTCGCCGTCCCCGTCGTCGCGCCCGCTGTCGCGGGTCTCGCGGTCCTCGTCCTCCCGCTCGTCGCCGCCCCCGTCCGCGTTCTCGCCGGAGAGTTCGCCGCGCACCTGGGCCGTACGGTCGTGCAGGCGGTCGGCGAGGCTGCTCATCTGCCGTTCGACCATGGCCCCGGAGGCCGCCTTGCCGACGCCCCGCAGATCGGTGCGGAGCTGGTCGCCGATCTCCTTGAACTGCGGGTTGTCCCGCAGCTGCCGGCGGGCGAGGTCGGCGAGCGCACCCGGACCGAGGTTGAGCTTCTTGCCCGCCACGAGCGAGCCGACCGCGAGTGCCATCTTCAGTTTCCTGGTACGTCCCAGGAAGTATCCGGCCCCTACGGCGAGGCCCAGTGCCGTTCGGTTCATCGTCCCGTTCCGTTGCCTGTGGTGTCGCCGGGGCCCTGCTGGGCCTCCAGCCGGTCGAGCAGTTCGTCCTCGCGCCGGTCGAACTCCTCCTCGGTGATCTCGCCCGCGTTCAGCTGTTCTTCGAGGCGGGCGAGTTCGGCCCGTACGGTGGCGGGGTCGTAGTAGATCCGTTCCGCCTCGCGGAGCACCTGGTTGATCGCCCAGCCGCTGCCGCGCACGGGCGCGAAGGGCAGCAGCAGCACTTCCTTGATCAGCCCCATGGGATCCTCCTTCCGCTCTCCGTCCGGGCCGTTCTCGTGGGTCGGCCGCGCCCCTAGGGGGCCGGGGCGGTGGCCTCCGCGGGCTGGGCGGGGCCCGGCTCGACGAAGCTGTACGGCGGCAACGGGCCGTTGACGCGCAGCTCCAGGTGGGAATGGCCGGCGCGGACCCGCTCGACGGCGGCCAGGAACTCCTCCGCGGTGTCGCGGGCCACCAGGAACGAGTCGTTGAGCAGCCAGCCGGTGGACTGGGGGCCGGAGCTCACCGCGGCGGCGGCCGGCTCCAGCAGGGCGCGCACCTCGGCGGCGTCCGCGGCCTCCCGTGCCTTGACGGCACCGGCGACCATCTCGCCGAGGCGCAGCTTGTCGTCGTAACTCCCGCCGCCCGCCTTGCGGTTGGCCTCCGCCAGGGCGCGTACGTCCGGCTGCTCGGCCATCACCAGATGCAGCACGGCCTCCTCGATGTGGTTGGCCTTGACGTTGTACTCGACCTTGCCCTCCAGGGCCGCGAGCCGCTCCCGGTAGTGGTCGGCGCGCTCCTGGAGGACCCGGATGACGGTGTCGTCGTCGGGGGCCACGTTGCCGAACCGCATGGGCAGCACGCAGCCGCCGGCGCCCGCCTCGGCGAGCACGTTCTGGTGGGCGAGCAGGTCCCGGCGCTTGGGGCGCAGGTTCTCCGGGGCCTCGCTGACCAGGGCGGCCAGCTCGCCGGCGGCGAGGACCCGCACGGGCCGGGCCGGGTCGCCCACGCCGGTCATCCCCTCGGGGAGTGCCGGGTGCGAACGGGCGGTGATCCCGTAGACGTACGTGCTCACTCCTGCTCCTCCTTGCGGCGGGCCGCGGCCTTGCGGGTGCGGGGCCGCTCCTCGCCCTCCTCGCGGGCCTGCTTGAACGCGTCGGATATGGTCTCGGCGGCGCCGGAGAGCGCGCCCTTGGACTTGCCGCGTGCGCCGGACTCGGTGACCTGGCCGACCACGTCGGGCAGGCCGGGGCTCTTGTTGGGTCCGGATTCCAGATCGAGGCGGTTGCAGGCCTCGGCGAAGCGCAGGTAGGTGTCGACGCTCGCGACGACGACCCTGACGTCGATCTTCAGGATCTCGATGCCGACCAGGGAGACGCGCACGAAGGCGTCGATCACCAGGCCGCGGTCGAGTACCAGTTCCAGGACGTCGTAGAGGCCGCTGCTGCCTCCGCCGCCGGTCTGCTGTGCCGGGACAACGGTCATGCCGGCCGTTCCTCCTCCGGGATAGGTGCCGAATGGTCGTGGTGGGCGGTGCGTCTAGCGGCCGCCGGGGCGCGGGTCGGCTCTGCCGCGTTCGTAGCGGCGGACCCGCCGGTAGCCGGTGAGCTGCCCGTCCTGGTCGAGTTCGACCTGGTAGGCGCCCATGAGGCTCATGGTGTCCGGCACCCGCTCCAGCTCCAGTACCTCCACTTCGAGCGACCAGCCGTCCTCGGTCTGCTCGAAGGAGGAGACCGACTCGGGTACGAGTCCGGTCAGCTCGGCGAGCTGGGCGCGTGCCTGGCGCAGTACCTCCATGGGGCCCGGCGCGCGGGCCTCGGGCTCGTGCGTGGACTCCTCGCCCTCGGGGGAGGGCCGGGTCCGCTTCCGGGTCTTCCGGGGCTCCCGCTCCGGTTCCTGTTCGATTTCTTCGGGTGCTTCGCGGTCTTCTTCCCGCTCGGATTCCTGCTGGGAATCCCGTGAATTCTGTGTCCGTGTTGTGCGATGTGTGTTCGACATGGCCACCTCTTGGTGCGGGTGGCCGCTCATTCCGTGGCCAAACCTTCGGAGCGCCCTCAGTCGCGCAGCTCCGCGAGGCGCCGCCGGGCGGGTCCCAGGCCGCGGGCGCGGGCCGGGAGGCCGGCCCAGGGGTCGGTGCGGGCCTGTTCGAGGGCGTCGGCGATGGTCCAGCGGCGGGCGTGGACGCCGGGCTCGTCCAGCTGCGGCCAGGCGAGGGGCACGGCGACGGGGGCGCCGGGGCGGGCGCGGACCGTGTAGGGGGCCACGGCGGTCTGGGCGTAGGCGTTGCGCTGCACATCGAGGTAGAGGCGGTCGCCGCGGTCCTCCTTGCGGACGGCTGTGGTGAGCCGGTCCGGATGCCGTGCGGCGGCGAGTTCGGCGACGTCGTGGGCGAACTGCCGTACCTCGGCGAAGCCCTGGCGTCCGTCGAGCGGGACCACGAGGTGCAGTCCGCGCGAGCCGGTGGTCATCGGGGCGGCGGGCAGGGCGAGTTCGTCCAGCAGCGCGCGCAGCACGGCGGCGGCCTCGCGGACGGGGGCGAAGTCCTCGTCCGGTGGGTCGAGGTCGAACACCAGCCGGTCGGGGCGGCCGGGCCCGGCGGCCCGGTCGGTGCGGGAGAGCCAGCGGTGCAGGGTGACGCAGGCCTGGTCGGCGAGGAAGAGGAGGGTGGCGGTGTCGTCGCACACGACGTGCGTGACGGTGCCGCCCTCCTTGGCGACCTCGGCGCGGGTGATCCACTCCGGGTAGTGCTCGGGGCTGTTCTTCTGCATGAACCGCGGGCCGTCGACACCGTCCGGGTGGCGCTCCAGCATCAGCGGGCGGCCCCTGAGGTGCGGCAGCAGGTAAGGGGCGACGGAGCGGTAGTAGTCGGCGAGGTCGCCCTTGGTGTACTCCGGCGCACCCCCGCGGCCGGGGAAGAGGATCTTCCCCGGCCGCTGGATCTCCACCGCGCGGCGGCCCGCCCGTATCCGCCGCGGCGCGCCGTCGCTCACCGCACCACCGCCTCCTCCACCAGCAGTTTCGCCGCGGCCACGATGCCGAGGGCGTCGATGCCCGCGGCGTGCAGCTGCTCGTCGGGGGCGGCCGAACCGGGCATCGTACGGACCCCGAGCCGGACCAGGCGGGGCACCGGGCGGCCGTCCGCGAAGGACTCCGCGACCGCGTCCCCGATGCCGCCCTCGGGGTGGTGGTCCTCGACGGTGAGCAGGCAGCCGGTCTCCTCGGCGGCCCGGCGCAGCGTCTCGGCGTCCACGGGCTTGACCGAGTACAGGTCGATCACCCGGACCGCGATGCCGTCCTCGGCGAGCCGGTCGGCCGCCGTGAGGGCCTCGGGCACGGTGACCCCGGCAGCGACGATGGTCAGCCGGTCCTCCTCCGAGGAGCGCAGCGTCTTGCTGCCGCCGACCGGGAACTCCTCGTCGGCGTCGTAGAGCACCGGGGTCTTGCCGCGGGAGGTACGCAGATAGCGGATGCCGTCGAGGCCGGCCATGGCGGCGGTCAGCCGGGCGGTCTGGTTGGCGTCGCAGGGGTAGAGGACGGTGGAGCCGTACACGGAGCGGAACATGGCGAGGTCTTCCAGGCCCATCTGGGAGGGCCCGTCCTGGCCGATGGCGACGCCGGCGTGCGAGCCGACGAGGTTGATGCCGGAGCCGCTGATGGACGCCATGCGTACGAAGTCGTGGGCGCGGGTGAGGAACGCGGCGAACGTCGCGGCGTACGGCACCCAGCCGCGCGCCGCCATCCCGACGGCGGTGGCGACGAGTTGCTGCTCGGCGATGTAGCACTCGAAGAAGCGCTCGGGGTGCGCCTTGGCGAACTCCTCGGTGCGGGTGGAGTCACCGACCTCGCCGTCCAGGGCGACGACGTCGCCGCGCGCGTCGCCGAGCGCGGCGAGGGCGGCGCCGAAGGCGTCACGGGTGGCGGCCTCGTCGCCCTTGTCGTAGCGCGGCAGCCGGACCGCCTCGGTGGTGTGGTCGTGCAGCGCGGCGGCGGCCGGCGGCTCGCCCACGCGCAGCCGCAGCCGGCGGGGGCCGCCGAGTTCGGCGATCGCCTCGTCGGCGTCGGGCAGCGGCTTGCCGTGCTGGCCCTCCCGGTCCTCCACGGCGGCCACGCCCTTGCCCTTGAGGGTGCGGGCGAGGATCACCACGGGCTGCCCGGTGGTGGACAGCGCCTCTCCGTACGCCCGGTCGATCGCGTCCACGTCATGGCCGTCGATCTCGATGGTGTGCCAGCCGAAGGCCTGGAAGCGGCGGGCGTAGGCGTCCAGGTCGTGGCCGTGCCGGGTGGGGCCGCGCTGCCCGAGCCGGTTGACGTCCACGATCACCTTCAGGTTGTCCAGGTTCTCGAACCCGGCGTGCTCGGCGGCCTCCCAGATCGAGCCCTCCGCCAGCTCGCTGTCCCCGCACAGCACCCACACCCGGTAGCCGGTGCGGTCCAGGCGCAGCCCGGCGAGCGCGATGCCGACCCCTACCGGCAGCCCCTGGCCGAGGGAGCCGGTGGCCGTCTCCACCCAGGGCAGCCTGCGGGGCGTCGGATGTCCTTCGAGCCGGCTACCCAGCTTGCGGAAGGTGACCAGCTCGCCGTCCTCGATGGCGCCGGCCGCCTTGTACGCGGAGTACAGCAGGGGCGAGGCGTGGCCCTTGGAGAGCACGAAGCGGTCGTTGGCGGGATGCTCGGGGCGCTCGAAGTCGTAGCGCAGATGGTTGGCGAGCAGGACGGCCATCAGGTCGGCGGCGGACATCGAGGACGTGGGGTGCCCGGAGCCCGCCGCCGCGGCGGCCCGTACGCTGTCGACGCGCAACTGCTGTCCGAGTTCGGCGAGTTCGGCGGTGTCCATGGTTCTCCTTGCGCGAGATCGTGGTCGTCGGTCGATGGCGGGCACCGGTTTCACCGGGGCGGCGCGCGGGCGTCCGGGGCGGCCCCTCGCCGGGCCGGTCCGGGGCCGGCTTCCCCGCGGCGCGGTCGGCCCACGGCGGCGCCTCGGGCGGTGGGCTCGTGCGAGGTTTTCCGCGTATCCGGGGCCCGGCCAACCAAACGCGGGGGCGCTCACCCGGCCGGAGCACACGGGCCGCCCGCCGGGGCGCGGGCGCGGGGCGCGTCGGTGCGGGCCGCGTTTCACCCCCGGTACCCCCGGTTACCCGGCCCCGGACACGCACACCCGGTTCGGCACGCGGAGGTCCCCTCATGCCCGAGTACGGCTATTTCCTGGCGAGCGAGGAGCACGGTCCGGCCGCGCTCGTGGAGCAGGCGCGGATGGCCGAGCAGGCCGGGTTCCAGGCACTGTGGATCTCGGACCACTTCCACCCGTGGAACGACGCGCAGGGTCAGAGCCCCTTCGTCTGGTCGGTGATCGGCGCGCTCTCCCAGGCCGTGTCGCTGCCCATCGAGACCGCCGTGACCTGCCCGACCGTGCGGATGCACCCGGCGGTGACGGCGCATGCCGCGGCCACCTGCGCGGTGCAGACCGAGGGCCGCTTCCGGCTGGGCCTCGGCACCGGCGAGGCTTTGAACGAGCACATCCTCGGCGACCGCTGGCCCCCGGCGCACGTGCGGCTGGAGATGCTGGAGGAGGCGGTGCAGGTGATGCGCCGGCTGTTCACCGGCGAGGAGGTCGATCACCACGGGACGCACTACACCGTGGAGAACGCCCGCCTGTACACGGTGCCCGACGAGCCGGTGCCGATCGACATCTCCGGTTTCGGCCCCAAGGCGACGGCGCTCGCCGCGCGGGTGGGCGACGGCTACATCACCATGATGCCGGAGGAGGAGATGGTCACCTCCTTCCGCAAGGGCGGCGGCGGGGCCAAGCTCGTCAGCGGCGGCACCAAGGTCTGCTACGGCACCGACCGCGAGAGTTGCGTCCGCCAGGTGCACCGGCTCTGGTACAACGAGCTGCTGCCCGGCGAGATGGGCCAAGTCCTGCCCTCCCCCAAGCACTTCGAGCAGCTGCACGAGCTGGTCACACCGGACATGGTCCGGCAGAACGTGGTGTGCGGCGACGACCCGGACGAACACGCCGCCGCCCTGCGCGCCTTCGGCGACGCCGGGTTCGACCGCGTGTACGTCAACCAGATCGGCCCCGACCAGCAGGGCTTCTTCGACTTCTACCGTACGAAGGTGCTGCCCCGGCTGGCCGAGGGGTGAGCCGGACGGGAGCGCCCCCGGACGGGGCGCCCCGTGCCGGTCACCGGCGCGGGTCGTCCAGTCCGGCCGGGGGCTCCGGCGGGTTCTCGGGGACCGGCGGGTAGGGCAGCCCGAGGCCGCCCGGCGGGGCGACCGGCGGGGTGCCGCCGATCACATGGTGCGGCGGGTGCGGCTGGTGCCGGGAGGACGAGGAGTGGGCGCCGGCCCGCAGCGCGTACGCCACCGCGGCCAGCAGCGCCCCGGTGATCAGGGCGGCGGCCCAGCCGGGCAGCCCGGTCGCCAGGGCCAGGCCGACGGCGACGACCACCGCGCCGCCCGCGTACAGGGCGGCGGCGCCCGACGCGCCGTAGAGCACGGCGGTACGGCGCTGCTTGCGGGTCTGCTCGCGCAGCTCCTCCCGTACCGTCACGCGGGCCACCTGAGCCAGCTCCTCGACCAGCTCCTTGTCGAGATGTTCCAGATGATCCAAAGGCTGTGAACGGTTCATGGTACGCGGGTACCCTGTGCGCATCTCGGGTAACTCCGGGGAACCTGCGCGCGGACCCTGGTCCCAACTAGGCTCGTCCGTATGGAGATTATGGGCGCCTCGCTGCGTATCTGCGTTGCCGACATCGAGACCGCGATCCCCTTCTACGAGCGGCTGGCCGGTGGCACCGCGCAGCGTTTCGAACGCGGCGGGGTGCGGGTCGCCGCGATCGGCTCCTTCCTGCTGATGAGCGGCCCAGAGGCGGAGCTGGACATCCTGCGGAAGGTCACCGCGACCATCGCCGTCAAGGACGTGGGCGAGGCGCAGGAACTGCTGACCGGCCTCGGCGCCCGCATCCTGGTGGAGCCGGTACCGACCCCGGCGGGCCGCAACATGCTCGCGATGCACCCGGACGGGTCGATCTTCGAGTACGTGGACCAGCACGGCTGAGGGCTCAGTCGGGGTCGGGGCGCATCCGGAAGTCGTAGCGGGCGGGCAGGGGTTCACCAGTGAGCCGGGCCCACACCCGGTCGAGCGCGCGGGAGCCCTCCCGCAGGTCGGCGACCTCGAACCCGGCGTCGAACACGGCCCGCGCCGCGTCCCGCCGGCCCTCCGCGAGCAGCAACTCCGCCTCCAGCAGCCGGAATCGGCCGCGCTGCCGGACGGGAGGCGGCAGCCGCTCCCAGACGGCGCGGGCGGCCGCCGTCCGCCCGGCCCGCAGCAGCGCTTCGAGCGTCTCGCGGCCGAGGGCGGCCGGCACGGCGGTGCGGTCCGCGTCCCGGCCGCCGTCCTCGGGGCCCCCGGCGGCGCACAGGTCGGCGAAGGCGTCGGTGTACCGGTCGGCGGCCCGCTCGTGGTGGCCGTCGTCCGCGTCGGCGACGGCGAGGGCGCGCAGCAGCGGCCAGCGCGCGGGCGCGTGCGGCAGGGCGCGTTCCCAGCTGCGCACGGCCTGGGCGCGGTCGCCCGCGTGCCACTGGGCGATGCCGAGGTGGTACTCGGTGTGCCAGGTGGCGGGCGCGGTCTCCAGCAGTTCCCGCCAGTGCGGGGCGACCAGCGTCTCCGTGTACGGCCGCGGGCCGGGCGGGGCGGGCAGGCTGCCGGTGCGCAGCAACTGACGCCAGGGTTCCTGGCCTTGGCCGAGCGTGGACTCGGGGAAGGGGGTGCCGGGCAGCTTCCAGCCGGCGCGCAGCACTTCGAGCGCGCCCCAGCCGGAGCCGGTGGCGAGGATTTCGCCGGGTTCGGTGTCGGCGGCGGGCCGCCACAGTGCGTACGCCTCCTCGACGCGGGCGCGGGGCAGCACCGACTCCAGCCGCTCCCCGGCCCGCCGGACGGCGCCGTGCCACTCCCCCGCGGGCTCGGTGTCGAGCGGGCCGTACGCCTCCAGCCAGCTCACCTCGCTCTCCGCGTCCAGCCGGACGTGCTCCAGCTGGGTGCGGGCGAGGCCCGCCTGGATCTCGCAGTAGCCGCCGGTGCCGGGCTCGGTGAGCCACTGCTGCCAGCGGCGGCCGCCGGTCCCGCTGCCCCAGACGAACAGCTTACGGCCGCGCAGCGCGTCGGTGGAGGTCTGCACCAGCCCGTGCCCGTCCGCGTCCAGCGCCGCGATCCAGCGGCGCCGCCCGTCGGGCACGTCGTAGAAGTAGTCGGCGGCGTAAGGGCTGTTGAGCGGGTACGTGCGGTCGATGCCGTCGTACGACGGGACGGGCACCCGGCGCAGCCGCCGCTCGTAGCCGAAGTGCCAGGCCTCCCCGGCCGGGGCGAGGACGCGGACCTCCTCGGGTACCGCGATGTTGGACCACCAGTACGTGGGCACCGGGTGCTGGTGCGGGTTGCGGACGCGCACGCCGGCGTAGAGGAAGTCGGAGCCGTCCGGCAGCCACAGGTCGACCTGGAAGGGCAGGTCGCGCAGCCGCTCCCACTCCCACAGGCGCAGCATCTGCCCGCCGTCGGGGGCGGGGACGCGGGCGGCGTGCAGGGGTGCGCAGGAGAGGGTGGTGTGGCCGGTGGCGCCGATGTTCCACTCGATGCCACCGGAGTACCAGGCGCCGTTCAGGGCGAAGTCGGCGGGCTGGAACACCGGGTTGCGGTACAGGAGTTCGCGGCCGGTCGGCAGGTGGACGAGGGAGGCGACACGGCCGCCGAGTCCGGGCAGGACGGTGGCGCGCAGCCGGTCGTTCTCGATCACCAGGGCGTCGAGCGGGCGGGGTGCGCGGGTTCTGTCGTAGCCGTCGCGGAGGCGGACCGGCAGCAGGCTGCGCAGCGGCGCGTAGCCGAGAGCGCGCGCCATGTCGCGGGGTATGCCGTCGAGGTCGCGGTCGTCGAGGCGGTGGACCTCGTCGAGCGGGCGCAGCGCGGGCAGCGGGTTGTCCGGGCCCAACTCGGCGGCGGGCAGAGTCAGTACCTCACGTCGGATCCTTGTCACGACGACCATGGAACCCGGCGGGCGATGACTCGGCCAGGGGAGCTGCCGGTCTAGATTGCGCAAAGGGCGCCGGGGCCCCGACGCGGCGGGGCGTGCGAGGTCAGGCGCGCATCTCGGCGGTGAGCGCCCAGCGTTCGTGGTCCCGCCAGTCCCCGTCGACGTAGATCATCTTCGGCGAGAAGCCCTCCAGGCGGAACCCGGCGCTCCGGGCCAGCGCGATCGAGGCGGTGTTTTCCGGCTGGGCGTTGATCTCCAGGCGGTGCAGTCCGAGCGGCCCGAAGGCGTGGCCGATCACCAGTTCCAGGCCCTCGCGCATCAGGCCCCGCCCGGCGGCGTGCGCGAACGCGCCGTAGCCGAGGGCGCCGCAGCGGAAGCCGCCCCGGACGATGTTGTTGATGTTGATGAACCCGGCGATGTCCCCGCTGTCGCGCTCGCACACCAGGAAGCCGGCCCTCGCCGGGTCCTCGATCAGCCGCCCGGCGTAGTCGGCGTAGGCGTCCTCGGTGTCCGGCGGGAACAGCCACGGCCGGTGCAGGTCCTTGCTCTCGCGGGCGCGCGCGGTGAACGCGGGTCCGTCCGCCAGGGTGAAGTGGCGGATGCCCACACGGGGGCCTTCGGCGAGGTAGCGGGACGCGGTGTGCGGCATCCGGCCACTTTACGCGTCCCGCACCGGAGATCAGCGCAGCGCGGGCTCCGCCAGCGTCAGCGTTCCTGCGTCGGCGTCGAGTTCCGCCCGCACCCCGAACGGGATGGTCAGCGCGCCCTCGCAGTGCCCGAACCCCATCTCCTCAAGGACCGGCACCCCGAGTCCGCCGAGCCGGTCCGCGAGGACGGCGCGCACCTCCTCGTACGGGCCGCAGCGTTCCCAGGAGCCGAGTCCGATCCCGGCGACCCCGTCGAGCCACCCGGAGCGCAGCAGCTGGGTGAGCAACCGGTCGATGCGGTACGGCTGTTCGGTCACGTCCTCGATCATCAGCAGCCCGCCGCGCGCACCGGCCGGGGCGAACGGGGTTGCGAGGTCGGCGGCGAGCCCGCCGAGGTAGCCGCCGAGGGTCACCCCGCGGGCCCGGCCGGGCACCAGCGGGGTTCCGGTCGTGGCGATGGTGCGTACCGTCTCGGGCGCGAACAGCGTGGCCCTGAGGTGGTCCTGCGCCCGCGCGCTCTTGATGAAGTCGATCCCGGCGGCCACCGGCCCGTACAGCGTGACCAGGCCCAGGCGGGCGGCGAACGCCTGGTGCAGATGGGTGATGTCGCTGAACCCGGCGAAGACCTTCGGTCCGGCCGCGCGCATCGCCTCCCAGTCGAGCAGGTCGACCATGCGCTGGGCGCCGTAGCCGCCGCGGGCGCACAGCACCGCGGCCACCGACGGATCGCACCAGGCTCGCTGGAGATCCGCGGCCCGCTCCGCGTCGCTGCCCGCCAGGTAGCCCAACTCGCCGTGCCGGGACAGGACATGGGGCATGACGACCGGGTCGAGGTCCCAGCCGCGCAGTACGTCGAGGCCCGCCTGGACGCGTTCCTCGGGCACGGGCCCGCTGGGGGCGACGACGGCCACGCGGGCGCCCGGAGCCAGCCGCGGCGGGCGGACGAGGGGGTTCACCGGTGCAGCTCCAGCCGGGGCAGGCCGGGCACGTCCAGCTTGAACACCTGGGCGTACAGGGAGAGTTCGGCCTCCAGCGCGCGGATCATGGTGTCCGCCCTGCGGAACCCGTGCCCCTCCCCCTCGAAGGTGAGGTAGGCGTGCGGGACGCCCTTGCCCTGGAGGCGGGCGAGGAATTCCTCGCACTGCACGGGCGGGCAGATCACGTCGTCCAGGCCCTGGAGCATCAGGAACGGCACGGTGAGCCGGTCGGCGTGGCTGGCCGGCGAGCGCTCGGTGTAGCGGGTCGGCACGTCGGTGAACGGCCCGATCAGGGACTCCAGGTAGCGCGACTCGAAGTCGTGGGTGCCGCCGGAGGCCCAGCTGGTGAGGTCCAGGATGGGGTAGAGGATGGTGCCGCAGGCGTAGACGCCGGTGTTGGTGAGGGAGGCCGCGGTGGTCCAGCCGCCCGCGCTGCCGCCCCGGATCGCGAGCCGGCACGGGTCCGCGGTGCCCTCCTCGGCCAGCGCGCGGGCGACGGCCGCGCAGTCCTCCACGTCGACCACGCCCCACTGCTCGCGCAGCCGCTCGCGGTAGGCGCGGCCGTACCCGGTGGAGCCGCCGTAGTCGACCTCGGCGACGCCGATGCCCCGCGAGGTGAAGTAGGCGATCTCCAGGTCGAGGACGAGCGGCACCCTGCTGGTGGGGCCGCCGTGCGCCCAGACGACGTACGGCGGCAGCTCGCCGTCGGGCGCGGTGTGCTCGGGGTGGTGCGGCGGGTAGATGTGGGCGTGCACCTCGCGGCCGTCGGGTCCGGTGAAGACGCGGATCTGCGGCTCGGGGTAGTAGGCGGGGTCCACCGGGTCCCGGTGGCGGGCGCCGACGGCGCGGGCGCGACCGGTGGTGGTGTCCAGCTCGACCACCTCGTAGGCGGTGCGCGGGCTGGCGCCGACGGCGGCGACCCGGCCGCCGTGCACGGCGAGGCTCGGGGCGAACTCGGTCCACGGTCCGGCGGCGTCCACGATCTCCCCGGTCTCCGGGTCGAGGATGCCGAGCAGGGTCGAGCCCTTGCCGTGCACGACCGCGATCAGGCCGCTGTCCAGCGGCGCGAACCAGCGCAGGCCCAGCTGCCACAGCGGGCCGCCGAACTCCTCCTCGCGGGTGCACAGCGGGACGCCGTCGCGGTAGAGGTTCCACCAGCCGCCGCGGTCGCTGGAGTACAGGAGTCTGCCGTCCGGGGCCCATTCCACCTGTGCGACGGCCTCGTCGGGGCCCCCGGCGACGGTGTGCGCGCCGTGCAGGGTGCCGTCCTCGCCGACGTCGGCGACCAGCAGTTCGGTGCCCTCCCAGGGCATCCGCGGATGGTCCCAGGCGAGCCAGGCGGCGCGCCGGCCGTCCGGGGAGAGCCGGGGTCCGGTGACGAACCGGTGCCGTTCCGCGGTGAGTTCGCGCACCGCGCCGCGGTCCCCGGCGGCCGAGCCGTCCAGCGGTACGGCCGCGAGGACGCGCCGCACGTCGCCGGGGTCGTCGCCGGTGAACTCCTCCAGCACGCACCACACTTCGCCCCGTTCGAGGTCGAGGCGCGGCTCGGCCCAGCGCAGTCCGCCGCCGACCGGGGAGAGCGGGGTGAGCGGGCGGGGCTCGCCGCCGGGCTCGTACCGGTAGAGCCGCTGGTCGGCGAAGTGGGTGAACACCACGAGGGGCGTGCCGCCTCGCGTCCCGGCGGTCCAGGGCCGGCCGCCGTACTCGATGACGCGGCTGCGCACGTTCCACGGCGCGGGCAGCAGCGACTCCTCGGTGCCGTCGGCACGGCGCCGCATCAGGGCGCGGCGGCCGCCCTCGCCGGGGCGGGGTTCGGTCCACCAGGTCTCGTCCCCGACGTAGCCCACCCAGTCCGGGCGGCCGTCGTGGGCGGCGGCGAGCGCCGCGTCGATGGGTGACGGCCAGGTGCCGTACGGCATCGTGAGCATGTTGTCCTCCCCCATGTCGTCTAGGCCGTGCGCAGGAAGCGGTCGAGGACGCGGACACCGAAGTGCAGCGCCGCGACGGGCACGCGTTCGTCCACGCCGTGGAACAGCGCCTGGTAGTCGAGGTCTTCGGGCAGCTTCAGCGGGGCGAAGCCGTAGCCGGTGATGCCGAGCCGGGAGAACTGCTTGGCGTCGGTGCCGCCGGACATGCAGTACGGCACGACGTGGCCCTCGGGCGCGAACTCCCGTACGGCGTCCCGCATCCGCGCGAACAGCGGCACGTCCACCGGTGCCTGGAGGGCGACCTCGCGGTGCGCGAACTCCCAGTCGACGTCCGGGCCGGTGAGCCGGTCGAGGGTGGCGGTGAACTCCTCCTCGCCGCCGGGCAGATAGCGTCCGTCGACATGGGCGACGGCCTCGCCGGGGATCACGTTCAGCTTGTAACCGGCGTCCAGCATGGTCGGGTTGGCGCTGTTGCGGACGGTCGCCTCGACCAGCCTGGCGGCCGGGCCCAGCTTCTCCAGCAGCCGGTCGACATCGCGGAAGTCGGCGTCGATGCCGTACAGCGCGGCGAGTTCGGTGAGCGCGGCGCGCACGGTCGGGGTGAGCCGCAGCGGCCACTCGTGCTCGCCGATGCGGGTGACGGCGGCGGCGAGCCGGGTCACCGCGTTCTCCTTGTTCACCTTCGAGCCGTGCCCGGCGCGGCCGCGGGCGGTCAGCTTGAGCCAGCCGGTGCCGCGTTCCCCGGCCGCGATCGGGTAGATCTGCCGCCCGGCGCCGTCGTGGAAGGTGAAGGCGCCGGACTCGCCGATGCCCTCGGTGCAGCCCTCGAACAGCTCGGCGTGCTCGTCGGCGAGGAAGCCGGAGCCGTCCTCGGCGCTGGCCTCCTCGTCGGCGGTGAACGCGATGACCAGGTCGCGGCGGGGCCGCACTCCCGAGCGGGCCCAGGAGCGGACGACGGCGAGGATCATCGCGTCCATGTTCTTCATGTCCACGGCGCCGCGCCCCCACACCACCCCGTCGCGGACCTCCCCGGAGAAGGGGTGCACGCTCCAGTCGGCGGCCTCGGCGGGCACCACGTCGAGATGACCGTGGACCAGCAGGGCGTCGGCCCCCGGATCGGTGCCCTCGATCCGGGCGACCACATTGGTACGGCCCCCGGTGCGCTCCAGCAGCAGCGGTTCGAGGCCGGCGCCGGCCAGCCGCTCGGCGGCGTACTCGGCGGCGGGCCGCTCCCGGCAGTCGCCGCCGCCCCGGTTGGTGGTGTCGATCCGGATCAGCCCCGAGGTGAACTCCACGACCTCGTCGAGGGCTTGCGCGTCAGCCATACTGCTCCTCCACGGCGTTGGAGACGATCGTGGTGACCGCCTTGAACGTCCGGATGCCCTCGTACATGGTGGCGCTGGTGTACGCCACCTTCCGCTCGCCGATGCGCGCGACCCCCGGCACCACGGTCGCGGCCATCGCCAGGTGCTCGGCGTCGAACTCCACGGCGACGGTGAACGGCCCCGCCTCCACGGGCGCGTGGCGCACGGCGAGCCGCGCGGCCTCCTTGGCGGCGGCACGGATGCCGGCGGCGGTGCGGGCCGGGGTGCGGCACACGGCCGCGTACCGCGACACATGGTCCTTGACGGCGACCTTCAGCGCCTCGGGGGCGTAGCCGAGCGCGTCCTCGCAGGCCACGTCGTCGCCCGTGACGAGGACGACGGGGACGCCGTACTCGGCGACGACGTGCGCGTTGAGCAGGCCCTCGCTGGCGCGTACGTCGTTCAGCCAGACGCCGGTGATCTGGTTGGCGAGGTAGGTGTGGGCGAGCACGCCCTCCATTCCGGCGCCCGCGTGGTAGCCGACGAAGGCGATGCCGTCCACGTCGCCGTGCTGGACGCCCTCCACCATGGACAGCTCCTTGTGCCGCCCGGTGAGCATCTTTACCCGCTCGTCCAGCTGTTCCAGCAGCAGGTTGCGCATGGTCCAGTGGGCCTCGTTGACGAGCACCTCGTCGGCGCCGCCGTCGAAGAAGCCCTGTACGGCGGCGTTCACGTCCGAGGTGAACATCCCCCGGCACCGCTCCCACTGCGGCGTCCCCGGCAGCACGTCCGCCGGCCAGGTGACGCCCGTGGCCCCCTCCATGTCGGCACTGATGAGGATCTTCATGGAGCGTCACGTTACGCGCTGCGGGGTCCCCGGACCACCAAAGCCGGGGAGGCGCCGTGGCGGCATCCCCCACACGTTTTGCATACTGCAAAAGTGAGGGAGGAGAATCAATGAGTGCCATATCGGTGGCAAAGGAGACAAAGCGCGGGCCGGGCGAGGCGGCACGGGGCCGGGCGCCCGCACCAGGACCGGCAGGTCCACCGCAGGGCGCCTGGATCGTCCTGGTCCTGGCCGTGGTCGTGGGCGCCGGGGCGGGCCTGGGCTCGATCGTCTTCCGCTGGTGCATCCAGACCTTCACCCGGCTGCTGTCCGGCCATGCCGACTACGCCGCCTCCCCCGGCGTGGACAACCCGCACGTGCCCTGGCTCGGCCCGTACTTCGTGCTCCTCGCCCCGGTCGTCGGCGGGCTGCTCTACGGCCCCCTGGTCAACCGGTTCGCCAAGGAGGCGCGCGGGCACGGCGTGCCCGAGGTCATGCTGGCCGTCGCCCAGCGCGGCGGGCGGATCAGTCCGAAGGTCGCCGTCGTCAAGACGCTGGCCTCGGCACTCACCATCGGCTCCGGCGGCTCGGTGGGCCGCGAGGGCCCCATCGTCCAGATCGGCTCGGCGCTCGGCTCCACCCTCGGCCGGCTGACCCGGTCGACCGAGGGCCGGATGAAGCTGCTGGTCGCCTGCGGCGCCGCGGGCGGCATCGCGGCCACCTTCAACGCGCCCCTGGCCGGCGTCTTCTTCGCCATGGAGCTGATCCTCGGCACCTTCACCGCCGAGGCGTTCGGCGCGACCGTCCTGGCCAGCGTCACCGCGAGCGTGATCGGACGGGCCGCGTTCGGCGACAACGCCTTCCTGAACCTGCCGGACTTCCACGTCGGCCACCTCCCCCAGTACGGCCTGTTCGCCCTGCTCGGGGTCGTCGCGGCCGCCGTCGGCGTGGGCTTCACCCGCTTCCTCTACCTGGTCGAGGACGCCTGCGACTGGCTGTGGCGGGGCCCGGAGTGGCTGCGCCCGGCGGTCGGCGGCCTCGGGCTCGGCCTGGTGCTGCTGGCACTGCCCCAGATGTACGGCGTCGGCTACCCGGTCCTCCAGAGGGCGACCGAGGGCGGCTACGCGGCGGGCTTCCTGCTGCTGCTCCTCGCCGGAAAGATGCTGGCGACCAGCCTCACCATCGGCATCGGCGGCTCGGGCGGCGTCTTCGCGCCGAGCCTGTTCATCGGCGCGATGCTCGGCTCCGCGTACGGCATCGGCGTCCACCACCTGCTGCCCGGCTCGGCCGGCGCCGTGGGCGCGTACGCGCTGGTCGGCATGGGCGCGGTGTTCGCCGGCGCGGCACGGGCGCCGATCACCGCCGTGGTCATCCTCTTCGAGCTGACCGGCGAGTACTCGATCATCCTGCCCCTGATGCTGGCCGTCGTGCTGGCCACCGTCACCAGCAGGCTGCTGTGCCGGGACACCGTCTACACCCTCAAGCTGCGCCGACGCGGCATCGACCTCCAGGGCCCCGCCCCCGGCGCGCCGATCGGCGCCCAGCACGTCGGCACCGTCATGGAGCCACTGCCCGCCCTCCTGCCCGCCGCCACCCCGCTGGCCGACGCCGCCGAACTGCTCGGCCGCTCGGGCCACGGCGCGCTGCCGGTGGTCGACGACCGCGGGGCGTACGTCGGTGTCGTCACCGCGCGGGCGGTCGCCGAGGCCCTGGCCGAACAGCCGGACGCGGCACCGGCCACCGTGGGTCCGCTCGCCGAGCCGCCCGCGCCGGTGACCGCCGACCAGCCGCTCGCCCAGGCCCTGCACACCCTGCTCTCCGCGGCCGGGAGCGGGGTACCGGTGCTCGACGCGGAGCGGGGCAGCCCGGTGGGCTGGCTCAGCCATCAGGGCGCGTTGCGGGCGGTGCATGCGCCGGGCTGAGCGCCGGGCGGCTTGCGCGGTGTACGCGAGGGGCTGAGCGCCGCCCCCGCTTCTTTGCATCATGCAAGGGACGCGGGGGGCCGGGGGCTCAGACCTCGTGGGCCAGCGATCCGTCCACGATCCAGCCCAGCGGGTGCGGTTCGGGGTCGTCCGCGCCGGGGGCCGGGGGCTCGCCGCCCGCCTCGTTGAACGCGTCGAGGGCCTCGACGAGGGCCAGCCGCTCGGTGGGGCGGAGCCGGGCCACGATGGCGGCGATCTCGGCGCGGCGCCCGGCCGTCACGTCCGCCACGATGCGCCGGCCCTCGTCGGTCGCCCGCAGCAGGGTCTCGCGCCGGTTGTCCGGATTGGGCTGCCGGTCCGCGAGCCCGGCGGCGATGAGCCGGTCGACCATGCGCATCGCGGTCGAGGGCGCCACCTGGAGGAGTTCGGCGAGCGCCACCAGCTTGGTCGTCCCCCGCGTCGCCAGCACCACGAGCATCCGGAACTGGGCGAGGGTCACCCGCTCCTCCACCGCGGCGAGGGAGCGGGCGGACACGGCCACCAGCAGACGGGATGCGGTCAGCACGGCCCTGGTGACCGCGTCGACATCGTCCAAGGCGCCCGCGGGGGTCTTTCGTTCCGGCATGGGTCCTTTCTACCGCGTGCGGGCCGCCACGCTCCACGAGAGCCCCGCCGGGTCCGGCGCGGGACGGCGCCACCGACCGCCCCGCACCGCGCACCGCGCACCGCGCACCGCGCACCGCGCACCGGCGTCCGGCTACCGTCCCGCGAGCACGAACCAGCGGGCCGGCAGGTCGATACGGGTGCCGTCGGTGAGGTGTTCGGTCTGCGGCAGGACGGTGTCGCCCTCGGCGAGGACGGTCAGTCCGGCCTCGCCGAGCAGGCGCGGGATCTCGCCCTCGTCGGCGTCGGCGGGCTTGAGGCGGTGGTGGAAGACGCGCTGGAGCTTGGGCGGCGGCCCGGACGGCTCGGCGGCGGCCCGCCCCAGGACGTCGCGGGAGGCGGGGGTCAGCTCCACGACGAAGGCGCGGCCCGCGCTGCCGATGAGCGTGGCGACCGCGGCGGCGACGGCGGGCCGGGCGGCGGGCTCGCTCTGGTGGATGACGGCCCGCATATAGACGTTGCAGTCGCCGAGCCGGTCGTGCAGGGCCTTCACCGCGTCGCTGTCGGTCAGATCGAGCTGTTCGAACTCCACGGGCGCGTCCCCGGCGGCGCGCCGGGCGTGTTCGACGGCGGCGTGCGAGAGGTCCACGCCGATGGCGCGGGCGAACCGGGTGGCCAGGTAGCGGGTCTGGGTGCCGTTGCCGCAGCCGAGGTCGACTATGGGGCGGGCCGGGTCCGCGTGCGGCAGGAGCAGCGCGGAGTGCGGCTCGGCGGTCAGCGAGGGATCGGAGTCCCAGATCGCCTCGCCCGGAGCGTCGGAGGTCTCGCTCCAGTAACTCTCCCAGTTGGCACGGTAGTTGTCCGAAACGTTCATGCGCTCTCCCACGATCGGTTGCCGTGATCGGGATATCGCGCGGAGCGGGGTGCGGGCAAGGGGCGGGCGGCCACCTTCACCGGACGTACCGACGCTCCTCGCCGATTCGGTCGCTGCCCGTGACCGGCTGTTCGAACCAGACCGTCTTGCGGTGCCCGGTGGCGCTCGCGCCCCATTCGCGGGCGAGCCTGCTGACCACGCGCAGCCCGCGCCCGTACTCGTCGCGGGGACCGGCGGCGATCATCGCGGGCAGGGTGGGCTCATCGTCGGTGACCTCGAACAGCAGCGCGTCGGTGCGCACCACCCGCAGCCCGATCCGGTCGCCCTCGGCATGCCGTACGGCGTTGGTGACGACCTCGCTCACCAGCAGTTCCGCGGTCTCCACGGGCCCCGGCAGCCCCCAGGCGAGGAGTTGCTCGCGGACCAGGCGGCGGGCCCGGCCCACCTCGCGGGGATCGTTGCCGAGCCGCCACTCGGCTACGTGTTCGGCGGGGATGCCGTTGAGCCGGGCCATGAGCAGGGCGACGTCGTCCTTGCGTCCGCCGCGGGTGTTGAGGGCGCGGATGATGGTGTCGCAGGCGTCGTCCATGGAGGCGGCGGGGTGCGCGGCGGACTCGCAGAGCGCGGCGAGGCCCTCGCCGATGTCCGAGCCGCGCACCTCGACCAGCCCGTCGGTGCACAGCACCAGCCGGTCTCCGGGCGAGACCCTGATCCGGGCCGCCTCGAACGGGACTCCGCCGACGCCGATGGGCGCCCCGGTGGGCAGGTCGAGCAGTTCGCTGCCGCCGTCCTCGGCGCGCACCACCACCGGCGGGATGTGTCCGGCGTTGGCGAGGGTGACCTCGCCGCGGATCGGGTCGTAGACCGCGTACAGACAGGTGGCGAGGTAGTTGTCGCCGAGCCGGCGGGCCAGGTCGTCCAGGTTGCGCAGGAGCTGGGCGGGCGGGGACTCCATCGCGGCCATGGTCTGGACGGCGGTGCGCAACTGGCCCATCATCGCGGCCGAGTTGAGGCCGTGGCCCATGACGTCGCCGACGACGAGGGCGGTGCGCGAGCCGGGCAGCTTGATGGTGTCGAACCAGTCGCCGCCGATCCGCCCGAGCAGGGTGCCCGGAAGGTAGCGGGTGGCCACGTCGCAGCCGGCCATCCGCGGGGCGACCTGCGGGAGCATGCTGTCCTGGAGGGTGTCGGCGACGTTCTCCTGGTACGTGTACATGCGCGCGTTGTCGAGCACGAGCCCGGCGCGGGCGGCGAGTTCGGCGCCGGTGGTGCGGTCCATGTCGTCGAACGCGGGCCGGTCGGGGCGGCGCATCAGCACCATGAAGCCGAGGACGACATTGCGCGCCTTGAGCGGCACGATCAGCAGCGAGCGCCCGCCGATGAGCGGTCTGAGGTCGCGCTTCTCGAACTGTCCGGAGATGCGCTCGGACAGCTCCTCGGTGACCTCCGGGATGAGGACCGGGTCGCCGGTGACCATGCACCGGTAGAACGGGGTGTGTTCGGGGAAGGCGAAGGCCTCGCCGACCGGCACGGTGTCGTCCCAGCGGCCCGGTTCGTCGTTGTGCTCGACCCAGACGCGGAACATCACGGTGCTGGCGTCGGGCGGGCCGTCCGGGAAGCCCTCGCCCGCGAGGACGGCCGCGCGCAGATGGGTGCCGGCGAAGTCGGCGAAGCGGGGCACGGCGGCGCTGGTGACCTCGCGGATGGTCTCGCCGAGGTCGAGGGAGGAACCAATGCGGGAACTGACCTCGTTGAGGAATTCGAGGCGCTCGCGGACGGCGGCGTACTCCAGGTCCCGTTCGGCGCCCGCCGGTACGGCGGTCACGGCGGGCGTGCGCTGCCGCGGTACCCGGTGGCCGGCGGCCTCGGCCCGGTCGCGGCCGAGTCGGCGGGGCACGCCCCAGTACGGGGTCACCGGCACCCGATCGAACTGGCTGAACTCCAGGACCGGGTAGCCGAGTTCGAGGACCTGGGAGACGATGCGGCCGCTGAGGCCGGGGCCCATGTTGGGCAGGATCTCCGGCAGCCGCCGTTCGAGTTCGTCGAAGGCGGGCAGTTCGGTGTGGCGGGCGAAGCCGGGTGCGATGCGTTCGGCGGTCTCGTCCTCGTCACCGCGCTCCTCGCGCAGCCGGGTGGCGTCGGCGGCGAGCACCAGCAGCCGGGCGGGACCGGGGCCGACCAACGGGTAGGCCCACCACAGCACGTCGACTCGCTCGCCGTCCGCACGCGGATCGCCGTCCGGGTCCCGGCGCACCGAGAGGTGGGCGCGGCCGGCCGTGGGGAAGGAGGTCTGGCCGCCGAGGGACGCCTCCAGGTCGGGGCCCGGTCCCGGCTCGTCGCCGCCCGGACCGCCGTACTGCGCGCCGCCGTCGCGCTCCGGGTCGTACGCCTCGTACGCGTCCGGCATGGCGCCGCCGTGGAGGTGGTCGGGGAGGGCGCCGGAGACCGGCAGCAGATCGCCGGCGGGGCGGCCGACGGCCTCCTCCCGGCCGACGCCGAACAGCCGCCGCGCCCCGCTGCTCCAGTGGGATACCAGGCCGGTGCGGTCCACGACGATCACGGCAAGCGGAATCCGGCCCGCGTCGGTGTCGCCGGCGCCGCGCGCGGGAGTCGTGTCCCGCTCGCTGCCACGGTCCATGGCCCAGGCCCCTTCTCCCCACGGCTGTTCGCAAACGATCTGTGCCGCCGACCACTACGGTACGGCGGCGGCCGGTGGCGATGTGTGGCAATCCGGGAATTGGTTTCACATGATCGCACCGGCCCGCGGCCCCGGCGCCCGGCGGGGCGCCGCCTCAGTCCTCGTGCCCGAGCTGGAGATCCCGTTCCGTCCGGCCGCCGCCCGCGACCTGGAGGACCGTGGCGACCGGCGGGTAGCCCGCCGCGATGACCGTGTACTCGCCGGAGGACAGGTCGACGAACCGGAAGGCGCCGTCCGCCCCGGTGGTGAGGGTGTCCACGACATTGCCCGCGGCATCCAGCAGGGTGACCCGCGCGTCCTCCACGGGCCGTCCCCCGCTGGCCCGTACGACGCCCCGCAGCACGGCGCCGCCCGCGAGCTCGACGTCCTGCCGGGTCTCGCGGGACGCCTGCACGCTGACCGGGAGGGCGGCCGGGCGGAAGGCGGGGGCACTGGCGGCGAGGGTGTACTCGCCGGCGACCAACTCGGTGATGACGTAGCCGCCCTCGCGGCCGCTGCGGGTGGTGGCGACGACCTCGCCGTGCACATTGGTGAGCGTGACGGTGGCGTCCCGCACCGGGCTGCCGTCGGCGGTGAGCACGCTGCCCGCGAGGCGTCCGGCGCCGCCGAGGACGACGTCGAGTTCCACGGGCCGCTCGCCCACGGTGACGGAGACGGCCTGCGGCTGGTGCCCCCCGGCGGCGGCGATCAGCACGTACGACCCGGAGCCGGGCGTGCTCAGCGCGTACCGCCCGTCGTCGCCGCTCGCGCCCCGGCCGATCTGCTGTCCGGTGACGTCGATGAGGGTGAGCGCGGCGCGGGGCACCACGGTACCGTCGGGGTGCTGCACGGTGCCGCAGACGGGGAGTCCGGCGGCGTACGGCGAACGGGCGTGCGGGACCGAGGGGTTGGCGCTCTCGGGGTCGGAGTCGGTGGCGTGGTGGGACACCAGGGGTTTCTCCTTGAGGAAGAAGGCGATGAGGAGGCCGAGGACGAGCACCGGGACCAGGTACAGGAAGATCCGGGGCATGGCGTCGGCGTACGCGCGGATGTAGGCGTCGCGCAGGGCCGGGGGCAGCGCGTGGACGAGCCCCGGCGTGAGGGATTCGGGGTCGGGCAGCCGGGCGCCGGTGCGCGGGGGCAGCTCCCGGCGCAGGGCGTGGCCGAGCCGGTTCGCGAAGAGGGTGCCGAAGACGGCGGCGCCGACGCTGCCGCCGATCTGCCGGAAGTAGTTGTTGGCGCTGGTGGCGGTGCCGAGGTCGGCGGGGCGCGCCGAGTTCTGCACGGCGAGGACGAGGACGGGCATCACCAGGCCGATACCCGCGCCGAGTACGGCCATCCAGACGCTGTACTCCAGCCGGGAGGTGCCGGCGTCCAGGCGGGACAGCAGCCACATGCCGGCGACGGAGACGGCGCTGCCGAGCACGGGGTAGAGCTTGTAGCGCCCGGTGTGGCTGATGAGCTGGCCGGAGAGCAGGGAAGCCACGACGATGCCGGCCGTCATGGGCAGCATCAGCAGCCCGGAGCCGGTGGCGCTGGCCCCGTCGACCATCTGGAGGAAGGTGGGCAGGTAGCTCGCGGCGCCGAACAGGGCGACACCGACGACGAGTCCGACCAGACCGGTGACGTTGAAGACGGAGTCCCGGAACAGCCGCAGCGGGATGAGGGGTTCGGCGGCGAAGCGCTCGGCGACGAGGAAGAGGACGGTGGCGGCGAGCGCGCCCGCGCCGAGGCCGAGGATCTGCCGGGAGCCCCACGCGTACTCGGTGCCGCCCCAACTGGTCAGCAGGACCAGGCAGGTCGACGCGGCGGCGAGCAGCAGGGAGCCCAGCACGTCGAGGCGGCCGCGCGCTTCGGGCCTCGGCAGCTTGAGGACGGCGGCGACCACGGCGAACGTGACCAGTCCGAAGGGGACGTTGACGTAGAAGCACCAGCGCCAGGAGAGGTGGTCGGTGAAGTAGCCGCCGAGCAGGGGGCCCGCGACGGAGGCGAGGCCGAAGGCGGCGCCGATCAGGCCCATGTAGCGGCCGCGCTGCCGGGGCGGCACGATGTCGGCGATGATCGCCTGCACCCCGATCATGAGCCCGCCCGCGCCGACGCCCTGGAGGGCGCGGTAGGCGATCAGCTGGTCCATGCTGCCGGCGCGTCCGGCGAGCGCCGAGCCGGCGACGAAGACCGCGATGGCGAACAGGAACACGCCCTTGCGGCCGAGGAGGTCGCCGAGCTTGCCGTACAGCGGCAGGCCGATGGTGGAGGTCAGCAGGTAGGCGGTGATCGCCCAGGACATCCGGTCCAGGCCGTGCAGTTCGCCGACCACCTTGGGCAGGGCGGTGGCGACGATCATCTGGTCGAGGGCGGCCAGCAGCATCGCCAGCATCAGCCCGAGGAAGACCAGCCGCACCCGGCGCGGGCTCAGCGCGGAGGCGGGAGCCGGCGCTCCGGGACCGCCCGCCCCGCCGTCCCCCGCGCCGCCCGCCCCGCCGTCCTCCAGGGGGTCCGCCGGGGCGCCCTCGGCGGGCGCCTTCCGGGCGGTGGGCAGCAGCACGAGCGTGTCGTGATCCACCAGAGTCGTCCCGCCCACGTGCCGCTCCCCTCGTCGCCGTCATCGCGGCTGCCGTAACCCGTGCGATTTCTCGCGCGAGGCGACAACTACGAACAACAGCGGTGAGTTACGGGGCGGTTCCCGGTGGGCGGGACTTCCACTCGAACCGGTGAAGAAAGGCAACTTCCTTTCACCGTCCGGGGGTTGGGGCTATTTCTCGACCTCGGTGGCGAGCCGGGCGAGCACGGCGTCGTAGATGCGGCCGAGGCCCTTGGGGGCGAAGGTCCGCTCGAAGAAGCCGCCGATGCCGCCGGCGCCCTTCCAGGTGCTGGTGACGACGACGCGGGCGCGACCCTCGCCGGCGGGGGTGACGCGCCAGGTGGTGACCATGGAGGAGTTGCGGTCCTTCTCGACCAGCTCGCCGTCGGTGGGCTCGCTCACCTCCAGCAGGCAGTCGCGCACCCGCTTGCTGGTGGCCTGGAGCTTCCAGTGGACGAGGGTGCCCTCGCCGTCGCCGCCCTCGCGCACCTCGTACTCGCTGAACTGCTCGGGCAGCAGCTTGCGCCGGGTGCCGCGGTAGTCGGCGAGGGCGTCGAGCACCTTCTCCGCGTCCGCCGCGACGACCCGCTCCGTAGTGGCCTCGACCTGCGCCATTGCGTTCCTCCAGGACCTGATTGCTCGGGGTTGGGAAAAGCCAACCACTTCGGGTTCCGACCGCCCAAATCGGGGGGCGTATCCGGGTGCGCACGATCATGGGAACAGATGTTCTATTGTGGCGGCGAGTGCTACCGAGGAGGAGGGCTCATGCGCTGGGACAACCTCACCGACGAGCCCGTCGAACACGGCCGGGCCCCGGACGCCGCGCTGTTCGGCGCGGACGTTGTGACCACCCGCACCTTCGACACGCCCGAGTTCCGTGGGATCACCTTCCACGAGGTCCGCGCGCGCTCGGTGCTCAACCGGGTGCCGGGGGCCTCCCGGATGCCGTTCGAGTGGACGGTGAACCCGTACCGGGGGTGCTCGCACGCGTGTGTGTACTGCTTCGCGCGCAAGACGCACGGCTATCTGGACCTGGACACGGGCATCGGCTTCGACACCCAGATCGTGGTCAAGGTGAACGCCCCGGAGGTGCTGCGCCGCCAGCTCGGCTCCGGCCGCTGGCGCGGCGACCATGTGGCGATGGGCACGAACGTCGACTGCTACCAGCGCGCCGAGGGCCGCTACCGGCTCATGCCGGGCATCATCTCGGCCCTCACCGAGCACGCGAACCCGTTCTCCATCCTGACCAAGGGCACGCTCATCCTGCGCGACCTGGACCTGCTGGTGCGGGCGGCCGAGGTGACCGACGTCGGCATCTCGGTCTCGGTCGGCTTCCTGGACGCCGCCCTGTGGCGCACCGTCGAGCCGGGCACGCCCGCGCCCGAGCGGCGGCTCGACGTCGTCCGCGCCTTCGGTGAGCACGGCATCGGCTGCGGTGTCCTGATGGCGCCGGTGATCCCGTTCCTGAGCGATCGTCCGGAGCAGCTGCGGGCGACCGTGGAGGCCATCGCGGCGGCCGGGGCGACCTCGGTGACCCCGCTGGTGCTGCATCTGCGGCCGGGCGCGCGGGAGTGGTTCATGGCCTGGCTCGCCGAGCACCACCCGTACCTGGTGCGCCGTTACGAGCGGATGTACGCCGGCGGGTCGTACGCGCCGACCTGGTACCAGCGCCGGATCACCCGTCAGGTGCACGAGCTGGCGCGGGAGTACGGCATCGGGCCCGCGCGCGCGGGCGCGTCCCGCCGGATCCGCCCGGCCCAGTCCGCGCCGGTGCCCGAGGCGGCCGGGCCGACGCAGCTCACCCTGATGTGAGGCGCCGTCAGGAGCGGTCGAGCGCTTCGTGCGGGCAATTCGAGCGCTTCGCGCGGGCAATAGGGTCAACTATCGGTCCGACACGTTCTCCAGGGGCCTCGCATCGGGACGATGCGGCGAGGACCGCGATCGCGCGGTCCGCTCGACCTCTCCGTCCTCCGGGAGGACCCATGAGAAGACGCGCAGCCGTGCTGTGCGCGGCCGCCGCCGTCCTGGCGGGCTCGGTCACCGGAGCACCGGCGCGGGCCGCCGCGCCCGCGCCGCTCAGCTGGAAGAAGTGCGCCACCGCCGACTACCCGACGCTCCAGTGCGCCTCCCTCAAGGTGCCGCTGGACCACGCGAACCCCGCGGGCCGGCAGATCACGCTCGCCCTGTCCCGCGTCCCGCACACCGCGGCGGCCTCCCAGGGCCCGCTGCTGGTCAACCCCGGCGGCCCCGGCGGCAGCGGGCTCACGCTCGCCGGGTTCGTGGCCTCGGCGCTGCCGAAGGACGTGGCGGCGCGGTACGACGTGATCGGCTTCGACCCGCGCGGGGTCGGCCGCAGCAGCCCGGCGCTCGACTGCGCCCCCGGCCACTTCCAGCCGGTGCGCCCGGACACCGTGCCGGGCACACCCGCGCTCGAACAGGCGAACCTGGAGCGGGCGCGGACCTTCGCCGCCGACTGCGGCAAGCGGTACGGCGATGTGCTGCCGTACATGGACACGGTCAGCGCCGCGCAGGACATGGACGGCATCCGCGCGGCCCTCGGCGCGCCGCGGATCAGCTACTTCGGCTACTCGTACGGCACCTACCTCGGCGCGATGTACGCCAGGCTGCACCCCGACCGGGTCCGCCGGCTGGTGCTGGACTCGATCGTCGATCCGACCGGGGTCTGGTACGCGGACAACATCGGCCAGGAGCGGGCCTTCGACGACCGGCACCGCGCGCTGATGGCGTGGATCGCCAAGTACGACGCGGCGTACGGGCTCGGCAAGGATCCCGCGAAGGTCGAGGCCGCCTGGTACGCGATGCGCTCGGACCTGGCGAAGAAGCCGGCCGGGGGGAAGGTGGGCGCGGCCGAGCTGGAGGACACGTTCATTCCGGGCGGCTACTACAACGGCTACTGGCCCTATCTCGCCGAGGCGTTCGCCTCCTACGTCCACGACAAGAAGACCGGGCCGCTGGTGGCGGCGTACGACGACTTCGCCGGGGTGGACTCCTCCGGCGACAACGGCTACAGCGTGTACACGGCCGTGCAGTGCTCGGACACCGCCTGGCCGCACGACTGGGCGCGCTGGAAGCAGGACGCGTGGGCGGTGTACGCGAAGTCGCCGTTCATGGCCTGGAACAACGTCTGGTACAACGCGCCGTGCATGTTCTGGCCGACGGGCCGCACCCAGCAGCCGAGCGTGGCCAACGACAAGCTGCCGCCCACCCTCCTCTTCCAGGCGACGGACGACGCGGCGACGCCGTACGCCGGGGGCGTCGCGGTGCACCGGCTGCTGGCGGGCTCCCGTCTGGTGGTCGAGCAGGGCGGCGGCAACCACGGCATCACCCTGAGCGGCAACGCGTGCCTGGACCGCTACCTGTCCGCGTACCTGGCCGACGGCACGGTCCCGCACGGCTCCGGCCCGGCCGACGCCGTCTGCCCCAAGTCCCCCGACCCGGCCCCGCTCGCCTCGAAGGCGGCGTCGCGGACCTCCCCCGGCTCGATCCTGCACGACCTGCTGGGTTTCCGGAGCTGAGAGCGGGGGCCGGCGCGGGGGCGGGGGCTGTCGGTGGCGCGGTCCATGATGGGGATCATGACCGAACCGATGAGAATCGCCGCCCCCGCCGGTGTCGCGCCCGCGGCGCAGTACAGCCATGTGGTCACGGCGACGGGCCGGCTCGTCGCCGTCTCCGGCCAGCTGGCCCTGGACGAGGACGGCAAGCTGGTCGGGCCCGGCGATCCCGCGGCCCAGGCCCGCCAGGTCTTCGAGAACCTGAGCCGCTGTCTGGCCGCGGCGGGCGCGGGCTTCGAGCACGTGGTGAAGCTGACGTACTTCGTCACCGACATGGCCCACATGCCGGCCATCCGCGCGGCCCGCACCGCTCGCATACCCGACGACCGCCTCCCGGCTTCCTCCGCGATCCAGGTGGCCGGTCTGGTCTCGCCGGACTTCCTGATGGAGATCGAGGCGCTGGCGGTGGTCCCGGAGGGCGGGCCCGGCGCCGTCTGACTCCGGTCGTACGACTCGCGCGGACTCGGGGTACTCGCCCCCCATGGACAAGCCGCATCTGCCAGGACGCAGGAACCATCACGGCGATGACGCCGGGCCGACGAAGCGGGTGCCCAGCCCCGAGGAGGCCGGGCCGGGGCGGGAGGTGGAGGAGAGGGCGCCGCGGTCGCCCGCGAAGTTGCCGAGGGCCGCCTGGGTGGCGGTGTTCAAGGGGAGCCTGAAGGAGTTCAAGAAGGACGAGCTGACCGACCGGGCCGCGGCGCTGACCTACTACTCGGTGCTGGCCCTGTTCCCCGCGCTGCTGGTGCTGGTGGCTCTGCTGGGCATCACCGGCCGTTCGACCACGGACCGGCTGCTGAGCAGCATCAAGCAGCTCGCCCCCGGCTCGGCGCGGGACATCCTCACCCGGACCGTGCAGCAGTTGCAGCACAGCGCCGGTACGGGCTCGATCCTGGCGATCGTGGGCCTCGTCCTGGCGCTGTGGTCGGCGTCCGGGTACGTCGCCGCCTTCATCCGCACCGCCAACGCCGTCTACGACGTGCCCGAGGGCCGCCCGATCTGGAAGGTGCTGCCGGTGCGCCTCGGCGTCACCGTGGTGCTGATGCTGCTCGCGCTGGTCTGCGCGGTGATCGTGGTGTTCAGCGGCGGCCTGGCCCGGCACGTCGGGCAGGCGCTGCACATGGGGGACGCGGCGCTGACCGCCTGGTCGATCGCCAAGTGGCCGGTGCTGGTCGTCCTGGTCGTCCTGATGATCGCCATCCTGTACTGGGCCTGCCCGAACGCCAAGGTCAGGGGCTTCAGGTGGATCACTCCGGGCAGCTTCCTGGCGCTGCTCATCTGGATGGCCGCCTCCGCGGGCTTCGCGATCTACGTGGCGAACTTCTCGTCGTACAACAAGACCTACGGCGCCATGGCGGGCGTCATCATCTTCCTGATCTGGCTGTGGATCACGAATCTGGCGATTCTGCTGGGCCTGGAGTTCGACGCGGAGACCGCACGGCAGCGGGCCATCGCGGGCGGCCATCCGCCCGAGTCCGACGCGCCGTACGCCGAACCGCGGGACACCGCGAAGTGGGACGAGGACGACGTCCGCCATATGAAAGACAGCTGATCGCCGCCCGCGCGCCGGATGCGCGGGGGCGGCGCGCGGTACGTGCCCCCACTGCCCCTTGTCCACGCCCCCGCACTGCTGTCAGCCTCGGGCTCAGGCCACTGTGCGCACGGTGTGTCAACAGCCGGTGACACCACGCAGTCGGCAGGAGGGGGCAGCCGCATGATCATCAAGTCCAGGGGTGTGGTGGCCGCGATGGCCGGCGTGGCGATGCTGGCCGCCGCGTCGGCCGCGACCGCGACGGCGGCGCAGTCCGCGCGTCCGGCCGGCGCCGCGGCCTCGTGCGGTACGAGCATCGATCCCGGCGCACGGATCCCCAGCGGCCGCCGGCACACCGGGCCGACCGTGCGGATCGGCGGTGCCACGGTCACGGTGCGGTACGGCAATGCGAAGCAGGGCGCGCCGTACTACGCGTGGGCGGCGATCTCCGGCGCGAGCAAGGGTGACACGGTCGCGCTGGAGTGGGACGTCGACTACGGCTCGTGGGCGGACTTCGGTGTCTGCTCGGCGACCGTGCACTCGGGCGGCAAGCAGAACACCCGCGCGGTCAAGTACGTGCACGGCAAGGGCTGGCACTTGGAGGCCCAGGCCTGCGGACGCCACGCGGGCCGCCGGGTGTGCACGGCGTACTGGCCCTGACCGACGCGTCCAGCCACAGGCGGCGGGTCGGACAAGCCGCGGGCCGGGCGCCGAACCGCCCGGCCCGCCCGCCGCCCGATCCGCCCGCCGACACCCGGCCCGCCCGCTCCTCACTCGGTCCGTCCGCCGACACCCGATCGGTTCGTCCGCCCGCCCGTCACCCCGTCCGCTTCTCCCTCCCCCTGCTTCTCGCCCCCGCCTTCTCCTCCCCCTTCGGCAGCCGTGCCAGCGCATGCACCGCCGCCTCCGCGAGTGCCGGGTGGGCGAGGGCCTCCGTGAGGACGCGCCGGGCGCGGGGGTCGCCGAGGGTGCCGAGGCCCTCCACGCAGGCGAGGGCGACCCGCCGGTACGGATCGTGCGGGCGCAGCCGGCGCTCCAGGGTGGTGATCAGCGCGGGCACGGACTCCGGGGCGCGCAGGGCGACGAGCAGCCGTACCGGGTGCAGGGCGTAGGCGACGCGGAGTTCGTTGGTGGCGAGGGCGGCGGCCGCGCGGGCGGTGCGGGGGTCGCCGAGCCGGGCCAGCGCGTGCGCGGCTCCCGCGCAGCGCGGCGGGTCGCGGTGGTTGAGCAGGAGCACCAGGGACTCGAAGGCCCGCCGGTCGCCCGCGCGGCCGAGCCGGAAGGCGGCCAACTCCCGTGCCCACAGCGGCTGTCCGGGTGCGGTGAGGACTTCAGCCAGCTCGTCCGGATCCTCGGTCGCCGCCAGCGCGTCGAAGGCCGCCGAGCCTCCCGACTCCTGCCGTAAGCGCTCCGTGAGCGATCGCAACTCTTCGTCCACGGCTTCAGGTTAAGCATGTCGCCGGGGCAACGGGAGTCACCTGGCACACAAAGAACCCGAAGGGGGCTGGCGCGCTCGTTACCCACCGGTTAAGCTCAGACGAGCGAGCAACCCTCTCGCACTCCGCTGGCGACGGTCTGGTGACGCGGCCGTCGCGGGCAAGGATCGGTTCGGTACGCGTGTGCGCTTCGTGCGCCAAGTACCGCGAGTACGACCCGGCTTCGGGACAGAGCCGGTCGGAAGACATCGCCGCTGCCGGGCGTGTGCACGCCCGTCGGCACCGGCACCGGGCGTGTGCGCTCGTCAGCCCGGCAACACCCGCACTCCTTCGCGTTCCGTGGTGCGCCTTCGGCGCACCCGGCGCTTCCTCGTCGTCACCCTCTTTCCCTGGAGTCCCGCGATGGCCGCTCCCCTGTCCGACACCCCTCTGTCCCTGAAGAAGATCGCCGTCGTCGGCCTCGGCACGATGGGCACCGGCATCACCGAGGTCCTCGTGACGGCCGGCCGCGAGGTCGTCGGCATCGACGTCAGCGAGGCCCAGGCCGCCCGCGCACTGGCCGCCGTGGAGGCCTCCACCGCCCGGTCCGTCGAGCGCGGCCGGCTCACCGGGGCCGAGCGCGCGGACGCCCTCGCCCGGCTGCGCACCGCCACCGACCCGGCCGCGGCCGCCGACGCCGACCTGGTGATCGAGGTGGCCCCGGAGTCGTACGAGATCAAGCAGCAGATCTTCCGTGAACTGGACGGCGTGGTCCGCCCGGAGACCATCCTGGCCACCGGCACCAACGCGCTGTCCGTGACCCGGCTCGCCGCCGACTCGGCGCGTCCCGAGCGCGTGCTGGGCCTGCACTTCTTCAACCCGGCCCCGGCGATGAAGCTGGTGGAGGTCGTCTCCTCGGTGCTGACCGCGCCGCAGGTCGTCGCCGCCGTCACGGACCTCGCGATCGAGCTGGGCAAGGAGCCCGTCGCGGTCGGCGACCGCCCCGGCTTCGTCGCCGACGGCCTGCTGTTCGGCTACCTGAACCAGGCCGCCGCGATGTACGAGGCCCGCTACGCCTCCCGCGAGGACATCGACGCGGCGATGCGGCTGGGCTGCGGCCTGCCGATGGGCCCCCTCGCACTGCTCGACCTGATCGGCATCGACACCGCGCGCACCGTCCTGGACGCCATGTACGCCGAGTCCCGCGACCGGCTGCACGCGCCCGCCCCGATCCTCAAGCAGCTCAGCGAGGCGGGCCTGACCGGCCGCAAGGCCGGGCGCGGCTTCTACACCTACGAGGCACCGGGCAGCGGCGCCGTGGTGCCGGACGCGCTGACCCCGGCGGCGGACGGCGCGCGCACCGCGGGCCGCGAGGTCCGCTCGGTGGGCGTGGCCGGCTCCGGCACCATGGCCTCCGGCATCGCCGAGGTGTTCGCCAAGGCGGGCTACGACGTCGTGCTGGCCGCGCGCAGCGAGGAGAAGGCGGCGGCGGCCAAGGCCCGGATCGGCAGGTCCCTGGCGCGCTCGGTGGACAAGGGCCGGCTGACCGCCGAGGCGGCCGCGGGGGCCCTGGAGCGGATCGCCCCGGCCGGTTCCTACGACGCGTTCGCGGACGTCGACCTGGCCGTCGAGGCGGTCGCCGAGGACCTGGAGGTCAAGCGGCAGCTGTTCCAGGCGCTGGACAAGGTCTGCAAGCCCGGCGCGGTGCTCGCCACCACCACCTCCTCGCTGCCCGTCGTCGCCTGCGCCCGCGCCACCTCGCGCCCGCAGGACGTGATCGGCATGCACTTCTTCAACCCGGCCCCGGCGATGAAGCTGGTCGAGGTCGTGCGCACGGTGCTGACCGCCGACGAGGTGCACGCCACCGTCCGCGAGGTCTGCCAGAAGGTCCGCAAGCACGCGGTGGACTGCGGCGACCGGGCCGGTTTCATCGTCAACGCACTGCTGTTCCCGTACCTGAACAACGCGGTGAAGATGGTCCAGGAGCACTACGCGACGCTGGACGACATCGACGCGGCGATGCGGCTCGGCGGCGGCTACCCGATGGGCCCGTTCGAGCTGCTGGACGTGGTCGGCCTGGACGTCTCGCTGGCCATCGAGAAGGTGCTGCACCGCGAGTTCCGCGACCCCGGCCTCGCCCCGGCCCCGCTCCTGGAGCACCTGGTGGCGGCGGGCTGCCTGGGCCGCAAGACCGGCCGCGGCTTCCGCGAGTATGCCCGCCGCTGACGGCGGCGGCGACCGGTCCCCCGCGCCGCCGGACGCGGAGGCGGACTGGGGCGGGCTGCTCGGCCCCACGACGGCTGTCCCGCCCGGCCCTCCGGGGCCGGGCGGGGCAAACCGGACTGCCGCACACGGCACCGCGTCCATGCAGTACGTTCGGGTCATGTCCCAGCCCGCCAAGTCCTCCCGTACACCAGCTACGCCCGACGCGCCGGAAAGTGCCGCAGGCAGTCGCGCCGCCGCCCAGCGGCTCAAGATGCGCCGAGAACTGGCGGCCGCCGCGATGGAGCTGTTCGCGACCAAGGGGTACGAGGCCACCACCGTCGACGAGATCGCGGCGGCGGCCGGAGTCGCCCGCCGCACCTTCTTCCGCCACTTCCGCTCCAAGGAGGAGGCGATCTTCCCGGACCACGACGACACCCTGGTCCGCGCCGAGGCGGTGCTCAACGCCGCTCCCGCGCACGAGCATCCGCTCGACACGGTGTGCCGGGGCATCAAAGAGGTCATGAAGATGTACGCGGCGCACCCGGACATCTCCGTGGCCCGCTACCGGCTCACCCGCGAGGTGCCCACCCTGCGCGAGGCCGAGATCGCCTCCGTCGCCCGCTACGAGCGGCTGTTCACCCGCTATCTGCTCGGCCACTTCGACGAGCGCGCGCACGCCGACGACGCCAACGACGATCCGCTGCTGGCCGAGGTCGCCGCCTCCGCGGTCGTCACCGCGCACAACCATGTGCTGCGGCGCTGGCTGCGCGCGGACGGCCAGGGCGATGTGGAGGCGCAGCTCGACCACGCGTTCGCGATCGTCCGCAAGACCTTCGGCACCGGCATCGGCGCCGGCCGGAGCACGGCCGCCCGGCCGGCCGCCACCGCCCCGGCGACGGTCTCCCCGCACGGCGAGGTGCTTGTCACCATCGCCCGCACCGACGCGCCCCTCGACGAGGTCATGCGCACCATCGAGGAGGCGCTGAAGGAGCGCTGAACCGCTCCCCCGCTGTGCTGACGGCCACCCTTCGGGGTGGCCGTTTTGCCATGTCAGGGGCGCTTTTCGAGCGGATTCCGGGGGCCGTTCGATCGATCATCGCTCATTTGTTACGTAAAGATTTCATCTGAGAGGAACTTCTGGCACTCAGTGCCTTGTCACCTGACACGCGGTGTCATACGTTGAAGGAAGTCCGGGCGGCCGGCGAGCAGCGACCATTCGTTCGCCGGCTGTCCCCGCAAGCCATGGCCTGCGCGCCCGGACGCCTGCGTCACAGGCAACCTCCCGCGCCACAAAGCGCTGCCGAAGCACCACCGAGCCGAACCGACGGCACTTTCCAAAAACCCTCAGCAGCACGCACCCCAGCACCGACGAACCCCCAAGCGCCCCTCCCTCAGGGCGCTCACCGCCGGAGGCACTACCGTGACCGTGAAGGACATCCTGGACGCGATCCAGTCGAAGGACGCCACGTCCTCCGACTTCGCCGCACTGCCGCTGCCCGAGTCGTACCGGGCGATCACCGTGCACAAGGACGAGACGGAGATGTTCGCGGGCCTCGCCACCCGCGACAAGGACCCGCGCAAGTCGATCCACCTGGACGACGTCCCCGTGCCCGAACTCGGGCCGGGCGAGGCCCTGGTGGCCGTGATGGCCTCCTCGGTCAACTACAACTCGGTGTGGACCTCGATCTTCGAGCCGCTGTCCACCTTCGGCTTCCTGGAGCGCTACGGCCGCACCAACGAGCTGGCCAAGCGGCACGACCTGCCGTACCACATCATCGGCTCCGACCTCGCGGGCGTCGTCCTGCGCACCGGCCCCGGCGTCAACGCCTGGAAGCCCGGCGACGAGGTCGTCGCGCACTGCCTCTCGGTGGAGCTGGAGTCCTCCGACGGGCACAACGACACGATGCTCGACCCCGAACAGCGCATCTGGGGCTTCGAGACCAACTTCGGCGGCCTCGCCGAGATAGCCCTGGTCAAGTCCAACCAGCTGATGCCGAAGCCGGGCCACCTCAGCTGGGAGGAGGCCGCCGCCCCCGGTCTGGTCAACTCCACCGCGTACCGGCAGCTGGTGTCCCGCAACGGCGCCGCCATGAAGCAGGGCGACAACGTCCTCATCTGGGGCGCGAGCGGCGGACTCGGCTCCTACGCCACGCAGTTCGCGCTGGCCGGCGGCGCCAACCCGATCTGTGTCGTCTCCAGCGAGCAGAAGGCGGACATCTGCCGGTCGATGGGCGCCGAGGCGATCATCGACCGCAGCGCCGAGGGCTACAAGTTCTGGAAGGACGAGCAGACCCAGGACCCCAAGGAGTGGAAGCGCTTCGGCAAGCGCATCCGCGAACTCACCGGCGGCGAGGACATCGACATCGTCTTCGAGCACCCCGGCCGCGAGACCTTCGGCGCCAGCGTCTACGTCACCCGCAAGGGCGGCACCATCACCACCTGTGCCTCGACCTCGGGCTACATGCACGAGTACGACAACCGCTACCTGTGGATGTCCCTGAAGCGGATCATCGGCTCGCACTTCGCCAACTACCGCGAGGCGTGGGAGGCCAACCGCCTCATCGCCAAGGGAAAGATCCACCCCACCCTGTCGAAGACGTACCGGCTGGAGGACACCGGCCAGGCCGCCTACGACGTCCACCGCAACCTGCACCAGGGCAAGGTCGGCGTCCTGTGCCTCGCCCCCGAGGAAGGTCTGGGCGTGCGCGACGAGGAGATGCGGGCGAAGCACATCGACGCCATCAACCGTTTCCGGAACGTCTGAGAGCCGTAGATGACTGAGCGTCAGGCGCAGAAGAAGAAGGATCGTCCGTGGCTGATGCGGACGTACGCCGGCCACTCGACGGCCGAGGCGTCCAACGAGCTGTACCGGCGCAACCTCGCCAAGGGCCAGACCGGTCTGTCGGTGGCGTTCGACCTGCCGACGCAGACCGGCTACGACCCCGACCACATCCTCGCCCGCGGCGAGGTCGGCCGGGTGGGCGTGCCCGTCTCGCACGTCGGTGACATGCGCCGGCTGTTCCAGGACATCCCCCTGGAGCAGATGAACACCTCGATGACGATCAACGCCACCGCCATGTGGCTGCTGGCGCTCTACCAGGTCGTCGCCGAGGAGCAGGGCGCGGACATCACCAAGCTCCAGGGCACGACCCAGAACGACATCGTCAAGGAGTACCTGTCCCGCGGCACGCACGTCTTCCCGCCGGGACCCTCGCTCCGCCTGACGACGGACATGATCGCGTACACGGTGTCCCACATCCCGAAGTGGAACCCGATCAACATCTGCAGCTACCACCTTCAGGAGGCCGGGGCCACGCCGGTGCAGGAGATCGCGTACGCGATGTCCACCGCGATCGCCGTGCTGGACGCCGTGCGCGACAGCGGCCAGGTGCCGCAGGAGCGCATGGGCGACGTGGTCGCCCGGATCTCCTTCTTCGTGAACGCGGGCGTGCGCTTCATCGAGGAGATGTGCAAGATGCGGGCGTTCGGCCGCATCTGGGACCAGGTGACCCGCGAGCGGTACGGCATCGAGAACCCCAAGCAGCGCCGCTTCCGCTACGGCGTCCAGGTCAACTCCCTCGGTCTGACCGAGGCGCAGCCGGAGAACAACGTCCAGCGGATCGTCCTGGAGATGCTGGCCGTGACGCTGTCCAAGGACGCCCGCGCGCGTGCCGTCCAGCTCCCGGCCTGGAACGAGGCGCTGGGCCTGCCCCGCCCCTGGGACCAGCAGTGGAGCCTGCGCATCCAGCAGGTGCTCGCCTACGAGAGCGATCTGCTGGAGTACGAGGACATCTTCGACGGCTCGAAGGTGATCGAGGCCAAGGTGGCGCAGCTGGTCTCCGACTCGCTGGCGGAGATGGCGCGGATCGAGGAGATGGGCGGCGCGATGGCCGCCGTCGAGTCCGGCTATCTGAAGTCCCAGCTGGTCGCCTCGCACGCCGAGCGCCGGGCCCGGATCGAGTCCGGCGAAGAGAAGATCATCGGTGTCAACGCCTTCGAGGGCACCGAGCCCAACCCGCTCACCGCCGACCTGGACACCGCGATCCAGACGGTGGACCCGGCGGTCGAGGCACGGGTCGTCGCCGCGCTCCAGCAGTGGCGGGACACCCGCTACCAGCCGCCGTTCAACCATCCGCGCCCCTGCAAGGCGCTGGAGCGGCTGAAGGAGGCGGCACGCGGCACCGAGAACCTGATGGAGGCCACCCTGGAGTGCGCCCGCGCCGGGGCCACGACCGGCGAGTGGGCGGGGGCGCTGCGCGAGGTGTTCGGCGAGTACCGGGCGCCCACCGGGGTCTCCTCCGCGCCGGTGGCGGTGCCCGTCGAGGCCGGCTCGGCGCTCGCCGAGGTCCGCGCCAAGGTGGACGCCACCGCCCGCGACCTGGGCGTCGGCAAGCTGCGCTTCCTGGTCGGCAAGCCCGGCCTGGACGGGCACTCCAACGGGGCCGAGCAGATCGCCGTACGGGCCCGCGACGCCGGCTTCGAAGTGGTCTACCAGGGCATCCGGCTCACCCCCGAGCAGATCGTGGACGCGGCCCTCGCCGAGGACGTGCACGCGGTCGGCCTGTCGATCCTGTCCGGCTCGCACGCCGAGCTGGTCCCGGACGTGCTCCGGCGCCTGCGTGTGGCGGGTGCCACAGATATACCGGTGATCGCAGGTGGCATCATCCCGAACGGTGACGCCGAGCAGCTCAGGGCAGCCGGAGTGGCCGCCGTCTTCACCCCGAAGGACTTCGACATCACCGGGATCATCGGCCGCATCGTCGACGAGATCCGGACCGCGAACAAGCTCGACCCCCTGGAGGTCCCCGCATGACGACCGTCAACCGCCTGCGCCCGCGGCGCTCCTGTCTCGCCGTGCCGGGCAGCAACCCGCGCTTCCTGGAGAAGGCGCAGGGCCTGCCGGCGGACCAGGTCTTCCTGGACCTGGAGGACGCGTGCGCCCCGCTCGCCAAGCCCGAGGCGCGGCACACCATCGTCAAGTTCCTCAACGAGGGCGACTGGACGGGCAAGACGCGGGTGGTCCGGGTCAACGACTGGACGACCGAGTGGACGTACCGCGACGTCGTGACGGTTGTCGAGGGCGCCGGGCCGAACCTCGACTGCATCATGCTGCCGAAGGTGCAGAACGCCGAGCAGATCGTGGCGCTCGACCTGCTGCTCACCCAGATCGAGAAGACGATGGGCTTCGAGGTCGGCCGGATCGGCATCGAGGCGCAGATCGAGAACGCGCAGGGCCTGAACAACGTCAACGCGATCGCGCAGGCCTCCCCGCGCCTGGAGACCATCATCTTCGGCCCGGCCGACTTCATGGCCTCCATCAACATGAAGTCCCTGGTCGTGGGCGAGCAGCCGCCCGGCTACCCGGCGGACGCCTACCACTACATCCTGATGAAGATCCTGATGGCCGCCCGCGCCAACGACCTCCAGGCGATCGACGGCCCCTACCTCCAGATCCGCAACGTCGACGGCTACCGCGAGGTCGCGAGGCGCGCCGCCGCACTCGGCTTCGACGGCAAGTGGGTGCTGCATCCGGGCCAGGTCGAGGCCTCCAACGAGATCTTCTCGCCGTCCCAGGAGGACTACGACCACGCCGAGCTGATCCTGGACGCGTACGACTACTACACGTCCGAGGCCGGCGGCAAGAAGGGCTCCGCGATGCTCGGCGACGAGATGATCGACGAGGCCAGCCGCAAGATGGCCCTGGTCATCGCCGGCAAGGGGCGGGCGGCGGGTATGCGCCGCACCACCACGTTCGAGATCCCCGCCAGCTGAGGAGCCCTGAGCACGATGCAGTTCGGACGCACCTACGAGGAGTTCGAGGTCGGGGCGACGTACAAGCACTGGCCGGGCAAGACGGTCACGGAGTACGACGACCACCTGTTCTGTCTCCTCACCATGAACCACCACCCGCTCCACATGGACACCAACTACGCGGAGAAGACGACGGACTTCGGCAAGAACGTCGTCGTCGGGAACTACATCTACTCGCTGCTGCTCGGCATGTCCGTGCCGGACATCTCCGGCAAGGCGATCGCCAACCTGGAGATCGAGTCGCTCAAGCACGTGGCGCCGACCTTCCACGGCGACACGATCTACGGCCAGACGACCGTGCTGGACAAGTGGCCGTCGAAGTCGAAGAACGACCGCGGCATCGTCTACGTCGAGACCAAGGGCTACAAGCAGGACGGCACCCTGGTGTGCGTCTTCCGCCGCAAGGTGATGGTGCCGACCGAGACGTACATCAAGGAGCGCGGCGGCGAGCAGCCGGGCCGCCCGCCCGTCTCCCACCACCACCCTCAAACGACGCCCCTGCGGGACGACACCCCTGGTCCCGAGCTGAATCAGCAGGAGAACTAGACATGGCCCGTCTCGCCCAGACCGCCGGTCTGACCGACGTCCAGCAGGAGATCGTCTCCACCGTCCGGGACTTCGTCGACAAGGAGATCATCCCGGTCGCCACCGAGCTGGAGCACCGCGACGAGTACCCGCAGCAGATCGTGGACGGCCTCAAGGAGCTGGGCCTGTTCGGTCTGATGATTCCCGAGGAGTACGGGGGTCTGGGCGAGTCGCTGCTCACCTACGCGCTGTGCGTGGAGGAGATCGCCCGCGGCTGGATGTCGGTGTCCGGCATCATCAACACCCACTTCATCGTCGCGTACATGCTCAAGCAGCACGGCACGCAGGAGCAGAAGGACCACTTCCTGCCGCGGATGGCGGCCGGTGACATCCGGGGCGCCTTCTCGATGTCGGAGCCGGCGCTGGGCTCCGACGTGTCGGCGATCAGCTCCAAGGCCGTGCAGGACGGCGACGAGTACGTCCTGACCGGCCAGAAGATGTGGCTGACCAACGGCGGCACGTCGTCCCTCGTGGCCGTCCTGGTGCGCAGCGACGAGGGCCACCCGGAGGGCACGGCCCCGCACAAGTCGATGACCACCTTCCTGGTCGAGAAGGAGCCGGGCTTCGGCGAGGTCCGGCCGGGGCTCACCATCCCCGGCAAGATCGAGAAGATGGGCTACAAGGGCGTCGACACCACCGAGCTGATCATGGACGGGCTGCGGATCCCGGCCGATCGGGTGCTCGGCGGGGTCACCGGCCGAGGTTTTTACCAAATGATGGACGGCGTGGAGGTCGGCCGGGTCAATGTCGCGGCCCGTGGCTGCGGCGTCGCCCAGCGCGCCTTCGAGCTCGGCGTCCAGTACGCCCAGCAGCGGCACACCTTCGGCAAGCCGATCGCCCAGCACCAGGCCATCCAGTTCAAGCTGGCCGAGATGGCGACCAAGGTCGAGGCCGCGCACGCGATGATGGTCAACGCGGCGCGCAAGAAGGACTCCGGGCAGCGTAACGACCTGGAGGCGGGCATGGCGAAGTACCTCGCCTCGGAGTACTGCAAGGAGGTCGTGGAGGACGCCTTCCGCATCCACGGCGGGTACGGTTTCTCCAAGGAGTACGAGATCGAGCGCCTGTACCGGGAGGCGCCGATGCTGCTCATCGGTGAAGGTACCGCCGAGATCCAGAAAATGATCATCGGCCGCAGGTTGCTCGAAGAGTATCGATTCCAGGGCTGATTGTCCGTATAAGGGGTGTTTTCTTCGAGGGGAAGATCACACCCCGTAGACGTTGTTCAGCCGGTCTTCGGCCGCCGACTCGGCTTCCTGGCTTGCCCAGTTGTGGCCCGCGACCGGTACGATCCCGGAAAGCCGCCGTCCCCCGTCTTGCGCGGCATCATCCGCTACGAAGGTCATCCATGCCCCACAGCCAAACCTCTGCACCTCGCGACAGCCGAGCCGGCGTACGCCTCGCGCGCGGAGCATCGCCGTGGCTTCTCCCGACCGTCGCCACCGCAGCCCTCAGCCTGGCCCGCGCCCGCCGCTCGGGCGCCGCCAAGGCCGTCGCCGTGCCCGCCACCGCGCTCGCGGCGGGCATGCTGTGGTTCTTCCGCGACCCCGAGCGAGAGATCGCCGAGGGCCGGGTCATCTCCCCGGCCGACGGTGTGGTGCAGAGCATCATGCCCTGGAAGGACGGGCGCACCCGCGTCGCCATCTTCATGAGCCCGCTCAATGTTCATGTCAACCGCGCGCCGCTCGCGGGCACGGTGACGTCGGTCGAGCACATCCCCGGCGGCTTTGTTCCGGCTTTCAACAAGGAGAGCGAGAACAACGAGCGCGTAGTCTGGCATTTCGACACCGAACTCGGCGACATCGAGATGATCCAGATCGCCGGCGCGGTGGCCCGCCGTATCGTGCCCTACATCCCGTCGGGCACGAAGGTCGAGCAGGGCGACCGTATCGGTCTGATCCGCTTCGGCTCGCGTGTCGATCTCTACCTGCCCGAGGGCGTGGAGGTGGCGGTCGAGGTCGGACAGAAGACCGTGGCTGGGGTGACTCGCATTGACCGTGATTGATCCGGAGACCCAGGCGAACTGGGTGCCCGAGGCCGACGAGGTGGGCGAAGAGGAGGAGATGCCGCTCTCGCTCCGCCTGTCGATAGCGGACACCCTCACGCTCGGCAACGCCACGTGCGGGTTCATGGCGGTGTACTTCACCACCACCGGCATCCTGATCCCGCACCTCACCGGCAGCCAGGAGTCCGGCATGGCCCGCCACAGCGCGGCCACGGCGGTCATCCTGATGCTCTGCGCGGCGGTGTTCGACCTCTTCGACGGGCTGGTGGCGCGCAAGCTGCGGTCCTCACCGATGGGCGCGGAGCTGGACAACCTGTCCGACCTGATCAGCTTCGGCCTGGCGCCGGCGTACTTCGTCCTCGTCTACGGCATGGTCGCGGACGACGCGCACCAGAGAGTGGCGGCGCTCGGGGCGATCGTGGTGCTCCTGGCCGTCGTCCTGCGGCTCGCCCGCTTCTCGTGCGTGACGATGAAGGACGGCGTGTTCCAGGGGATGCCCTCGCCGTTCGGGGCGCTCACCGTCGTCTCGATCGTGCTGCTTGAGCTGCCGTTCGTGGCGACGCTGCTGGCGATCGTCGGTACGGCGTGGCTGATGGTGAGCCGGGTCGAGTACCCGAAGCCGCGGGGGCGTCTCGCCGGGGCGATGCTGTCCTGGATCGTGCTGTCCATGGGTCTCCTGGCGGCCTGGGCCTTCGACGCGCCCAGCGGTCAGCTGCTCCTCCAGACGGGGTGTGCGCTCCAGCTGGTCATGGGCGCGGTGATCCCGCTGTTCGCGACGGCGCGGAGGGTGAACAACTTCCGCGACAACCGGCGGGAGGCGCGGGCGGCGCAGTTGCCGTGACGGCGTCTTGGCAGGGGCCTCGGATCCAGGGTTGGCTGGGTTCGGGGCCCTTGTTTTTCGGCCGGGGCCAGTGAGGGCACCGTGCTGCACGCACCGCCTCCTGTGGGCTCCGCCCCTATGCCCACCCACCACCCGACTCGGTCGGCTGCTGGGTGGCCGCCGGGGCGTCCCGGTCCCCGGCGCCGTCAAGGGGCTGCCGCGCATGCGCTTCGCGGTCCAGCGGCTTGCCGGGTGACGGGACGTGCGGCGACCGCGCGTTCCGGGGGGCGGCGTCTGACGGAACGCTCCGCCTGCGGCAGCCGTCCGTCGGCGGTGCTCCGCGCGCGGCAGCTCCCCACCGACCGAGCCCCTACGCTCCTCCCACCGTTTCGAATGGGGGCCACCGAGACCCCCGGCAGGACGCCCAACCCAGCCGACCGAGCCTGCGGCGCCCGCCACCAGGCCTGTTTCCGTGGAGAAGCCACCGGGGCCCCGCAAGGCTCCGACCGAGCCGTCGACGCACATCCCCCAGCCGACAGTTTCGGCGCAGGAGCCCCCACCCGGCGCCCCACCACAACGGACCGGACCGGACGCGCCACCCGGCAGAACGAGCCTCCTGCGCCCGCGCTCCCCCAGCCGACAGACACGGCGGAAACCCCCCGGCGCCCCACCCACAACGGACCAAGCCTGCTCCGTTATCTTCTTCGCGGTCCTGTAAGAGGGCCGCTGGCCTCCGGGCCCGGCATGACTGTTGCCCCCTGTCGAACAGATGACCTGGGGGGTGGTG
>NZ_JBWKES010000003.1:0-8083 GCF_056435325.1 Streptomyces sp. NPDC043952
CGTCGCAATCCACACCGAACCGGAAGGCCCTCACCTGTTCAAGATCCCTCAGCCGAGACCTGGCTCACCCGTCCACAACCTCCCCGGACAGAACAGCTAGGCCAGTTGCCGTCGCACCAGTTCGTGCAGGCGTCCCGTGGGGTCCGCGAGGAGGTCGGCCGGGCTGCCCTGCTGGACCACGCGGCCGGCCTCCATCACGATCACCCGGTCCGCGTCCAGCACCGTGGACAGCCGGTGGGCGATGACGACGCGGGTGGCGTTCAGCTTGCGGGTGCTGTCGATGACGACGCGCTGGGTGTCGTTGTCGAGGGCGCTGGTCGCCTCGTCGAAGAAGAGGATGCGGGGGCGGCGGATCAGCGCCTGGGCGATCATCAGCCGCTGGCGCTGCCCGCCGGAGACCGAGCCGCTGCCGGAGACGATGGTGTGCAGGCCCATCGGCATCCGCGCGATGTCCTCCGCGAGCCCCGCCATCTCCGCCGCCGCCATCGCCTCCTCGGGGGTGTACGGCTCGGCGCCGCAGATGACGTCCAGGAGGGACCCGGTGAACGGCTGGGCGTGCTGGAGCACCACCCCGCACTGGCGGCGCACCGCCGACTGGTCGAGGGCGGCGAGGTCCTGGCCGTCGTACAGGACGCTGCCGGACAGCGGCCGGTCGAAGCCGATCAGCAGCCGCAGCAGCGTGGACTTGCCGCAGCCGCTGGGGCCGACCACCGCGACGAACTCGCCCGGCCGGATGGCGAAGGACACGTCGTCCAGGACGAGCGGGCCGTCCTCGGAGTACCGGAAGGACACCTTGCGGGCCTCCAGCGCCCCGGACAGCGGACCCGGCCGGGTGCTCGCGGCGCGGACCTCGGGGGCGGCCTCCAGGACCGGCCGGATCTCCTCGAACAGCGGCAGCGCGGCCACCGCCGACACCAGCGCGCCGGTCAGCTGGGTGACCGAGGCCAGCACCATCGTCACCGAGGTGTTGAAGGTGAGGAAGTCCGCCGCCGACAGCGTGCCCCTCGCCGGTCCCGCCAGCAGCATGAACATCAGCAGCGAGCACACCGGCAGATACACCGCGCCGAGCACGGCGGTGAGGTTCTTGATCCGTCCGGCCTTCTGCTGGAGCTCCCGGCTGCGCGCGAACTCCCGCGCCCAGGCGGCGTACGCGTAGTTCTCGGCGGCCGCCACCCGCAGCTTGGGCAGCCCCCGCAGGGTCTGGAACGCCTGGTTGTTCAGCCGGTTGCCGAGCGCCGTCAGACGCCGCTGCCAGCGCACCTGCCACAGCCCGAGCCCCAGGAACACCACGGCGATGACGGCCAGCATGCCGATCGCCGCGAGCGCCATCGGCACGCTGTACCACAGCAGCAGACCGAGGTTCATCGCGCCGACCGTCACCGACTGGGCGACCACCGGGCCGACCCCCGCCAGCATCCGGCGCATCGCGCTGATCCCCATGGCCGCGCTGGCGAGTTCGCCCGTGGAGCGCTGGGTGAAGAACCGGGTGGGCAGCCGCAGCAGCCGGTCCCAGACGGCCGGTTGCAGCGCCGCCTCGATCCGCCCCTCCAGGCGCAGGATCGACAGGTTCTCCAGCAGCGTGAACGCCGCCGACACCACCCCGCTCACCAGCACCGCCAGGCACACCCGGACGATCAGGCCCGTCTCGGCCCGCGGCACGTACTCGCCGAGCACCCTGCCGGTGGCGACGGGCACCAGCGCGCCGATCGCCACCGTCACCAGGCCCGAGAGCAGCAGGGCGACCAGATCGCCGCGGGCGCCGCCGAGCGTGAACCGGAGCAGGCCGAGCGGGGAGAGCGCCTTGTCGGGCAGCGGCCGGTAGAACATCACCGCGCGCGGCTCGAACTCCCCGGCGTTCCCCTTGCCCACGGGGGTCTCCCGGCCGGTGCCGGGGTGGACGGCCGCGTAGCCGCCGCGCCGCCACAGCAGGGCGACCGGCGCCCCGGACAGCGTCCGCCGCCCCACCAGCGGGCCCACGTTCTCCCGCCACCAGCGGCCTTCGAGACGGACCGCGCGGGTGCGCACCCGCGAGGCCAGCGCCACCCGCTCGACCGGGTCGAGGCGCTCGCTCCCGGTGCCGCCGCGCGCGGGTTCGGCGAGCGTGATCCGGGCGGCCTGGGCGACCAGCGCGCAGGCCGCGTAGGTGGCATCGGCGTCGGCGGCCGTCGCCGGACGCCGCGGGCGGCGGCCGATCGAGGCCAGCAGGGTGCGGTCCGCCTGGACGCCCGCCGCCTCACCCGCCTTGATCCCGGCGGCCGTTCGCGTCTCGTGGCCGCGCTCCAGCTGCTCGATCCAGCGGTCCAGCGCGGTCAGCAGCCGGTACTGCTGGTCGACCAGCGACTGCCACAGCGCCGGGTCCACCAGCAGATCGGCGGCGGCCTGAGCGCCGTACAGGGAGCCGTACCGGACGCTGCCGGGCGGCACCTGCATCCAGAACACGTCGTCGTCCGCGGGGACTTCGGGCCGCTCCTCGGCCAGCGGCGCCTGGAAGAGGACGGACAGGCCGCGGCCGACGCCGAGCGCGAGGGCGTACTCCAGGGGGCTGGACGCGGGCGGTACGTACTGCGGCCGCCCGTACTCGTCGTACGACCAGGTCTCGGTGCCCGCCTGCTGGTACAGCTCGCGCAGGTTCACCCGGTGCACCACGCAGTCCCGCACCGGGCGGGCCACCAGGGTGTGCCGGGGGCCCGCGACCGGGCCGAGCAGCAGCGCGCCCGCCTCCAGCCGGCCCAGATGGTGCCAGTGGCCCTGCTGCCCGGCGTCCACCGCGAACAGGTCCAGGGCGCCGGCCGCCACCAGCCACAGCACCCGGGGGCCCTCCAGGTCGAGACGGGTGAACCCGGCGCAGTCGACCCGGCTGCCGAGCCCGCCCAGCGCCCCGAGCACCAGGTCCCCGTCGTACCCCTGCCGCACGGACGTCATCAACGCTCCCTGACCAGCGCTGCGTACGCGCCGCCGCGCGCCACCAGCTCGGCGTGCCGCCCGCGTTCGACCACCGTGCCGTGCTGGAGCACGACGATCTCGTCGCTGTCGCGGACCGTGCTCAGCCGGTGCGCGATCACCACACAGGCGCAGCCGCGCCGGCGCAGGTTGTCCATCACCACCAGCTCGGTCTGCGCGTCCAGCGCGCTGGTCACCTCGTCCAGCACCAGGACGCTGGGCCCGCGCACCAACGCCCGCGCGATCTCCAGGCGTTGGCGCTGCCCGCCGGAGAAGTTGCGGCCGTCCTGCTCGACCTTGCCGTGGATGCCGCCGGGCCGCCGCGCCACCACCTCGTACAGGGCCGCGTCCTTCAGCGCCTCGACGACCGCCTCGTCCGGGATCGACGGGTCCCACAGGGCGATGTTGTCGCGCACCGAGCCCTCGAAGAGGAACACCTCCTGGTCCACGAAGGAGACGGAGGCGGCGAGCGCCCCGCGCGGGATGTCCTCCAGGCGCCGCCCGTCGATGCGGATCACCCCGTCCCACGGCGCGTACAGGCCCGAAATCAGCCTGGACACCGTGGACTTGCCACTGCCCGAGCCGCCCACCAGCGCCACCTGCCGGCCGGGGCCCACGGTCAGGTCGAAGCCGGTCAGCAGCGGCTTGTCCAGCGGGCTGTAGCCGAACGTGACGTTCTCCAGCTCCACTTGCCCGCGCAGCCGGCGCGTCTCGCCGCCGGCCGCGGGCCGCGCGTAGAGCGGATCGGGCTGGAAGTTCTCCACGTCCTTCAGGCGGGCCACGTCGGCGGCGAAGTCCTGGATGCGGCCCGCCACCCCGTTGAGCCGGGTCAGCGGCGCGGTGAAGCGGGTGACCAGCGCCTGGAAGGCCACCAGCAGACCCACCGAGATTTGCCCCTCGACGGCGCGCAGACCGCCGATCCACAGGATCAGCGCGCTGTTGAACGTGGCCAGCGTCGGGGCGACGATCCCGAGCCAGGCGCTCGGCACCCCGAGGCGCTGCTGCTCCTCCAGCGTGGCGGCGTGCTGCCCGGCCCACTTGCGGAAGTACCCGTCCTCGCCGCCGGTCGACTTCATCGTCTCGATCAACTGGAGCCCGGTGTACGCCGTGTTGGTCAGCCGGGCGGTGTCCGCGCGCAGCTTGGCCGTGCGCGTCGCGCGCAGCCGCCCGACCAGCCGCATGGCGAGGAGGTTCAGCAGGGCCACGCCGATGCCGAGGAACGTCAGTTGCGGGTCGTAGGTGTACAGCAGCACCGCGTACAGCACGACCACGATCGCGTCCACGCCGGCCGCCGCCAGATCGCGGGCCAGGGTCTCCGCCACCTGGTCGTTGGACTGGAGGCGCTGCACCAGGTCGGCGGGGGAGCGCTGGGCGAAGAACGTCACCGGCAGCCGCAGCAGATGGCGCAGGAAGCGGGCGCTGGTCAGGGTGGAGGAGATGATCCGGCCGTGCAGCAGGTTGGCCTGCTGGAGCCAGGTCAGCACCAGCGTGAGCAGCACACAGGCGGCCATCGAGGTGAACAGCACGCCCAGCAGCGAGGTCTGATGGCCGATCAGGTACGTGTCGATGTAGGTGCGGCTCAGCGCGGGTACGGCCGCGCCGACCGCGACCAGCAGCAGGCTGGCCAGCACCGCGGCGGGCAGGGTGCCCGCGGTGCCGCGCAGCCGGGCCGGCAGCGCGCCGAGCACGCCCGGCCTGCGCCCGCCCCGCGTGAAGTCCGGGCCGGGCTCCAGCACCAGGACGACACCGGTGAAGCTGCCGTCGAACTCGTCCAGCGGCACGAAACGGCGGCCCTTGGCGGGGTCGTTGATGTGGATGCCGCGCCGGCCGAGGCGGCGGCCCATACCGTCGTAGACGACGTAGTGGTTGAACTCCCAGAACAGGATGGCCGGGGCGCGCACCTCGGCGAGGGCGGCCAGGTCCATCTGCATGCCCTTGGCGGTCAGGCCGTAACCGCGGGCCGCCTTCAGCAGGTTGCTGGCGCGCGAGCCGTCGCGGGAGACCCCGCAGGCGATGCGCAGCTCCTCCAGCGGGACGTGCCGGCCGTAGTGGCCGAGGACCATCGCGAGGCAGGCGGCGCCGCACTCGACGGCCTCCATCTGGAGCACGGTGGGCGTACGTGCCGCGCGAGTACGGGACTTGGGGGCCGGACGCCGGGCGGGGGCGGCGCGTCTGCGGCCGCGGCTCTGCGGGGGAGCGGACGTCACGGGAGCAGCCAATCGACGGGGTGCTGGTCGGCCAGCCGGATGGAGGCGGAGGCGAGGGTCATGGAGTCCAGCCGGAACGGCGGCCCCCCGGCGGTCGACCACCGGTAACCGCTCCTGGTCGCCCGCGAGTCGGCCAGCCGCACGGTCACGGCGACCGGGCGGCCGTCCTTCGTGAACTGGCGGCCGAGCTGGCTGTCGCCGAGGAACGCGGCGATCGACTGCGCGGACTGCGCGGACCGGTCCACCGAGCGCACCTCGCCGCGCAGCACGCCGTAGCGCTGCGCCGGCACGGAGGAGACGGTGAGGTCCACGGGGGCGTGCGCGGGGATGGCGGCGGCGCTCTCGGCGGGCACGTACACGGTCGCGTACAGCGGGTCGTCCGCGTGGGCGACCTTCTCGACGGCGGCCACGTCGGTGCCGGTCTGCACGATCTGCCCGAGGGTGGCGGCGAGCGTGGTGATCCGGCCCGCGGCGACCGTGCGGACGACCGAATCGCCCTGCGCGGTACGGACCTTGACCACGGGGGCGTTCGCGGGCAGCCGTGCGCCCTGCCGGGCGAGGACGGCCGTCACCTGCCCCGCCACGGGGCTCTGGAGCACATAACTGCCCTCGCCGTGGGTGAGGATGGCGCCCGCGCTCACCGTGGAGGCGACCGAACCGGTCACCGCCCAGACGGAGGCCGCGGCCATGACGGCGACGGTGACACCGAGCGCGAGCCGGCCCTGCGGGCGGGCGAGCCGCACCGGAAGGTCCAGCTCCTGGGGCGACTGGAGCTTGGCGAGGGCCTGTTGGCGGAACTGCACGGAACGTCCCTCACCTGTGGGGGAGTCACGGATGTGTCGGGGCGCCCGAGAGCCCCGGAGCCGGGGGACGGCTCCGGGACCGACGGGGGGTAAGAAAGGCTCGGTCAGAGACCGGCGACCAGGTTGGTGACCGGGGCCACGTTCAGGCCGGTGACACCCTCGACCGTGCCGATGGCCGTGTTGGCCAGGCCGGAGACCGGGGCGATGCCGTCGACGGCGCCGGTCACGGTGTTGAGGGCGTTCACCTGGAGACCACCGGAGACGGCGTCCAGCTCGGCGTCGGCGATCTCGGCGGTCTCGACCTGGGGGGTGGAGTTCATGATGGAACTTCCCTTCATATGGGTATTCACAAGGGGGGAGAACGGCCCGTCCGATCGTCAGGAGGAGGGCCGCGGCCGCGGGTGGCAGGCTCCGTCGCCGGGGCCCGTCGGCCCCCCGCGGTGCGAAGGATCAAAGCACGCGGGCCGACCGCGCTTCCACTCGATCAGGGCTCTCACCAGGGGACTTGTGCCACGAGCGGGTCCAACGGTGCAGGCACGGGCACGGCTTGTCGGCGACTTTTTCACATGCCGCACGGCATCGTCGCGGCCGCGGGCTTGCCTCGGGCGCCGCGTTCGGCCTGCGCGCGCACCGGGGGCGGGTGCGGGCGCGCGGATATGCAGAAGCGCTGACCGCCGTGGCGTGGTTGAGCATTCAATGTGCAGATTCCCTGAAGCAGGGCTTCCGGTATGCGACGGAAACCGACCGCTGTCGATCGGTTCCGGAGCGTATCGGCACCACAGTCGTCTTCCGGTGCGCTCCGGCGGTCGTCTTGCGGCGAACCAGCCCAGGTACCCCCCGCCGACCCCGGTCATGCCGGAAGGCTCGGCGGGCCCTGGACAGGCGCGCCGGGCGGACCGCGCCTAGATTCGATGGGGTGGCACACACCTTCGAAGAACTGGTGCAGAAGCAGCGGGCGGCCGACGCGGCCCACGCCACGGTCGAGGACCTGCGCGAGACGTACGGCCCGCCGGCCGAACGGGGCATGACCGGCGCCCAGTCGGGCACCTACGAGACCGCCCTGCGGGCCTGGCGCGACCTCGCCCGCGATGTGCAGACCGCGGTGAGCGAGTACGCGAAGGAGACGGGCCGCCCGCGCGCCGACATCGAGGCCGAGGTGGCGCGCGCCGTGGCGGAGCAGGAGCGCAGACCGCCGGGGGGCTGACGGACGGCCGCGGAAAAGGCCCACGTGCGGGCTGGTATCCGTCCCCCTCCTGCGGGTACCCGGCGTCCATGAACACTGCCATGTACGAAGCGGCCACCGGCCGGCAGGCCTTCGGTTACGTCCTCATCCTGGTCGCCGGGGTCGTCCTGGTCGCCGGCCTGATCTGGGCGTTCCGGCTGGGCTTCAAGGTACGCCAGCGCGAGCCCGCCCCGCCGCGCCCGGACGAGCAGCCCAAGCTGCCGCCGACGGGCCCGGTGCACGAGACCAGCGAGATGCGCGAGCCCCGCGATGTGCCGCAGGCCGGCGACGAGAGCGAGCGGCTCACCCCGCACCAGCTCGGCAACATCCGCTCCCAGCGCGCCGACGACCAGCGGCGTCCGCGCTGGTCGCCCGGCTCCAGCGGGTCCTTCGGCGGCGGTGGCGGCGGCCGTACCTGAGCGGCCCGGCCGCGCGGCGGCGTTTGCCGGGCGGGCCGGACGGTTACCCGTGGCGGAACGATTCGGACAGGTCCGCGGGTGCCGACGCTTCGGCCCGCCGGCCGCAGGACGCAGAGGGTGGATGACACGACGTGATCGCGCAGACGACCGGGAAGCCGGGCGCACCGGAGACCGAGACGGGGTGGTCCGGGCGCACAGCCGACGGGACCGGCGGGAGCTGGGGATACGTACCTGCGTCCCCGCCGTCCTGGACCGCACCGGCCCCCGGCGGCAGGCGGACGGCCCCGAGGAGACCATCGTGCGCGGAGAGGACTGAGCGGACGGGACGCCAGGCGGTCGCGCCACACCGGCGGATCCGGCGCACCCGGCGGCTTCGGACAACGCACCGGGCCGGGGGGGGGGGGGGGGGGGGGGGGGGGGGGGGGGGGGGGGGGGGGGGGGGGGGGGGGGGGGGGTTTGTTTTTATTTGTTTTTCCTTCTTCCTTCGCTACT